>NZ_JACVTS010000022.1:0-112066 GCF_016624545.1 Erwinia sp. S38 | reverse complement strand
AGAAAGCCCCGAAGGTAATGTTAATCACCAACGAGGCATCCTCTATGTCCAAGAAACATCAGAGTAGCCTCTTACCCGCAGTAATGCAAGGAGCAAGAGCTATGAAACTACCATCCCCGGTTATTATCGTGTTAATACTCTGTATTACCATTTTAATATTTACCTACTTTACCCGTGAGACGCTTTGCGAATTACGCTGGAAGAGTGGTGACAAAGAGGTGGCTGCATTCATGGCTTACGAATCCGGTAAGTAGCGACCTGGGCGGGGGAGCAATCCCCCGTTATCAGGCTGATGCGTCAGGGCATGGCTTAGAGCACCATCAAAACGGGGTTATCAGTAAACGCTAATAACCCCGTCCTTACACGTCTTATCGCAGTATTAATCAGGAATAATATTCAGGTGCTTTTTTAAAGCCCGCCCAGGCATCCGGATCGTGCCCGGTGACCACGATGGCATCGTTACGCTCGGCAACGTTACGCAACTTCTGCACCGAGCGCACGGAATCCACCGCCGAGGCCAGGAATCCTGGCAGCGCCTTCTCTTCCCAGTGATCCACCGTATAGGCGGCATCGATGGTCAGCAGCAGAGGATTGCTGTTTGGCAGCCGTACCAGGAATGACTGGTGTCCGGGCGCATGTCCGGGAGAGAAGATCGTGGTTAACGTACCATCGCCGTAAACATCGTAAAAATCATCCTCGGTGCCGTTGAGGAACTGCCAGTTCAGCCCCGGCTTGTCGAAGTCTTTACGAATATAGCCACCGGCGGCAAACCAGTCTGGCGTAAAGGCATATTCATACTCCACGCGCTGCACGATATGTTTGGCATTCGGGAAGCGGCCAATTGCGCCGGTATGGTCAAGATGCAGATGCGACTGCACCACATATTTCACATCTGCCGGATCGATGCCCAGTGCCTTAATCTGATCGACACAGCCCTGATCTTCCGCCAGAACCGGCCAGTACACGTCGCAAATGCCGCCCCAGTGGCCGCGAGGATCGGTGGCGACTTCAATGGCGTTGCCGCCATCAATAATAGTGTGACCATCGGGGTGGGTGATCAGGAAAAACGGTACCGGAATTTCATAATCCGCACCGCTGCCCTGGTTCATTTTAATGTTGTGCACTTTGCATTTCAGGGTGCCGGACTGAAGCATATAGAGTCGGATATCGTTCATACTGGGCTTGCCTCTTTTTTATAGTGGGTACAGTGATACGTTTGAGTCAGGTCGTCAGAATGCTTGTTGATACAGATTCAGTGCGTCGTGTTCCTGCACCTCGACCGGGTTGTTGGTCAGCAGGCGCGTTTGCAGCATGGCATCGGCCGCCAGGCGCGTAAGGCTCTCTTCGGTGACGCCCACGTCGCGCAGACGTCGCGGTGCCCCGCTCTCTTCCATCAGCGTCAGCATATGCTCAACGAAGGCGGCGGAACGCTGGTCGGCGTTGCCGCTGCCCTCAACACCCAGTACGTCTGCCAGTTCGGCATACAGCGGCGCGGCGGCGCTGGCGTTGTAGCGCAGCACCGGGCCGAGCATCAGCGCGTTCGAAAGGCCGTGCGCAATGTGATAGTGACCGCCTAAGGGATAGGCCAGCGCGTGAACGGCGGCAACAGGCGAGTTGGCAAAAGCCTGACCGGCCAGCGTTGCGCCCAGCAGCATCCCCTCGCGCGCCGCACGATTTTTACCGTCGCGGCAGGCGGCAATCAGATTCGCACCGAGCAGACGCAGCGCTTCGCGTGCCAGCGCATCGGACAGCGGGTTCTTTTTGTGTTTACTGGTATACGCCTCGATCGCATGCACCATCGCATCAATACCCGTTGCGGCAGTGTGGATCTGCGGCAGTCCCACGGTCAGTTCGGCATCTAAAAGGACGAAATCAGCGTACAGCTGCGGCGACACCACCCCCATCTTGGTGGTTTCACCGGTAGTGATAATCGAAATATTGGTCACCTCCGATCCGGTCCCGGCAGTCGTCGGGATCAGCACCAGCGGCAGGCGCGAACCGCTCACTTTACCGATACCGTACATTTCCGACAGCGGCTGTTCGCTCTCCACCAGAATCGCCGCCAGCTTGGCAATATCCAGCGATGATCCGCCGCCCAGACCAATGACAATATCGGCATTCGCGCTGCGCGCCGCGTCGGCACAGGCATGAACGATATGCTCTGGCGGATCGGCGACCACCTGGTCAAACAGGGTCACAGTAAATCCCGCCCCCTTCAGCGAGGCCTCGATCGGTGCAATCAGCCCGGCCTTAATCAGCCCGGCATCGGTCACCAGCAGGGTATTACGCGCCTTGAACCGCGCCGCAACGATCGTACCCAGCTCCTGTGCACCTCCCCATTTCACCTCAATGGAGGGCACGGTGCGGAACTCAAATGGATTGATAGACATTATTCCTCCTCTCAGGTAACGGGCATGCTCAGGCGATGACCGAGCACAGATATTTAATTTCCAGATACTCATCAATGCCGTGGTGCGAACCTTCACGCCCCAGCCCGGACTGCTTCACGCCGCCAAACGGCGCAACTTCATTGGAGATCAGCCCGCTGTTGTGGCCGACCATGCCGTACTCCAGCGCTTCTGCCACCCGCCAGGTGCGGCGTACGTTTTCGGTATAGAAGTAGGCCGCCAGGCCAAATTCGGTATCGTTAGCCATGGCAATCACCTCTTCTTCCGTTTCAAAACGGAAGAGCGGCGCAACCGGCCCAAAGGTTTCCTCGCGAGCAATTTTCATCTGCTGGGTCGCCTCTGCCAGCACCGTCGGCTGATAAAAAGTTTCCCCCAGCGCGTGGCGTTGCCCGCCAATCAGCAGTTTTGCCCCTTTCGCCAGCGCATCGGCGATATGATCTTCCACTTTTTCAACGGCGCTGGCGTCAATCAACGGTCCGATAGTGACGCCAGGTTGATGACCTTCCCCGACTTGCAGTGCCGCAACGCGCGCCACCAGCTTCTCGGCGAAAGCGTCATAAACACTGGACTGAACGTATATACGGTTAGAGCAAACGCAGGTCTGGCCCGCATTGCGGTATTTCGATGCCAGCGCGCCCTCAACGGCCGCATCCAGATCGGCATCATCAAAGACGATAAACGGTGCGTTACCGCCCAGCTCCAGCGACAGTTTTTTAATGGTTGGCGCCGACTGCGCCATCAGAATCCGGCCGACTTCCGTCGAGCCGGTAAAGGAGAGTTTTCTGACCGTGTCGCTGGCGGTAAGTACCCCGCCAATTTCTTTTGCATCACCGGTGATCACCTGAAATACGCCCGCAGGGATACCAGCCTGCTCGGCCAGCACGCCCAGCGCCAGCGCGGTAAGCGGTGTCTGCTCGGCGGGTTTGACAATCATGGTGCAGCCCGCCGCCAGAGCAGGTGCGGCTTTGCGGGTAATCATCGCCGCCGGGAAGTTCCACGGGGTAATCGCAGCGCAGACGCCGATCGGCTGCTTCATCACGATAATGCGTTTATCGGTGCCGGGTGCCGGGACGGTTTCGCCGTACACGCGTTTGGCTTCTTCCGCGAACCACTCAACGAAGGAGGCGGCGTACAGCGCTTCACCCTTCGCTTCCGCCAGCGGTTTACCCTGCTCTGCGGTCATCAGCGCGGCCAGATCGTCAGCATTCTCAACTATCAGCGTAAACCAGCGGCGAAGAATAGCGGTTCTGTCCTTCGCCGCCATGCGGCTCCAGCCGGGTAGTGCCGCTTTTGCGGCGGCGATGGCGGTTTCCGCCTCGCTGCCAGTCAGCGAAGGCACCCTGGCAATAATTTTGCCGCTGGCGGGGTTATCCACCTCAATCTCGCTGCCATCGCTGGCGGAAATCCATTCTCCATTAATCAGGCAGCGGTCACGCAGCAGTGCTGAATTCTTGAGCTTGATCATAGCTTCCTCTTTTCGTTTAGTTCAATATATTGAACTACAGCCTGTATGATGAACTTTATGCGAGGGGCAGTATGTCAGGGAATTCCGGTACAAAAAGCGATCAACCGCTCAAAAGCGTCGATTCGGTGCCCGCTCTGCGGAGAGCTGTTACCATTCTCGATCTGGTCGCGGCGGCCAGCGGCTCGCTCTCGGCGGCGGACATTACCCGACAGCTGGCGCTGCCCAAAAGCACCGCACACGGCCAGATCAACGTCCTGACCGAGCTGGGGTTACTGGTGAGAACGGCGGAAGGCACTTATCGTTTGGGGCCACATTTAATGCACTGGGCTGACGGTTTTCTGTCGCAGATGGATTTTGTTTCGCTGTTTCGCGACTACTTCGCGGCGGATAGCGAGCTCGACGGCTACACCATCACCCTGACCGTGCTCGATCGCGATGAGGTAGTGTACGTCAGCTGCCGCAACACTGATCAGCCACTGGGGCACAGCTTCCGCATCGGTAAGCGCCTGCCCGCGCCCTTCACCGCCACCGGGAAAGTACTGCTGAGCGAGCTGGATTATGACGAACTCGAACGGATATTTGCCGGCCGCTTTCCCGCACCGCTGACCCTCTCCAGCGTCAGCAACCTCGCTGAACTGCGGGCGGAGTTCCCCGGCATTCGGGATCGCGGGTTCTCAATCGATAACGGACAAATCCACGAAGCAATGACCTGCGTGGGAGCGGCCATTTACGATCATACGGGTAAAGTGGTGGCGGGAATCGCCACCAGCTTCCTCAGCAGCGAGGCGAGATCGGATATGACCACCCGACTCGGAGAGAAAATCCGCCATGCCGCGATGGCGCTGTCGCAGCAGAGCGGCTATCGCGGAGGGTAAGCAATCGGATGAGGATGCACTTTCATGCATGGGATATCGCGGCGCGTCGCTTTTATCCGAAACGCGAGCTTCAACCTTCCAGGTGATCCTTCATCCACGCCAGCGCCTTCTGCGCCCGTCCTGAAAGCGGCCATTCCGCGCGATGGATCAGCCAGATAGTGTCCACCACCGGTACGGTACAGGGCATCACTTCAATTTCGTGCTGCCCGGCACAGGCCAGCCGCGCGAAGCGGGGCAGCACGGTAAAGCCCAGGCCGCGGGCAACCGGGCTGAGGATCAGGGCAATCTGATTGCTGAAGCCGCGGCACGGCAGCGAACGCACGCCGGGGTTCCCGGGAAATACCCGGCTCAACAGACGTGTCGCCATTGCCTGGCCGTCAGGGTGGTCGATAAACCCCAGCGCGGCCAGATCCTGCCAGCTCTCCACTTTTTTCCCCGCCGGAAAAACCAGCTCCAGCGGCTCACGGGCAAAGGGTTCAGCGACCAGTCGAGAATCGTCAGTCTGACGGGTCATCAGACCCAGCTCGTAGCGATTTTCCAGCACCGCTGACAGGACTTCATCATCGGGCGCAAAGCGGTGGCGAATAGCCAGACCGGGCAGCGACTGCTGCAAACTCAGCAGCAGCGGGTAGCAGCGCAGTCCAATGCTGCCGGGGGTGATCAGGCTGATATCGCCACAATCCCCGTCATTTTCCTGTAGTCGCATCTCCAGCCGCTGGCTGGCTTTTTCCATTTCCCGGCAAAACTCCAGCAGCGCAATTCCTGCTGGCGTCAAATCGAACCGCCGTCGGCTGCGAACGATCAGCTGGCCATAGTGATTCTCCAGATAGCGCAGATGCTGACTGACGGCCGCCTGGGTGATCCCCAGGCTGTCGGCGGTGCGGGTAAAGCTCTCCTGCTGGCAAAGCAGGGCAAACGATCGGAGCCATTGCGGATTGACCATAACGATATTTTATAAAAACCATAAGTCTGGCGATATTTTCATTATACACCTGTCCACTTACTATGCCCTTTTCCCGTATTAACGAGGCATATCATGACCCCTTACCCACGCAGTTTTTCCCATATTGGCCTGTCCGTCACCGACCTGGACGCCGCCGTTAAATTTTATACCGAAGTGATGGGCTGGTATCTGATTATGCCGCCGACGGAAATTACCGAAGACGACTCCGCAATTGGCGTGATGTGCAGCGACGTATTCGGCGCGGGCTGGCATTCCTTCCGCATTGCGCACCTGTCCACCGGCGATCGCGTGGGTGTAGAGATCTTCCAGTTCAGGGATGCGGTGAAGCCGGAAAACAACTTCGACTTCCGCAAGTCCGGCGTTTTCCACTTCTGCATTCAGGACCCGGATGTGGAAGGACTGGCGGAGAAAATCGTGGCTGCCGGAGGAAAACAGCGCATGCCGGTACGCGAATACTTCCCCGGTGAAAAGCCGTATCGCATGGTCTATATGGAAGATCCGTTCGGCAATATTATTGAGATTTACAGCCACAGCTACGAGCTGACCTATTCCGCCGGTGCCTACGCCTGATGAGGTAAAGATGATCGCACTTTCCCGTCGTTCGCTGCTGATCAATCTGGCAGCGGCGAGCCTGAGCAGCGCATTTCCCCGGTTCTCTGCGGCAGCGGCAGCGTCAGCCACACCGCTACCGCTCAATGTCGCGGCAAGATCGCCGTGGATGGCCAACCAGGTGGCACTGACACGTGACAACGTCATGTTTCTTGGCCTGCCGCGCTACGCCAAAGATAAATCCACACCGTCGCTTGCCCGGTGCGACGCCAGCGGCAAGTTTCAGCCCTTCCCGGGTAACGCCTGGAATGAATGGCAGCCGGGAAAGGATGGCACGAATGCCTTTGTGTATCTCAACTCGGTGCATATGTTCGCCGATGATACGGTGTGGTGCGTCGATCAAGGGTCATTGAGCGCAGGAGTGTTCTCTGCGGCCGATGCCATTCCGCAACCGGGCGCACAAAAGCTGGTGCAGCTGGATGCCCGCTCCGGGGTAATCCTGCGCATCCTGCGTTTTGACGAGACGATCCTGCCTGCGGGCGCGCAGATAAACGACATGCGTTTCCACGGCTCAACGCTGTATCTCTCCGACTCCGGGCTGGGCGGCATTATTGTTCACGATATGCAAAGCGGGAAGACACTGCGCCGTCTGTCCGGGGCCAGCGTGATGAAAGCCTCGGCGGCGAAAATCCCGTCAATTCTGGCGCACGTAAAGGGAGGGAAAACTTTCCATCCGCCCAACAGCGACCTGCTGGAAATCACCGCAGACGGCAAATGGCTGTACTGGGCAGCGCCGACCGGGCCGCTTTACCGCATCGAAACGCGCTGGCTTAAGGATCGGTCTCTCACCGACTCGCAGCTGGAGCAGCACGTTGAACAGGTGTATGCCAATAATTTCGCCGGTGGCTGCTGCATGGACTCACGTGGCAATGTCTATTTTTCGGAAACCGTCACCGGCAATATTACCCTGCTGTCTCCCGAGGGGAAAACGGCGGTCATCGCCTCAAACCCTTCACTTATTCGGCCGGATGGCACCTTTATCAGCGCCGATCGTAAACTGTATATTCCGGTAAAACAGCCGATCCCCGACGTCAGCAGCCCGGACACACCGTTTGTGATTTACTCGGTGGCTCTGCCTGAATCATTTGCCGGTATAGACATAGGCGACGCGGTGGATGGCCGTGCGTGAGTGCCGTTCAGATTCGCCGGGTATCCCCAGGTCGGAAATACGGCCGGCATAAACCGCTCGCATCTGCCCCATCATTACCGCAGCAGATGCTGAGTCGGCAGCGCCGTGGTGTATTTCACCTGGCTTAGGGCAAAGCTGGAGCGAATGCTTGCCACGCTGCGAATCTGCGTCAGACACTCCTGAATAAACACCTGATACTTCTTCAGATTTTCCACCACTACCCGCAGCAGATAGTCCGCTTCCCCGGTCATCAGATAGCACTCCATCACTTCAGGGCGGTTGCTGACGGTGTCGGTGAACTCCTCCAGCGACTGTTTGTCCTGCTGCTTCAGGGTTACGTGAACAAAAACATTCACCTCAAGCCCGAGACTTTCCGGATCTACCAGCATCACCGATCCACGGATCACCCCCTTTTCACGCATTTCCGTCACCCGACGCCAGCAGGGAGACACTGAAAGCCCGACCCGATCGGCCAGTTCGGCATTACTGATATCGGCCTGTTTTTGCAGGATATCGAGGATTTTCAGACTGACTTCATCCAGCTGCGGCTTCTGTTTCGGCATAGTTTTCCTGTAATAGTGAATTTAAGCGTAGATTTTTTCTTTTAATCAGCAAAGCAAGAACAAAATAGCACGGATTTACCTGATAAAGCGGCATAGCATTATCGAAATCATGCTGATTTATCAGGAACCCCGATGAGCGTTATCACGTCAGAATCCCTTAAACAAAACGCAGCCCGCTACGCCGGGCGATCTACCCTGCTATGGCTGCTGCTGATGGTCGTGCTGTGGGGATTGAGCTGGCCCGCAACCAAGCTGGCACTGAACGTAACGCCGCCACTGTGGCTGGCTGCGATCCGTTTCGGATCGGCGGGTATCTGCCTGTTTGCCTTCGTGGCGCTGCGCGGCCAGCTCAGACTCCCCTCGCATCAGGATCTGCCTATCGTTGCCTCGGTGGGAATTATGCAGATGATGGTGTTCACCGGGCTGGGAATGATCGCCATGCGCCACACCGACACCAGCCACGCGGTGCTGCTGGCATATACCACGCCGCTGTGGGGGATACTCACATCGTGGCTGTTACTGAAGCAGGCACCGTCTAAACTCCAGCTCGTTGCGCTGCTGACCGGCATGGCAGGCATCGGATTGATCTGTTCGCCGTGGGAAATGCAGTGGGATAACCCTGAGGTACTAATGGGTGCTGCGCTGCTGATTATCGGCGCAATATCCTGGTCGCTGGTGATTGTGCACGTTCGCCATCACCGCTGGGCTTCATCGCCGCTGTCGCTGGCCCCATGGCAGATGCTGCTGGCCGCGGTTCCGTTGGCAATGATCGCCTGGAACGTGGAAGGCTCACCGGCAACAATTGAATTCAGTGCCAACCTGCTGTGGCTGCTGCTGTTTATTGGTCCGGTAGCCACGTCACTGTGCTTTGTGATTTCATCCGAACATGGCCGTCGGGTCAGCGTGTTTACCATGTCCAATGTCACCCTCGGCGTACCGCTGATCGGGGCCGTGGCCGCCGTGGTGTTTCTGCACAATACGCTGTCATCGCTGTATATCGCCGGTCTGCTACTGATATTCTCAGGTGTGATGCTCACGACCTTTGCCGCCGTGAAAAAATAATTTTATCTGAGAGGCCCTGACGGGCCTCTGTTTCTCACCCCGTTAAATCCGCCACATCTCCCCTTCGCTCTCACTGACATCACTCTGCCGTCAAATCATCGGCGGCCTGCCACTCGGCGATCAGCACCTTGACCAGCTCTGTGGTGGGCAGTTCGCGGGCAAGCGACGCACCCTGTCCCGCCCACTGCGCGCCGTAGCCGTGATCGCCTTTTGCGCTGGCCGCCGCAGCCAGCGCTTTGCCAAGGGCATAGGTCAGCGGATAGGCCGGGATCGTCTGCGCGGGAATATCCTGCGTCATGCGGCAAAAGTCATTGGTAATGCAGCGCGCAGGCCGTCCGGAAATCGCCGCTGTCATCACCGTGCTGGCGGCCTGTTCGCTCTTCATCAGCCGGCGGTAAGCCGCATTCGCCGCCGATTCCGGGCAGAGCACAAAGGCTGTTCCCAGCTGCACGCCCGCCACACCCAGCTTCATCATTGCTGCGATCCCCGCACCGTCCATAATGCCGCCAGCGGCAATCACCGGCAGCCGCGATACACGACGTATCGCCTGTACCAGCGTCAGGGTACTGAGCTGCCGATCTTCCGCCTGCGGGTCAAAAATACCCCGGTGGCCCCCGGCTTCAATGCCCTGCGCGACGATAAAATCGACGCCCGCCTCTTCAATCACCCGCGCTTCTTCCGGGCTGGTCGCCGTCGCCAGGGTCACGATGTCCTGCAATTTCAGCCGCCGGATAACGTCCTCTGAAGGCAGGCCGAAGTGGAAGCTGACGGCGGCCGGGCGGGTGTTGAGCAGCACTTCCAGCATTGCGTCATTGCCGCAGAAGGTCTGATAGATCTCTGACAGTTCTCCCGGAGGAGCCGCATCAAACCCGCTGAAGCGCTCACCAAAACGCGCAATCCACGCGCTTTCCTGCTGCGGGTCACGCTGCGCCGGAGCATGGCAAAAGACATTCACGTTAAGCGGGCCGCTAGTCAGGGACAGCGACTGCCTTATCATCGCCTCCGCCTGCTGCGGCGTTGACGCCCCTACACCGATCGATCCCAGCGCGCCCGCATTGCTGACGGCGGCGGCCAGTTCGGGTGTAGAGACTCCGGCCATCGGGGCCTGAATCAGCGGAAAACGGAGGTTGAGACGTTTACAGAGCAGATTATTCATTCGGTCATCCTGCACAGCGTTGCGGAACGGGTCCATAAAAACGGTAGCCATCAGTATAAGATCGATTTCGGCATTCGGTCCCGTCAATCATGACGCAATGAGAATAAAAAGATGCACAATGGGTAATTAAAAATAAACCATGTGTAATTCAATTGTTATTAGTTGGTTTATTTTTTCTATTTTAAAAAAGAATTTAAAATCTCATTGTACAGAGTAAGAATTTAAACTAATTTAATTACCAGAAACGATTCTCTTTTACCTTCTGTAATAACTCTGTCGCCAGGTATTAATGGAGTGGATGCCATTAACCGCTTTCAGGGTGGATATCTCATTGACAACAGCATTAGCCGTTATAGTTGAATTATAAAAACCGGAGCTGAATCATGATTGAACATATCCTCGCCAACATTAACAACCGCCTGAACAATAAAGATCTGGCCGCCCTGCTGTTAAGGATCACCTTAGGGGTATTATTATTGTTTCACGGCTGGCACAAGGTCCACAGTGGTATCAGCTTTATTTTAAATACCCTCGCCGAACATGGCGTTCCTGCCTTTGTTGGCTACGGCGTTTATCTGGGTGAAGTGGTTGCACCGATACTCATTATTCTGGGTATCCTCTGCCGCCCCTCGGCGCTGACCATCATTGGTACGATGATCGTCGCCTGGTGGCTGGTGGACGTTGATAATACGCTGGCGCTGAGTGAAACCGGTGCGTGGGCAATAGAAGACCTGGTCTTCTACGTGATGCTGTCGGTTATCTTACTGTTCCTCGGCAGCGGTAAATACTCCGTGATAGCCAATCCCAACTGGCGCTAAAAATACGGGCAGCCTGCATAACACAAAGGCTGCCCGATATCATTTTCGCACCCGCTAAATGCTGATTTACGCGTTTTCAATCTTCGGCAGGAACCACGCCAGCAGCCCCGCCAGCGGCAGGAACGAACACAGCCAGTAGACATTCTCAATGCCGGTTTTATCCGCCAGCGCGCCCAGCACGGCAGCGGCAATGCCGCCCAGGCCAAAGTTCAGCCCGTAGAACAACCCACCGACCAGACCGATACGATTCGGCGCCAGTTCCATGGCGTAAATCAGAATGGCGGCAAAGGCACTGGCCATAATCAGGTTGATCAGAATCGTCAGCACCACCGTCCAGTGGAAATCCGCGTACGGCAGCATCAGCGTCAGCGGCAGCGGGCCAAGGATGGAGATCCAGATGATTTTATAGCGGCCAATGCGGTCGCCTAAAATTCCCCCCAGCAGCGCACCTACCGCCGAAGCGGCCAGGAACAGAAACAGCATAAACTGGGATGTGGTGATCGAGGCACCAAAATGGTCCATCAGGTAGAAGGTGTAAAACGAGCGGAAGCTTTCGTTATAGGCGTTCTTGGAAAACATCAGCAGGGTCAGCACGATCAGCCCGGTTGCCACTACCGCAGGCGGATAGGTTTGGGATTTGTGCCCGCTTTTTGCTTTGGTTTTACCGACTGGATAAAGCTGTGCTTCATCGCATCGTGGCGTCCTGCGGTCCAGATCATCAGCGCCACGGCGAACAGCGCCAGCACCGCAAACCACGCCAGGCTTTCCTGCCCGCGCTGCACGATAATCAGCGCCGCAAACAGCGGCCCCATTGCACCACCGGCCTGGCCGCCGACCTGGAAGATCCCCTGCGCCAGCCCCTGCCTGCCGCCGGACGCGTAGCGTGCCATGCGTGTGGCTTCAGGGTGGAAAATAGATGAACCAATACCGATGCTGGCAGCAGAGAGCAGAATGAGATGATAGCTTGGCGCATACGCCAGCCCGACCAGCCCGGCCAGGGTAAACATCATGCCGAGCACGGTGGAATAAGGATAAGGACGACGGTCGGTAATTGCACCCACCACTGGCTGCAGGAGCGATCCGGCAATCTGGAAGGTCAGGGTGATAATACCGATCTGCACAAAGTCGAGCTGATATTTTTCTCTCAGAATCGGGTATACGGCAGGGATCAGAGACTGAATAAGATCGTTAAGTAAATGCGTTAATCCCAGAACAAGCAGCACGCTCATCCAGGTTTTTGGCCGCGCAACGGCCGCAGTATTATTCATTTTTATACCAGTTAAATAGTTTTAATACGTTATTGTTCTAACGCAGGAGAATTGAGTTTGCCATTAATCAAATGCCGTCCTGGCAGACCCTTTTTAGCAGATGTTAAAGATTGGAAACAAGTTAAAAAGGTGACGGGTGATGGAGTTTTGAACGAAAAAAATAACTCCGCAAATCTTTAGCAGAAAAAATGCTTAACCTCGAAAGCAGAGTTAGCAGAGTTAGCAGAGTTAGCAGAGTTAGCAGAGTTAGCAGAGTTAGCAGCCTGTCCACCTGGTTAGATTAGGGCAAGCTATTATTCAGATTAAAAGGGGCCACGGTCATCCCGTGGCCCCCAGAAAGCGGCAACCTCTGCCGCCGCTTTAGCCGTTAAGGCAGGCTGTAGGCGATAATGTCATCACCGCGCTCGCTGGAGTGCGGCGAACCCCCGGCAAAGATCACCACGTACTGCTTGCCAGTTTTCGCTGAACGGTAGGTAATCGGGCCGCTCTGGCTGCCCACCGGCAGGCGCGACTTCCAGATTTCCTCACCGTTGTGGCTGTTAAACGCCCGCAGGTAAAAGTCCTGAGTACCCGCAAAGAACAGCAGGCCGGAACGCGTGGTCAGCGTCGGGCCGAGTGTCGGCATCCCCAGCGGCATTTGCAGACCCACCGGAATACCTAACGGCCCGGTATCCTGCACGGTGCCCACCGGAACCTGCCACACCAGCTTGTGGGTTTTCAGGTTAATCGCCGACAGCGTACCGAACGGCGGTGCCTGGCACGGCACGCCGAGCGGTGACATCAGACGCTGACGCATGGAGCCGTAAGGCAGCCCCTTCTGCACGACGATCCCCATTCCTTCACTGCTGCCCAGCCCGGCTGGAATATCCTTCGCCGGGACCAGATAGTGGTACAGGCCCA
The DNA here is from genome assembly GCF_016624545.1 of Erwinia sp. S38. NCBI lineage: Bacteria > Pseudomonadati > Pseudomonadota > Gammaproteobacteria > Enterobacterales > Erwiniaceae > Erwinia > Erwinia sp. S38. The sequence goes on along the minus strand of NZ_JACVTS010000022.1, from coordinate 98,849 downwards.
GACGCAGATCGTTGACGTAAAGCAGGTCGGTCGTCGGGTCAACGGACGCGCCGCCCCAGTTCAGGCCACCCAGCGATCCCGGATACTGTAATGCAGTATCCAGCCCCGGCGGGGTGAAGATGCCGTCGTAGCGGCTGGACTTGAAGCGGATGCGGCACATCAGCTGGTCAAACGGCGTGGCACCCCACATATCCGATTCGGTCAGCGTTTCATTACCAATTCCCGGCATGCCGGTGGAATACGGCTGCGTCGGCGAATAGCGTTCGCCCGGCACGTTGCCCTGCGGCACCGGCTTTTCTTCGATCGGTGCGACAGGCTTACCGTTACGGCGATCCAGCAGGTAGATCATCCCGGTCTTCGACGTTTCCGCCAGCACCGGTGTCACCGTGCCGTCATCGTTTTTCACGTCGTACAGCACCGGGGTACCGGTCACGTCGAAGTCCCACACGTCGTGATGCACGGTCTGGAACGACCAGGCCGGACGCCCGGTGGACACTTTCACCGCAACAATAGAAGAACCGTATTTGTCATCGGCCTCGGTACGCTCTCCGGCATAAAAGTCCGGTGTGGCGTTACCGGTTGGCAGATAGACCAGCCCCAGATCGGCGTCGTACGACATGCCAACCCAGACGTTCGGCGTACCGCGCGTATAGCCTTCCGGCGACAGCGGCTCGCGGGTGACGTTCGGATTGCCCGGGTCCCAGGCCCACACCAGATCGCCGGTCACGGCGTTATAGGCGCGGACCACGCCCGGTGGCTCGTTGGTTTCGAAGTTATCGACCACGCGGCCGCCGACAATCACCAGGTTTCCGGCCACCAGTGGGGAAGAAGACTGCTGGTAGTAACCCGGTTTCACCTCGCCCATGCCGATTTTCAGATCGACAACGCCGTTGTTACCAAAGTTGGCTGCCGGCTTACCGGTGTGCGCGTCAATAGCGACCAGACGGCCATCGCCGGTAGGGAAGAACAGGCGCTGCGGGCTGACGGAAGCATCGATCGCGCTCCCCGGCTCGGCGACATTCTTCGCTGTCGTGGCATCAAAGTAGCCGATACCACGGCAGCGCTGATAGGTGGAGTTCCCCAGTCCGGCCTTGTAGCGCCATTTTTCCTTACCGCTGTCGATATCGTAGGAAATCAGCGAGGTATACGCCGTACAGACATACAGACTGTCGCCAATCTGCAGCGGGGTGTTCTGGTCTTCTGCATCGCCCTTATCGGGGATCACCGCTTCGCCGGTGTGAGCCGTCCAGGCCACTTTCAGGTCTTTGACGTTTGCCGGCGTGATATCGCTCAGCGAAGAGAAGCGCGAACCTTTGTTATCGCCGGACCAGGCGGGCCAGTCGGCCTGCGAGGCGTGCGGGTCCGTTTCCGGGAGTGCTTTACTGACCACCGCTTCATCGGTGTTGCGAATAATACCTTTCGGCTGGAACGAGCTGATAAAGGCGGCGATCACCGCCACCAGCAGCACGCAACCGGAAACAAATGCCCCGCGCCGGATACCGACACGGCGAGTGAGCAACGGCACGGTAAAGGCGATCAGTACCGCGCCCGCCGCCGGGGCAAAAACGCGTGAGAACAGCGGCCAGAACTGCAGGCCCACGTCCCACAGCGCCCAGACCGCCGTGTAAACCAGGGTAATGCCAAACAGTACCGCACCGGCCAGCCGACGGCGGAACATCAGCACCCCGCTGCCCAGCAGCAGGATACCGGCGATCAGGAAGTACCAGCTTCCACCGATCCCGGCCAGCCAGGCCCCGCCCGCCAGAAAGTAAATACCGGCCAGCGCGGTCACCGCCGCCACCAGCTTCAGCCATAGTTTGCCGAGTTTCCCCGGGTTGTTTACATCCATAAATTTAGTTCCAAAGAATGAATAGTTGGATAACTCACTTTGCTTCAGGCAATACCAGCCCGTCTCTTAACACACTGTGTTAAAAGGGATAATCGTTTCATCCACTCACGGGATTGCTGATTGTCAGGCTGGAAATTTAATTGTGTACAAACTTGCACACAATGCGACGCAAAGCATAGAACCTCGTGATTAACAAAGTCAATCAAGCTGCTTTACATAAATTTAAATTCGCGACACTAAGGTTTGATTTGTGATTCAGATCACACCCTGCATCCCCTCAGCGGGATGCAGGTTTGTCATGAGAGATGAAAATTACAGCGATGGCAGATTAGCGAACGTAATCCGCGCCGGTGATATCGATGGTCGATCCGGTGGCGTGGCGGCAGCGGCCACTGGCGAGGAAGGCGATCATCGCCGCCACGTCGGAAGGCGGCGTGACTTCACGCAGCGGAAGGTTCGCCGTGACCGCGGCTTCGCCGACGCTGGCGATATGATCCTCCGCCATCGCCGTGCGCACCCAGCCCGGCGCCAGCGCATAGGCCAGCACGTTCTGATGACCGTAGCCGCGGGCGATCCCTTTGGTCAGCGCCAGCAGTCCGCCCTTAGCCGCACCGTAGGCCAGATGTTCCGGCCCGTCGCCGCGATGCGAAGATCGGCTGGCCATATTAATCACTATCCCGCCGCCCTGCGGGCTAAAGTGGCCGATTGCCAGCCGACACAGATCGGCGGGAGCCTGCAGATTTACCTGTAAATTGACCTGCCATCCCGCCTGCCAGGCTTCGGCATCCTCAAGCGGCGACGCAACATAAATACCGGCGTTGTTCACCAGCACGTCTATTCTGTCAGCGCAGCGGAGCGCCTTTTGCCAGAGCGACGCCGCAGCCTGCGGCTGTGACAAATCCTGCTGAACGAGTTGCAGTCGTCGGGGATACTCCGCAAGCAGCGCCACCGCACTGCGTTCATCGTGACCATAGTGGCCGATCACCGAAGCCCCCTCAGCGTGCAGCGATTTAACAATTTCGCGACCAATCCCCTTGGTAGCGCCCGTGACCAGTACTGTTTTTCCGCTAAGTGAAGTCATCATTCCTCCAGGAGTTATGCCACGGCCTGCGCGCCAGTGATTTCAATCAGTGCACCGCAAAGATACGGCGCTTCATCCGAGGCCAGAAAAGCCATGGTAGCGGCAATTTCTTCCGGTTCGCCGATGCGGCCAAACGGCACCAGCGCGTTTAAGTCGTCCAGCGTCCGCCCGCTGCGCGCCAGATTGCTTTCCAGCATCGGGGTTCGCACTTCGCCGGGGCACACGGCGTTGACCCGCACCTTATCGGCGGCGTAATCACGTGCCAGATTGAGGGTAAAGGCGGCCACGGCGGCCTTGGAGGTGTTGTAGGCAATATGTCCCGGCGCGGGATGCAGCCCCCACTGCGAGGCGGTGTTGACAATCGCCCCGCCGCCCTGCGCGATCATCTGCGGCAGCACCGCGCGGCACATATGAAACAGCGCATCCAGATTTACCGTAAAGGTGCTGTGCCAGTCCTCTTCGCTCAGTTCCAGCAGCGGACCACGGCGGTTGATCCCGGCGTTATTGATCAGCACATCAATGCGGGATTCCTGCGATTTCACGTCGGCGACAAACGCCGTGATTTCTGCCGCGCTGGCCAGGTCCACCGCCCGCCACTGCGCCCTTCCACCCTGCTCACGAATACTCTCCGCCAGCGCCGTGGCCAGTTTCGCGTTGCTGTCAACGATCCACACCTGCGCACCTTCCGAGGCAAAACGGCGGCAGATAGCCTCGCCGATACCGCCTGCGCCGCCGGTGACGATGACGTTCTTATTGATAAAACGCTGCATTTTTCTCTCCTCGTATCGCTGTTGTGCACTGCCCGTTGCCGGAAAAAAGCCAAACGCTCCCCGCCCGCCGCACTTTTTACGCGCGGCGGAGGGTTTAAAACCGGGGGGATCAGGCGTTAATGTCCATATCCTTCAGCAGATTGCGCTGCATAAAGGTCAGAAAACGGTTCTGGAAAAGCATGGTATGTTCATGAGCGGCTTTATCGGCCGCGTCGGCATCTCCGGCACGGATCACCGCGATCAGCTCATCGTGATCGCGGCCCAGCTTCTGCGGCGCATCCTGACTGGTCATAAAATCAAACTGCAGATGCTGGATGCGCTGGCCTTCGGAAAGTAGCTTATCGTAGTAGGTCGCCAGGTAGTTATTGCGACCAGCGGCGGCGATGGCAAGATGAAAAGCTTTGTTCTTCTCCGTCATCGCACTGAAGTCGCCCTGGTAAACCTTTTCCATATACTCGGCGTTTGCCGCTTCGATTTTAAGCAGATCGGCTTCGCTGCGGTGCTTCGCCGCCAGCCGCGTCACCGCCCGCTGGATCAGATCCAGTGCGGTGATGTAGTTCGGAAATTCCTCAATTTCAAACGGCGTCACGATGGCGGTACGGTTCGGCAGAATCGTCACCAGTCCTTCACTCACCAGACGCGCCATCGCATCGCGCACCGGGGAGCGAGACAAACCAAATGTGTTCGCCAGCGAAATCTCGTCCAGCTGTTCGCCGTGCTTCAACTGTAGCGTCAGGATCTGCCGACGCAGCTCTTCATAAATATAGCGCCCGCCGTGTCGGCGGCCGGTGCCTTCTTCTTTATCGTTTGGTTTCATGGCTCTTTCCCTGACTGAGAGTCAATTAATACAAAAACGGCCTCAGGATAATGCCGGTCCCCAGGTATCGCTGAGCATAAAGCCCGCCGCAAGCGGGTCGTCAGGATCAACGCCTAACTGCTGAATGCCGTACACCCAGGCCCGCCCGGTGACGCGCGGCAGTACCGCCAGTTTATCGCCGACCTGAGTACGCCCGCGCAGCTCTACGCGAAACTCACCGTTAATCGTTGAACGCGAGGTCAGGCGATCGCCCACTTCCACTTCACCGCGCGCATCCAGTACAGACAGGTTAGCAGAACTGCCCGTGCCGCAGGGCGAACGATCCACCCGCCCCGGCGGCAGCGTGGTGCAGGTACGCCAGATTTTGCTTTCCTCACGCTGGCGGAACATCACATAGGCCACGTCGTTAATTAACGGCAGCAGCGGATGGCGAACCTGGATCTGCTGGTTGATTGCCTGGCAAAACGCCACGCCGTGGGTTGCCAGCTCGCGGGCATTGTCCGGTGAAATCGTCAGGCCGATCTGCTCAACGTCAATCAGCGCATAATAGACGCCGCCAAAGGCAATATCGGCGGCGATCTTACCAAAACCAGGAATATCAAACTCCCGGTCCAGATGTTCAACAAAGGCAGGCACCATATCCAGCGACACGCTCACGCAGCGCCCGTCGGAACAGGCCGCTACCGCCGTCACCAGCCCGGCGGGGGTATCCAGCACCACGGTGGTTTCCGGTTCCTGCATGGCGATCATCCCGGTTTCCAGCAGTGCGGTAACCACGCAGATGCAGTTGCTGCCGGACATTGGATGCGCCTTATCGGCCTGCAAGACAATGAACCCCGCATGTGCGCCCGGCACCGTCGGCGGCAGCAGCAGGTTCACCGACATTTGCAGGCAGCCGCGCGGTTCCAGCATGACCAGGCGACGCAGACTGTCGTCCACCTCGTTGATGTAGTTCATTTTATCAAGCATGGTGGCACCGGGAATATCAATCACTCCCGAGGTGATCACCTTGCCGATCTCCCCTTCACAGTGCACATCAATCAGCTGTAATGTTTTTTTCCAGCGCATGGCGTTATCTCTTATTTAATGTACCAGCCCCACGGCTCGTCGCTGTCGTAACGGGTGATCTGCTTGGTTTCCAGATAGTTGTTCAGGCCCCACTCGCCCAGCTCGCGGCCGATGCCGCTCTGCTTATAGCCGCCCCACGGCGCTTCGGTGAAGGTGGGCTGCGAACAGTTAATCCACACAATCCCGGCGCGCAGTCTGCGGGCTACGCGTTCGGCACGCGCCAGATCCGACGACATCACCGCCGCGGCCAGGCCAAAGCGAGAACGGTTAGCGGAGGCCACGGCTTCGGCTTCGTCATCGAAGGCGCGCACGCAGACCACCGGGCCGAAAATTTCCTCGCGCCAGATGTCACTCTCTTCCGACACGTCGGTGAAAATCGTCGGCTGCAGGAAATAGCCTTTGTCGTGGCCGTTCGGTCTCTTCCCGCCGCTGAGCAGGGTCGCCCCCTGTTCTATTCCCCGGGCGATCGCCGTCTGCACTTTTTCATACTGCGCAGCATTGACCAGCGGTCCTAGCAGTACGCCGTCGGCCATTCCGTTGCCGATGCGGATGCGCTCCGCTTCCTCCACCAGACGAGCCAGCAGCGCATCATACAGGTTGCGCTGCACCAGCACCCGCGACGTGGCCGAGCAGACTTCCCCTTTATTCCAGAAGATGCCGAACAGTATCCACTCCACCGCTTTTTCAATATCGCTGTCATCAAAGATAATAAACGCCGACTTCCCCCCCAGCTCCAGGCTGACGTTTTTAATCTCTGCGGCGGCGGCCTGCATGATTTTTCGCCCGGTCGGGACGCTGCCGGTGAAGGCCAGCTTATCGACATCGGGATGTTCGGTTAACGGCGAGCCGGCATCAGCCCCGAAGCCGGTGATCACATTGAGCACGCCCGGCGGCAGCTCGGCCTCACGGGCGATATCCGCCAGCTGGAGTGCGGTCAGCGGCGTGACCTCGGAGGGCTTCAGTACTACCGTGCAGCCCGCGGCCAGCGCCGGGGCCACTTTCCACGCCGCCATCAGCATCGGGAAGTTCCAGGGGATAATCGCCCCACAGACGCCGACCGGCTCTTTGCGCGCCACGGAGCTGAAGCGCTCGTCAGAAAGCCCCACCGCCTTTTCCTGCTGCGCATCCAGCTGCTCGGCCAGATCGGCATAAAAATCAAAACAGTAGGCGGTATCGCCGATATCCCACAGTGCTTCAGGCAGCGGTTTGCCGTTGTCGCGCACTTCCAGTTCGGCCAGCGTCTGCTGCCGGTCGCGGATCAGGCTGGCGATGCGGCGCAGATACCCGGCGCGCGCTTTGCCGCTCAGTTCCGGCCAGCCGCCGTGGTCGAAAGCGTTGCGCGCGGCCTGTACCGCCCGATCCACATCTTCAGCAGTGGCAGCGGCAACCTGCGCAATGGCGGTTTCATTCGCCGGGTCAATCGTATCAAAGCTGCCGCCGCGCACCGGGGCAACCCACTGGCCGTTAATAAAAAGCTGGTTCGTAAAGGTCATGAACGGTCTCCTGACATAAAGCGATAGGCACTGAAAGGGGTAAGATCCTGAGCGGGTACGCGAAGGGCAGCCAGATCGGCAATCAGCCGTCCGGTTGTTGCGCCCAGCGTCAGCCCGAGCTGGCCGTGGCCAAAGGCCATCAACACGTTGGTCAGACGGCGCGAACGGTCAATGATCGGTTTGGTGTCCGGCAGGAAAGGTCGGTGGCCGACGCCGAATTCTTTATCGGCCACATTGAGCTGCGGCAGCAGCCTGCGGGCCTTCTGCAGGATAATCTCGGCGCGCTGGAAGTTCGGTTTCGCATCGGCACCGGCAAATTCAATGGTGCCGCCGATCTGCAAACCACGGGTCATCGGCGTGAAGCAGAAACCGCCGTCGGCATAAATCACCGAATGGTGAAACTCGACCTCGGGCTGCGGCAGCAGCGCCTGATAGCCGGAAATGCCGGTCAGCGGCACGCACACGCCCAGCTGGTCGAAGAAGCGCCGCGAGCCGGTGCCGGCAGCCACCACCACGTTATCGGCGGGCAGCTGGCGGCCATCGTTCAGCGTCACGCCGCAGGCCAGACCGTTCGCTTCGTTGATTGACTGCGCTTCGGTGTCTACACGCGCGCCGCCCTGGCGCACAAACGCGTCGGTCAGCGCGGCAATAAAGCCTTTGGTATCGCTGACGGCGCACCAGTCCGGGAACAGCACGCCGTGCGAGAATTTCCCCGCCAGCGCAGGTTCCAGATCGGCAATCGCCGCGGCATCCAGCGTCTCGGCCTTAAAGCCAAGCTGCTCGCGCAGGCGCAGGTGTTCAGCTTCCGCCGCCAGGCCGCGCGGTGAATCAAACACTTCAATGACCGGGCGCTGCCCCAGCAGCGTTTTGTCCGGGCACATCGCCAGCAGCGTGGCAAAATCTGGGTAAACCTGATGGGTGAGCGTAGCCATCGCATGGGCAATGGCGTCGATGCGGCTGTGGCGCGCGTTGGCAACAAAGCGCAGAAACCAGGGCAGCATGGCCGGTAGCGCCGCCGGGCGCAGCGCCAGCGGCCCGGTCTGATCCAGCAGCCAGCCAGGAATACGTTTTAAAATACCCGGTTTAGAAAGCGGGATCACTTCACTCACCGCCATCTGCCCGCAGCTCCATTTGGCGGTGCTGTCGCCGGGTGCAGCCGGGTCGATCAGCCAGACCTGATGTCCTTCTTTTTGCAGCCAGAGCGCACAACAGACGCCCACAATACCGCCACCAATCACCACCGACTTTTGTGTAATCTGCTGTTTTGACATAGTTGCCACTCGTTAACCGGCTGGCGCGCACGCTCTGGCCCGCCAGCCGAAACCTCAATTGTGATTAGCGCTGAGATGCTTCAAATACCTGGCGGAATGCCGCCTTCTCTTCCGGGGTTAACGGCTGTAGCGGCATTCTGGCATTACCCGCCTTAAACCCAGCCAGCTCGCAGCCGTATTTCACCTTCTGGATAAACTTGCCCTCTTCCATGCTGGCCATCACCGGGAACAGCGTACGCATAACATCCTGCGCACCGCGTAAATCGCCGCTGCTGAATTTACGATAGAAGTCGACGATCTGATCCGGGAAGCAGTTGGCCGGTCCGCAAATCCAGCTGCTGGCACCCCACATAAAGAAATCAAACGCTACATCGTCGGAGCCGCAGGAGAGCTGATACTGCTCTTTATAGCGGTGACCAATTTCGACCGCACGCAGCACGCTGCCGCTGCTTTCTTTAATTCCGACCACGCGTGGATGATCTTTAAACGCTTCCAGCACGCTGAAGCCGACCTCAACGTTGGTGCGCACCGGATAGTTATACAGAACCACATTGATGTCACTGAATTCATCAAGAATCGCCTGATAGTGGCCGACCAGCTCCTCCTGAGAAGGCAGCGCGTAGTACGGCGGGGCAATCAGCAGGTTGTGATAGCCCGCCTCAACGGTCTGCCGCACCTGTTCCAGCACTTCGCGGGTACAGGAACCGTTCGCTCCGGCGATCAGCGTGCCGCGATCCCCCACCACCGTTTTTACCGTTTTCAGCACCTGACGGCGTTCCTCGTTGGTCAGGGCATAATATTCGCCGGTGGAGCCGAGCGGCACAAAGCCGTTCACGCCCGCCTTCAGCTGATACTCCAGAATATCGGCCAGCTGCTGGTGATCGACCGCGCCTGCGGCATCAAAAGGGGTGACCAGGGCCGGTAAAATACCTTGTAGTTTCATCGTTACTTCTCCTGTGGACAGTTAAAGGGCGTAACGCCGTAACAAACGCGACTCGACCACGCCCACCAGGCGCGTTAAGGGGAATGCCACAACGAAATAGATCACCGCCACGGCCGAGAGGAACTCCACCGGGCGCGCGGTACTGTTGGAAATGCTTTGCCCCACGAACATCAGATCCGCCACGCCGACCGACGAGATCAGCGCGCTCTCTTTAAACAGTGCAACCACGTTCGACAACAGCGTGGGCACGGCGCGCAGCAGCGCCTGGGGGAAAATGACGTAAAGAATTTTGGCCGTTGGCGTCAGGCTCAGTGCCACGCAGGCATCATGCTGTTCCCCGGCGATGGATTTCAGCGAGCCGCGAAAGGTTTCGCTGGTGATCGCTGCCATATACAGCACCAGCGACAGGGTGACGCACAGCCACGGGGCGATATTGAGCTGGAATACCACCGGGAAGCAGAAAAACACCCAGAACAGCTGGATCAGCAGCGGCGTGCCGCGAAAGAACTCCACGTACAGCGTCACCAGCCAGCGCAGCGGCCGGAACGGCGACAGGCGCAGCAGGCTGACAATAAAGCCCGTCAGGCTGCCGATTACCGCGCAGCTCAGCGTAAAGGCCAGCGTCAGGCCCAGGCCCTGTAACAGCACCTGCCAGTAGGAAAAGACCTGGGTGAAATCGAGTGTCATCATCTGAGCCTCAGCGTTCTGTGGCCGCATCCTGGCGGCGTTCAACCCAGGCAACCAGCTGGGAAATCGGCAGCGATAGCGCGAAGTAAATCAGCGCAATCAACGAGTAGGTTTCCAGCGGGCGGTAGCTTTCGGTGGCGATATTTCGGCCGACGTACATCAGATCGGAGATGGCAACAATCGCCACCAGCGCGCTCTGCTGCAGGATCGAGATGCCGTTGGTCATCAGTACCGGCAGCGCATTGCGTATCGCCTGCGGCAGCACCACGTACACCGTCTGCTGGAAGCGATTCAGGCCCAGCGCAATCCCCGCATCGTGATGCTCGTGCGGCACTGCCTGTACCCCGGCACGATAAGCTTCGGCATTAAACGCCGCCAGATTCAGCCCCAGCGCCAGATAACCCATATAGATCGGGTCAATAAACAGGTTGAACATGATCGGCACGCAGTAATAAAACCAGACGATTTGCAGCAATACCGGCGTGCAGCGGAAAAACTCAATAAATAATTTCGTCGGCCAGCGTAATATCGCCCGCGGGCTCATCGCCATCAGGCATAAAATAAAACCCAAAACAAGGCCGAATATATTTGCCACCAGCGCCAGTTCGAGTGTGACTTTTAATCCGTCCCACAGCGCCCCCAGATTTCCCTGCAGGAAATGAAAGTCAAACTGATAGTTCATAATTAACCTCATTAATCCTGATGCAGGACTTTTTCCAGAAACTCACGAGTGCGTTTTTCTTTCGGACAGGTAAATAGCGAATCAGGGTGGCCCTGCTCAACAATTTTCCCGTTAGCGCAGAACACCACCCGGGAAGCGATATTCCGCGCAAAATGCATATCGTGGGTGACAATAATCATCGCCATTTTTTGATCGGCCAGCTGCATCATCACGCTCTGCACTTCGGTGACCATTTCCGGGTCGAGTGCCGAAGTCACTTCATCAAACAGCATCAGTTCCGGTTCCAGCATCAGCGCACGGGCAATGGCTACGCGCTGCTTCTGGCCGCCGGACAGCTGGCTGGGATAAGCGCCGATCTTGCTTTCCAGCCCAAAGCGGGCCAGCAGCGCCCGCGCTTTTTCCACCGCCACTTTTTTCTCCAGCCCGTGGACTTTCATCGGTGCCAGGATCAGATTGCTCAAAATGGACAGATGCGGGAACAGCGTGTAGTGCTGGAAAACCATGCCGATTTTTTTCTGAATATTCGCATCAACGATTTTTGCTTTTTTGGCCTTATCACCGACGATATAGTGCTGCTTATAGAAATTGATCGTCCCGCCCTGAATACCTTCCAGTCCCATTAACACACGCAGCAGAGAACTTTTACCACTTCCACTCGGCCCGATAATAACCAGACGATCGTCGCTTCTCATGGTGAGATCAAAATTATCCATCACCACTAATTCGCCATAGGCTTTATTCACTTTTTCCAGCTGAATAAATTCGCCTTTATTAAATTCATTGAGAAATACAGGTCGGTTATCTTGCAGGCGCGTGGGTGCGGCCGCCAAATTACTTGAGGCATTCATACTCATTCCTCCGCTGCGTGCGGAATGCACACGGTTAATTAAGTGTCAGAAATTCATCACGCCTTATTTTGCGGCGTTGGCTTCCATCGAGGCTTTATTGACCAGCTGGTCGATCTCGCCGGTGGCACGGCGCTGGGTCAGGTAGATATCGATCACGTCCCGGTCCGCTTCGGTGATGGAGCGCGGCAGCCCGAAGGAAACGCCCTGCTTCGCCAGCGCCGGAACCGGCAGGATCTCTTTCGCCCATTCCGGGTTAGCCAGCGCGAACAGGTGGTTGGTATCGCTGGCATCCACCAGCACGTCGGCGCGGCGGGCCATCAGCGCCAGGCGGGTTTCATCATTGCCGGGCAGGCGCATAATCGTGCCTTTCTTAATCGCGGCGGTGACCGCTTTATCCTGCGAGGTGCCGGACATCACCGCAAAGGTCACGCCGGGTTTGTCGAGATCCGCTAATTTGTTGGTCACCCCTTCCATTTTGGGGTTCTGCTTATTAATCAGGAAAGAGACCTGATAGTCCTGCGCCGGTGCCGAGAACGCGACCGCCAGCGCGCGCTCCGGGGTCTGATTTAAGCCCAGCGCCATATCCCACTTGTCGCTTTGCAGCCCGGCCACCAGCGTGTCCCAGTTGGCATCGACAAACTGCACCTTCACTTTTAAGACGTTTTCACCAAAATCGCGGCAAAGTTCAGCAAAATAGCCGCTGTACTGGCCGGTTTTAGCATCACGCATCACATAGGGTGCCGCCGTTGCCGCGCCGCAGCGCAGGACGCCCTTTTGCTGAATGCTCTGCCAGAAACCGACGGCCGCCGAAGCGGGGAGAGAGGACGCCAGCAGAACACTGCCCAGCGCCAGACAACAGGAAAACTTTTTGAGATGTGATAAACGAACACTGACCATAAAGACCTCGTCCAAACGTTGATGTTGCGAACAGGAACAGTTAGGTGGTGCTTATTTCTTCATTCATGTATGCAATTTTGTATGCATCACTGAATGAGAGAATAGAAGCACGAAATTAACAAAGTCAACTAATACGGTTTACTTATGATCAAAGTTTGACGCCGATCGCCACTCGCGTGTGATCGGCTTCATAAAAGCGGGGATGACGAGCGGGTTACAGATCGAGCGCCTGGAGGAATCGTTCAAGAATGGCATTAGGCCGGCGCCCTTTTCGGGTGACGATGGCAATTTTACTGCTGAAGTTCAGCCGCGATGGCGCAACGGCACGCATTAACTTTTTCTCCACCCACTGCGCGGCAAAGTGATCGGGCAGGTAGCCAATAAAGCGCCCGGTGAGGATCAGAAACGCAATGCCTTCGCGGTCGGAGGCGGTGGCAGTGCAGTTCAGCATCTGGTGCAGACCGATGGTTTCAGCCGTCATACGAAAGCTCGGCGCAATCGCATCATACTGCGCCAGAAGATCGTCCCCCGGATCGCTGTCCCCGCTGAAAAGCGGATGCGTACTGCTACAGTAAAGCTCTGATTTTTCATCATAAAGATGAGAATAATCCAGCCCGGAAACGGGAGATGTCAGCGGCAGAGCACCGATATGCAGACGGCCGTCCATCAGCCCGCGCTCTATCTCCGCGGCCGTGCTCATGCTGATATTCAGACGAATATCCGGCCCGATCTCCCGCAGGGAATCCAGCGCACGGGTGATTTTCATCTTCGGCTGGGTCACCAGGTTATTGATAATGCCGATGTTAAACTCACCGCGTAGCTGCTTGTGCATCTGGTTCACCTGCTGACGGAACCCTTCAATGGCCGCCATCATGCTGTCGCTGTGGCGCAGAATTTCGCGCCCCTCATCGGTCAGGGCAAACCCGGCGCGCCCGCGCTGGCACAAACGCATGCCGAGGCGCTTTTCCAGATCGCTCATATGCAGGCTGATCGCAGAGCGCGTAATACCCAGCAGACTTTCAGCGGCAGAAAAGCTGCCGCATTCGCAGACGGTTTTGAATATTCGCAGTAGCTTGAGGTCAAAGTCCGTAACCTGGGCGAGAGATTTGCTTTTCATATAGGTAAGTTATTCCATAACTAAAGATGCATTAATAGGCATTTAACTTAACTGATACTTAAATGCAAACTCTTCCTACACCCGTCAGGAGGAAAAATCATGTCTGAAGCCGTTAATACCGCATCACTTAACCTGCAGGCGCACTGGATGCCGTTCAGCGCCAACCGTAACTTCCATCGCGATCCGCGCTTTATCGTTTCGGCAGAGGGGCGCTGGCTGACGGATGATAAAGGCCGCCAGATTTTTGACAGCCTGTCCGGGCTGTGGACCTGCGGCGCTGGCCATACCCGCAGCGAGATCCAGAACGCGGTTAGCAAACAACTTGGCACCCTGGACTACTCGCCGGGCTTCCAGTATGGCCATCCGCTGTCGTTCCAACTGGCAGATAAAATCGCCCAGCGTATGCCCGGCGATCTGAATCACGTGTTCTTTACCGGTTCGGGTTCTGAATCCGCCGATACCGCCGTGAAAATGGCCCGGGCCTACTGGCGCGCCAAAGGCCAGCCGTCGAAAACCAAACTGATTGGCCGCGCGCGTGGCTATCACGGCGTGAATATTGCCGGCACCAGCCTGGGCGGCATTGGCGGCAACCGTAAAATGTTCGGCCAGTTTATGGATGTTGACCATATCCCGCATACGCTGCAAACCGACCTGCCCTTCACGGCGGGCATGGCGGAAACCGGCGGCGTGGAGCTGGCTAATGAGATGCTGAAGCTGATTGAGCTGCACGATGCATCCAATATCGCCGCGCTGATCGTTGAGCCGCTTTCCGGTTCCGCCGGGGCGATTATTCCGCCTCGCGGCTATCTGCAGCGCCTGCGTGAGATCTGTACCCAGCATAATATCCTGCTGATCTTTGATGAAGTGATCACCGGCTTTGGTCGCATGGGGCGCTGGAGCGGTGCCGAATACTTTGGCGTCACCCCGGATATGCTCAACTTCGCCAAGCAGGTGACCAACGGCGCGATCCCGCTGGGCGGCGTGGTGGCCAGCAGCGAGATCTATCACACCTTTATGTCGCAGCCGCTCCCCGAGCATGCGGTGGAGTTCGCGCACGGCTACACCTATTCCGCGCATCCGGTGGCCTGCGCCGCCGGGCTGGCCACGCTGGATCTGCTGGAAAACGAGCAGCTGATCGCCCGGTCGGCAGAGCTGGCCCCGCACTTTGAACGCACGCTGCATGCCCTGCGCACTGCGCCTAACGTGATCGATATCCGTAACTGCGGCCTGGTAGGGGCGATTCAGCTGGCACCGCGCGACGGCGACGCCGCCATCAGGCCGTTTGATGCCGGTATGGCGCTGTGGAAAGCCGGTTTTTACGTGCGTTTTGGTGGCGATACGCTGCAGTTTGGCCCGATGTTTAACACCGAGCCTGCAGAGCTGGATCGTCTTTTTGATGCCGTGGGCGAAGCCCTGCACCACATTAACTGAGGGAAATGTCATGACTGTAATCACCCATCTGATTAACGGTGAGCGTCGCCAGCCCGATGGCCGCACCACCCCGGTATTCAATCCGGCTACCGGCAACCCCATCCGCCAGGTTGAACTGGCCAGCGCCGCCACGGTCCAGGAAGCGATTGCCGCCGCCAAAGCCGCGCTTCCCGCGTGGCGCAATCTGCCTCCGGCGAAGCGCGCTCAGGTGCTGTTCCGCTTTAAGCAGCTGCTTGAGGAACACCAGGAAGCGATCGTCCAGCTGATTAGCGAGGAGCACGGTAAAACCCGGGAGGATGCGGCAGGCGAACTGAAGCGCGGTATCGAAAATGTGGAATATGCCAGCGCCGCCCCTGAACTACTGAAGGGAGAATACAGCCGAAATGCCGGGCCTGGGATCGACTCCTGGAGCGACTTTCACCCCGTCGGCGTAGTGGCGGGCATCACGCCGTTTAACTTCCCGGCGATGGTGCCGCTGTGGATGTATCCGCTGGCTATCGCCTGCGGCAATACCTTTGTGCTGAAACCTTCCGAGCGCGATCCCAGTTCCACGCTGCTGATCGCCTCGCTGTTTCAGCAGGCTGGCCTGCCTGCGGGCGTGCTTAACGTGGTCAACGGCGACAAAGAAGCAGTGGATGCGCTGATTGAAAGCCCGGATGTGAAGGCGATCAGCTTTGTCGGTTCCACGCCGATTGCCGAGTACATCTACAGCGAAGGGACGAAGCGCGGCAAGCGCGTGCAGGCGCTGGGCGGCGCAAAAAACCATGCGGTGGTGATGCCGGATGCGGATCTGGATAATACGGTCAGTGCGTTGATGGGCGCAGCTTACGGCTCCTGCGGCGAGCGCTGCATGGCGATTTCGGTGGCGGTCTGCGTGGGCGATGCGGTGGCCGACGCGCTGATTGCCCGCCTGACTCCGGAAATCACCGCGCTGAAAATCGGCGCAGGAACCGAATGCGGGCTGGATATGGGGCCGCTGGTCACCGCCGCACACAGGGACAAAGTCACCGGCTACATTAATGACGGCGTGGCATCCGGCGCGGAGCTGGTGGTGGATGGCCGCTCGCTGAGGGTACCAGGTCACGAAGAGGGCTACTTTATCGGCGGCTGCCTGTTTGACCGCGTCACGCCGGATATGCGCATCTATAAAGAAGAAATTTTTGGCCCGGTGCTGTGCGTGGTGCGGGTCGATTCAGTGGAACAGGCAATCGAACTGATCAACGCGCATGAGTACGGTAACGGCACCTGCATCTTTACCCGCGACGGTGAAGCCGCCCGACACTTCAGCACTGAGATTGAAGTCGGCATGGTTGGCGTCAACGTACCGCTGCCGGTTCCGGTGGCGTTCCACAGCTTCGGCGGCTGGAAGCGCTCGCTGTTTGGCGATCTGCACGCCTACGGCCCGGACGGCGTGCGCTTCTATACCCGCCGCAAAACTATCACCCAGCGATGGCCAAAACAGAAAGCGCAGGAAGCTTCCCAGTTTGCGTTCCCCAGCCATTAATTGACGGCCCGGCGGTTTCTGCATGACCAACTTTACAACCCTCAGGCGGCCGGACTTGCGGCCGCCTGCCTGATGATGCTCTCGAAGGAACTGTTGGCATCAAGGCCATTGTTGCGCGGTATGTAACACGCGAAGTATCTCAATCTTTTTCTGACTTTCCCTGAGGCGATAAATCAAAATAAAGTGAGAATGGATAACCAGTTCCCTCGTCCCTTCCACGCGTCCGATACGTGCTTTAAGTGGATGGGCGGCTAAACTTGCCGCCTTATTCCCGATCTGCTTATCCAGTTCTAGCGCGGCAAAGAGATTTTCTTCCGCGATATATTCGCGAATTCTCTGTCTGTCCTGACTGGCCAACCGCGTCCATGTGATTTCCATTGTTTGTCAGCCCAGTTTCTTTGTTGCCTGCTTACGCCATTCAGCTGCTGCTGCCTCAACTAATTCCGCGGAGAAAACGTCACCGCGATCGGCCTGTTCAATTCCCGCCTGAACCTGTTGACGAAACCATTCATCATGCTGCCGCTGCACCGTTTCTCGCATGAAATCTCGTATCAGCTGCGATCCATTACGGTCCATCGCTTTAGCGGCTTCAAGAAAGGCGGCCTTTAGTTCTGCATCAATTCTTAAATTCAGGGTTGCCTGTGTCATTATGCACCTCGTCGTTACACTGTATCTACATGGTAACACTTCATTCTCACGTCCCTTCATTTTTAATTAGCGTCAGCTTGTTATCAGGCAGCATCCTTCACTCAAAATACTACTCACCAATAACATTTATTTTTGTAAAATAAATCATTAAATATCATAATACTAATGACACTTTCATTGTCAAAACCATCTTACTGACTAAAAAATAATGTGACTCCTCTTCCAGAATCCACTTTGTCCCCTGGCAGTCTGTTACCGGTATCCCGCAGAATAGAATATATAATCCTAATTGAATATATATTCAGGAGTAAAAATGGAACCGGTTCACAAGCTGTCCGTACGGGAAAAAATCTGTTTTGGTCTGGGAGATTCGTCAGCAAATATTTTCCTCGGCATGACGATGATGTTTCTACCCTATTTTTACACCGATGTTTTAGGCATTTCGGCAGCGGCGATGGGCCTGCTGTTTGTTATCGCGCGCCTGGTGGATGCGTTTTACGATCCGTTTATCGGCAACGTGGCGGATCGGCTGCAAACCCGGCACGGGCACTACCGCCCGTGGCTGCTGTGGCTGGCCGTGCCCTATGGCCTCTCCTGCCTGCTGGTGTTCCTGGCACCCGATTTTTCCCCGACGGGGAAACTGGTGTATGCCTATGCCACCTACCTGTTCCTGATCCTGATGTACGCCTCCACCGTGGTGCCTTATGTCGCGCTGCTGTCGGCGCTGACCAGCGATCCACAGGAACGACTGGCTGCCAATGCCTGGCGCTTCCCGCTGGCGAAGATGTCTTTCCTGATCTGTTCGGTGACGGTGCCGATGTTCGTTGCCTGGTACGGCAAGGATAATGAAGCGCAGGCCTACATGGTGGCAATGAGCATGATTGCCGTGCTGGCTACCGCCATGATGTTGAGCTGTTTCTTCGGCACCAAAGAACGAGTGAAACCGGCATCGCTGGCGTCAAACGTTTCATTTAAGCAGCAGTTGCGCATCTCGCTGTCTGCCCGCCCGGTGGTGATTTTTTACATCTTCAAAATCACCAGCTCAATCGCCTTCGTGATTAAGGGCAGCGCAACGATTTACTTTGTGAAGTACTTCCTTGGCCGCAGCGACGGTTTCGTTTCCGGGCTGCTTTCGGCCACCGCTATCGCCGGTATTATTGCGCCGATGATCGCCCTGCAGCTGATTAAACGTAAGAAAGTCAGTGCACTGGGCACGCTGAAGCTGGCCCAGGCAGGAGGCTGCATCGCCGCACTGGCGCTGTTCTTTGTCAGCCCGGATAACATCTGGCTGGCGGTGGCCTTACTGGTAGTCTCTGTCCTGCTCGCTGAAATCGGTGCGATCACCGCCTGGGCGCTGCCGTCGGAATGCGCGGACTACTGTGAACGTAAAAGCGGCCTGAAGATGTCCGGCTTTATCGCCGCAGGCACCCTGTTCACGATGAAAATCGGCCTGGCCATCGCCGGTGGCCTGGTGGGCTTTATTTTAAGCATGAGCGGCTATCACGCCGGCGTTGCCATCACTCCGGAGATTTTGAAAGGCATTATCTTCCTGATCGCCGGCGTACCCGCCATTTTCCACGGCATCAGCGTGGTGCTGTTGATGTTCTTTAATCTGGATGACAGTCAGGCGGCGCAGGCCCCTGTATCACAGCCACACCAGCCCGGCATTCACTAAGCAGAGGAACCCTGAGATGTTAGTTTCCCCTTCCACACTTAATATCGCGAAATGGTCACGTGCCGAATTCGTGTTTAAAGCAGAAAACGATCCGGCGCATTTCACCCGGTCATGGGTAACAGCCACCTTCAGCAACGGCGATGACCAGAAGGTAGTGCGCGGGTTTTACGATGATGGCGGCCGTTTCCTGCTGCGCTTTATGCCACAGAGCGAAGGCATCTGGACGTTTCGAACCGAGAGTAATATCGCCAGCCTCAGCGGCATTACCGGCAGCGTAAACTGCACGCCAGCCGGGGCTGAGGCCACTGGCCCGATTGAGACGGATGAGACTTTCCACTTCCGTACCGCCAGCGGCAAAGCCTGGTATCCGTTCGGCACCACCGCCTACGTCTGGAACTATCAGTCGGACGCGGTGCAGGAGCAAACGCTGGCCTCGCTGGCGGCTTCACCGTTCAATAAAATCAGAATGTGCGTGTTCCCCAAACACTACACCTATAACTTTAAAGAACCGCAGCGGTTCCCGTTCCCGGGCAATATCACCGACGGGTTTGATTTTTCACGCTTCGACTGTGCCTTCTTCCACCAGTTGGAGAACCAGATCGACGCGCTGAAGGATCGCGGGATTGAAGCCGACCTGATTATCTTCCATCCCTACGACCGCTGGGGCTTTGCGGAGATGGATGCTGAAACGGATCGCCGCTACGTGGACTATCTGGTGGCGCGTCTTTCCAGCTTCAGCAACGTCTGGTGGTCGCTGGCCAACGAGTTCGATTTACTGCGTAAAAAGCCCCTGTCGTTCTGGGACGGCGTGTTTAAGCAGATTACAGCGGACGATCCCTACGGTCATCTTATCTCCATCCATAACTGGCATAACCCGCCGATTCATTACACCAGTAACGACCACTGGTACGATCAGACTGACCCGCTGATTACCCACGCCAGCATCCAGCACCACGATCTGTGGTTTGTTCCCGGCTGGCGCGAGCAGTTCAGCAAGCCGATCGTCATTGATGAATGCCGCTATGAAGGGGACGTTGACTGCGGCTGGGGCAATATCAGCGGCCGCAAGATGCTGAACCTGACCTGGGAAGGGGTCTGTGCCGGTGGCTACGTCACCCACGGCGAAAGCTATCTGAGCGATGATGAAATTATCTGGTGGTCGCACGGCGGAAAGCTCAAGGGAGAAAGCCCCGAACGTATTGCGTTCCTGCGCAACATCCTGGAAGAAGGCGAAGCAAAACGCCTGTCGCCGTGGAAGGGCCGCAGCCACTCGCAGTGGGATGTCACCATCGGTCACATGGGCGACGACTACTGGCTGCTGTGGTTCGGCGACAGCCAGCCGGGCTTTAAGCTACTGACCATGCTGCCGGAAGGGAAAGAGTTTATGGTCGAGATTATCGACGCCTGGGCCATGACCGTGGAGCGCGTAACTGGGACATGGCGCAGCGGCGACAGGCTGCCGCTGCCAGGCCGCCCCGGTATCGCCCTGCGCATCACCGCCGTTTAATCTTCCATCAACGCGCGCGCCGTGGGGTAGTCGGTAATCAGCACGTTAAGATACCCGCCGCTCAGCGCCGCTTTAATCGCCGTCACCTTCTCCTGTCCACCCGCCAGCGCAATGGCGTGCGGACAGGCTTTCAGCTGTGCCAGCGTCATGCCAATCGCCGGATCGTCATCTTCGTTCAGCACCGGCTGGCCCGCCGCGTTGAAATAATGCAGGCAGATATCACCGACCGCGCCTTTTTCCGTCAGCGACAGCAGCATGGTTTTATCATAGTAATTTCCCGAATGGCGCAGCAGCTGCGACGGTTCCATATCGCCGATACCGACCACGGCGGTGGTGACTTCATTAAACTTATGCAGCACCTCGCTCACGTCCTTACTGGCCGCCAGCAGATCGCGGCTGGTCACCGAACCTTCAATCGACTGTGCCGGAAGCAGCCACGCGCGGCAGCTGAGCCGGTTTGCCAGGTCCTGGGTCAGAATGGTGGCCTGCACGTTGCCGTTCACGCCTACCCCGCCGAGCAGCTGGATCACGCCATCAACTTTGACCGTCTGCGGATGCATTTCACTGACCATCGCTCTGATGGTACTGCTCCAGGACGAAATCCCGACCAGCTCGCCGTTGCGCAGCCGCGTTTCCAGATAGTGCGCGGCGGCGGCACCGATGGCCTTGCGCACCTGCGCCGCATCGTCATCCTCGGCGACATCAACGACGATCGCCTGCTGAATGCCGTAGCGCTGCTCAATACCGCGCTCAAGCTGCGGAAAGACGTTATCAGGCTGGACCACACTGATTTTAACAATCCCCTCGCGAACGCTGCGATTCAGCATGCGGGAGACAAAAGACTGCGAAAGATTCAGCGCGGCGGCAATCTCAGCCTGTTTGGAACCTTCGTTGTAATAAAGGTTGGCGATTTTTACCATCAATCTGATTTCGTTTTGCCTGATCATAAAGCCTCGTATTTAAACAATCCCTACTGCGCAGAGCGTAAGCTAAAGTCAGCACCGTGACACCGGATAATTTCTGCGGTTAAATTGTGATCGCGATCTCAATTGTTCGCTGAACCGATAGTTCGACTGC
The DNA here is from genome assembly GCF_016624545.1 of Erwinia sp. S38. Classification (NCBI taxonomy): domain Bacteria; kingdom Pseudomonadati; phylum Pseudomonadota; class Gammaproteobacteria; order Enterobacterales; family Erwiniaceae; genus Erwinia; species Erwinia sp. S38. The sequence continues at coordinate 77,484 of NZ_JACVTS010000022.1, read as the reverse complement.
GTAACTGAGGTCATAATAATAAATATTAAATCAATAGTGAATATATATTCAAGCCAGTAAAGCAAAAACCTGCGCACTGCAGTTAATACGGTTTCAAGACTGAACGACCGCTCGCGACGGTCTTTATTTTTACCCCGCATGAATATTTATTCATGCATGAATTAGTATTCAGGAGTAGCAGATGAATCCCTTCAGATATGATGTACCGGAACTGCAGAAGAAGGCTCGCGCCGTCCGTCGCCGTATCATTGAGCTGAACGCCAACAGTCCGGCGGGTGGGCACACCGGTGCGGACCTGTCGCAGGTTGAAATCCTGACGGCGCTCTATTTCCGCGTGCTGAACTGCGCCCCGGACCGCACGGACGCTGAGGATCGGGATATCTATATCCAGTCCAAAGGGCATGCGGTAGGCGGCTATTATTGTGTGCTCGCCGAGGCGGGTTACTTCCCGACCGAGTGGCTGCCAACCTATCAGCACGCGGACTCACGCCTGCCGGGCCATCCGGTACGGCAAAAAACCCCGGGTATTGAGCTGAACACCGGCGCACTCGGCCACGGCCTGCCGGTTGCGGTTGGTCTGGCGCTGGCAGCGAAAAAGAGCAATCACGCTCGCCGCATCTTTGTGGTCACCGGGGACGGTGAACTGGCCGAAGGCAGTAACTGGGAAGCCGCGCTGGTTGCCGCCCATTACGGGCTGGATAACCTGATTATTATTAACGACAAAAATAAATTGCAGCTGGCCGGTGCTACGCGCGACATCCTGAATACCGACCCGCTGGCGGAAAAATGGCGCGCCTTTGGACTGGATGTTACCGAGTGCCGGGGCAACGATATGCAGGACGTTGTGGATACGCTGGAAGGCTTAAAGCCCGCCGGAAAACCACAGGTTATTATCGCCAATACGGAAAAAGGCTTCGGGATCTCGTTTATCCAGGGGCAGCCGGAATGGCATCACCGCGTGCCAAAAGGCGAAGAGATCGCGCTGGCGCTGGAGGAACTGAACGATGAGTAATGCAGAACACCTGGCTAGCGTGATGGTTGACGCCTTTATCAACGCCGTGAATGAGGGAATCGATCTGGTTCCGGTGGTGGCCGACTCTACCTCAACGGCAAAAATTAGCCCGTTTGTTAAAGCGTTCCCCGGCAGGCTGGTTAACGTCGGTATCGCCGAACAGACCCTGGTCGGCACCGCCGCAGGCCTGGCGCTGGGCGGTAAAGTCGCCGTGACCTGTAACGCCGCGCCCTTCCTGATTTCCCGCGCCAACGAGCAGGTGAAGGTCGATGTCTGCTATAACAATACCAACGTCAAGCTGTTCGGGCTGAATGCCGGTGCCAGCTACGGCCCGCTGGCCAGCACTCATCACAGTACCGACGATATCGCCATCATGCGCGGCTTTGGCAACATTGAAATCTACGCGCCGTCCTGTCCGGTGGAATGCCGTAAAATCATCGATTATGCCCTGCGCCACACCGGGCCGGTTTACATCCGTCTGGATGGCAAAGCGCTGCCGGTGCTGCACGACGACGATTACGCCTTTGTGCCGGGTAAAATCGATACCCTCCGCGAGGGTTCGGACGTAGCGCTGGTGGCGCTGGGATCAACGGTGCATGAGGCGGTCAGCGCGGCAGAGTTACTCAACGGGCAGGGCATTTCTGCCAAAGTGATTTCTATCTCTTCGGTGCGTCCGTGCGATACTCAGGCGCTGTTTGAACAGCTGAAAGACGTGTCCTACGTGGTATCAGCAGAAGAACATAACGTTAACGGCGGCGTCGGCAGCCTGGTGGCGGAAGTGCTGGCGGAACACGGTCTGGGCATTCGCCTGAAACGGCTGGGTCTGGCGGATGGGCAGTACGCGATCGCCGGCGACCGCGCCGCAACGCGTGACCGGCTGGGTATTGATGCGCAGGGCATCGCCCGCACGGCACAGCATCTTATTCGCGGAGAAAATGTATGACCTCACCGGTGATACTGGCGATTGATGAAGGCACGACCAACGCCAAAGTCCTGGCGGTCAACGGTGAAGGCGAGGTGGTGGCACGCAGCAGCCGCCCTCTTTCGCTGTCTCACCCGCAGCCGGGCTGGTCCGAGCAGGACCCCTGGCAGATATGGCGGGCGGTGAAGGATGCCATCGAAGAGTGTATCCGCCTGAGCGGTGCACCGGTGGCGGGCATTGCCATCAGCAATCAGCGTGAGTCGGTGCTGATCTGGGATCGGAAAACCGGTGAACCCGTTACGCCACTGATCAGCTGGCAGGATCGTCGTTCTGAAGCCTTTTGTCAGCAGCTGCAGGAAAGCGGCCAGAACGCCAGAATTACCGCCCTCACCGGACTGGCGGTTGACCCGATGTTCCCCGCTGCCAAGCTGACCGGCATGCTTCAATCCATCGCGGACGGCTATCGTCGCGCGCAGAACGTTGAACTGTGTATCGGCACCGTCGACAGCTGGCTGAGCTGGCGGCTGAGCGGCGGCGCGGTGTTCGTCACCGACCATGCTAACGCGGCCCGCACTCAGCTCTACAGCCTGGAGAAAAAAGACTGGGACGATGAGCTGCTGGAACTGTTCCATATCCCACGCGCCGCCCTGCCCGAAACCGTCGCGTCGGCGCAATCATGCGGTGAAACCGTCGCCGATGCCGCTGCGGGGCTGCCTGCGGGCGTGCCGCTGCTGTCCCGCGTTGGTGACTCTCACGCCGCGCTGTATGCGCGCGCCAGGCCGGGCGTGGATACCATCAAAGCCACCTACGGCACCGGTTCGTCGCTGATGATGTCCACCGAACGCCCGGTACAGAATGAGTTCGGGTTAAGCACTACGGTGGCCTGGCACGACGGTACACTGCGCTATGCGCTGGAAGGCAACATCACCCATACGGGATCGGGGGCGGCCTGGGTTTCAAAAATGCTGGGCATCGACAGCCCAACCCGCCTGACCGAGATGGCGAAAACGGCCGGATCGAACCAGGGCATTTACTTTGTGCCCGCGCTGTCCGGCCTGGGTGCACCCTGGTGGGATCTGAAGGCTCGCGGACTGATCTGCGGCCTGACCGATGCGGCCACGCCGGAAACGCTGGCGCGGGTGGCGCTGGAATCGATTGTGTTCCAGATAGCGGATGTGTTCTTCGCCATGGAGCAGGCCTGCGATCATACCCTGCCGGAGCTTTACGTTGACGGCAGCGCCACCGCCAATCGCTGGCTGATGCAGCTACAGGCAGATGTGCTGCAACGCCCGCTGCGCTGCGCACCGACGCCTGAAGTTTCTGCATTAGGGGCGGCGGTGATGGCGGGGAAAGTACTGGGCTGGTGGCAGCATGGCCGTGACCTGGCCGCACTACAGGGCGGTGCGGTGATCGTGCCGAGACCGGAACAGGCTGAAGCGATGGTGCAGAGTTACGCAGGCTGGCGGGATGCTATCGCCCGCTGCCGCTTCCAGCCGGGCTGAAGCCGGCGAACCGAAGTCCACGTTAACGCCGAAACGTCAGGCCGCCATAGATAAAGCGGCCTCTTTCCTCACTGATTTGTTGCAGCGCTTTCGCATCAGTGGCAATCAGCATGGTTTGCAGCAACACGCCGAGATAGCAGTCCGCCATAATCTCCACCGGAATATCCGGGCTGAAAAAACCCCGCTGCTGTTCAATCTGCATATTGCGGGCGATCCAGCGCTTCAGCTTATCGCGCGTTTCCCGATCCTGCGGCTGCTGGAAAAGGCTGATCATCGTCAGCTCGCGGTTGCGGTGGAAAAATTCAAGATAGCGCAGGAAGCTGGCGGACACGTTTTCCAGCACGTTTTCCTTCGGCAGCGAGGCATCGATCAGCATCGAAGCCACCAGCTCTTCCAGCTCGCGATCGAACTTATCGATCAGCAGACTGTAGATTTCTTCTTTGCTCTGGAAATAGCTGTAAAAACTGGGCTGCGTGACGCCTGCGGCTTTGACGATGTCGCTGATACGGGTGCCGTGAAACTGTTTTTCTGCAAACAGCGTTGCGGAAACCGCCAGCAATCGTTCCCGGGTCTTTTCACCTTTTCGCATGGGCGGGGTCGCGTTTTTCATGGAGGCTCCGTGGCAAAAATCATTCATTACAGTAACATAATTATGTTTCCCTGCCTAAGAGATGTCATACGGTAAAACCCGGCCTGGGGCCGGGTTTATTGGCGTAAATTGTAGGGGATTCGTTTACTCCCTGAACTTCTTCTCAATCTCTTCCAGCGACAGCCCGCGTGTTTCCGGCAGGTATTTAAACAGCAGCACCAGCATCACCACGTTACACAGGGCAAACACGCCGAAGGTCGAGCCGCCACCCCATGCGTTAAGCATAATCGGGAAAAGCGACTGGATAATAAAATCGAAGCCGAACAGGCCAAACACCGCAATACCCATCCCCAGCCCGCGAATGCGCAGCGGATAGATTTCAGACAGCATCAGCCAGAATACCGGGGCAATCCAGCCCTGCATAAACACCAGGAACAGCGACATCAGTGCCAGAATGATGTAGCTCGCACCGGCAAAGTTACCCTGCAGAACGCTCACCCCGTTATGATCTTCGTAGTGGAAGCACAGCTTGAAGGCCAGGCCAATCATCACCAGCACCAGCGTCACGGCGATCTGGCCGCTGAGGAACATTTTACGCCGGGGAATTTTGCCGATAATCGCCATGCCGAGCACGGTGGCGATGATCGAGATCAGCCCGTTGGCGACGGCGGCGGTAACGGCGGCGGCATCGCCTAAGCCGGTGGATTTCAGCACGCTCGGCGCATAGTACATGATGGTATTAACCCCGGTAACGCGGGTTGCCAGTACGATCATCAGGCCAATCAGGATCAGCTTAATCACCCATTTCTTGCTCAGCTCTTCGCGAATGCTCGGACCACTGGCATCCAGCGCGATAATCTGGCGGATATCGGCAATCTCTTTCTCCACCTCTTCCGGCTGGCGCACCATCGACAGTACCCTGCGCGCCTCTTTTTCTTTGCCGCGCTGCAGGAAGAACCGCGGCGACTCCGGCATCATCATCATCCCGAACCACAGCAGCACGCCGGGGATCGCCGGGATAGCCAGCATAATGCGCCAGTTGTGGCTCAGTTCGGGATAGGCGTTGACGATCCCGGCGTTGACCGAGTAGGCCAGAAACTGGCCGGTGACAATCATCAGCTCGTTCACCGTCACCAGCCGTTCTCGCTGGTTGGCCGGGGCCAGTTCAGCAATATAGACCGGCACGGTCACCGAGGCGCAGCCTACGGCCAGACCGAGGATAAAGCGCGCCGCCAGCATGGAGGGAACGTCCCAGGCTACCGCCGTTGCCAGCGCGCCGAAGATAAAGATAATCGCCACCCACAGCAGATTTTTCCTGCGTCCCTGGCGGTCCGACAGCATGCCGCCGAACAAGGAACCAAACGCCGCACCGAACAGCAGCGAAGAAGTAATAAACCCTTCTGCGGCCGGGCTCAGCCCCAGATCGCGGTTCATAAACAGTAATGCGCCGGAGATCACCCCGGTATCATAGCCAAAACACAAACCGCCAATCGTCGACACCAGCGTAATGCGTTTTATATTTTTCCCGGAGGATTGATCCTGCGTGGCTATATTCTGTCGAGCCAGTTTTTCTTCCATCGTGATTATCTCATCCTGGTAGTCAGATAATGTCAGGCAGCGTATTGAGTTTATTAATGGCTGCCTGTTTTCAGGTACAAATACCAACGTTAATCAGTCATTTTTTAAACGCCGCACACCCCACGCCGTTTGTTCTATTATTAATCACGAATGAAATTTATATTCCAATGATAGAAATTGCTCTGCGGCAGAAAGCAGTGAAGAGCTGTGAGGTCTTTCACAAAGATCGGCATTGCGCACAAAAAACCGCCAAAACCATTATAAACACAAGATGATGATTTTAATTCAGTTTATAGATAAACACATTGATTTCAGGATCTAAAAATAAACATTTACCTTACAGTGATTGTCTCATTGAAACGCCAATTTAACACTAATTTGGCCATGGATTTAGGGCAAATTTACGACAGCATGATTATTTTATATATATACAACAACAGGTTATCTCACAGCAATTTTTCGCACCCCGTAAGAAATGTTACCGCCATAACAAAATAAAAACTCCACGTTAAAACATATTGAAACGTAAAATCCACGGATATATTCTTGGCCCTGTGCATGAGGGAAGAATAAATGCCATTGGCTGCCGTTCTTTCTCTCACTATTAAAAGTTGCTCTACGGGCAAACGTTTTTGCACTTAATTTCATTCTGCTGAGGTTTAACATGCTAAAAGTTGCTTTATTAGGTGCCGGGCGCATTGCTCAGGTTCACGCTCGCCATATTCATGACCATCCGGATACCACACTTTATTCCGTATCGGATATTTACGCCGAGGCGGCGTCAACCCTCGCCGAAAAGTATGCCGCACGCGTACTCTCAGCAGATGAAGCGATTGCCGACCCGCAGGTTGACGTGGTGCTGGTTGCCACCTCCACCGATACGCATGCCGGTTTTTCCCTGCAGGCCGCCCGCGCCAGCAAGGCGATTTTCTGCGAGAAGCCGATCGACCTGAATATTGAGCGCGTGAAGTCCTGCGTGGCTGAAATCAAAGCGCTCGGCGTGCCGTTTATGATTGGCTTTAACCGCCGTTTCGATCCAAACCACGCCCACCTTAACCGCGCCCTGCGCGGCGGCGAGATTGGCGAACTGGAACACCTGCAAATCTGTTCGCGCGATCCGTCGCCGCTGCCGGACGACTACCTGCTGGTTTCCGGCGGGATGTTCCGCGATATGACCATTCACGATTTCGATATGGCGCGCTTCCAGCTTGGCGAAGAGCCGGTATCGGTATCGGCCATCGCCTCCGCGCTGGTCAGCCCGACGGTCAAAGCGGCCGGGGATGTTGATACGGCGGTGATCACCCTGCAAACCGCCTCCGGCAAGATTGCGGTGATTAACAACAGCCGCCGTTCAGGCTATGGCTACGACCAGCGCATTGAGGCGCACGGCCAGAAAGGCTGCCTGTACGTTCACAACGTGCCGACCACCACGCTGGTGAAGGTGACTGAAGAGTTCGGCGCACAGGCACAGAAGCCGCTGCACTTCTTCCTTGAGCGCTATCAGGAAGCGTTCAGCGAGCAGTGGAAAGCCTTTGTTTCCGCGCTGAAAGACAATCGTCCGGTACCCACCAACGCGGACGACGGGCTGCGCGCGCTGCTGCTGGCCGAAGCGGCGATCGAATCGTTTAAAACGCAGAAAGTCGTTAGCGTTAACCTGGAGGGATAAAAGATGAAAATCGGATTAGTCTCTGACAGCCTCGCCCACCTCCCGGTGGATGAGGTGATCAAAACCGCGGCCGAACTGAAGCTGGACTGCATCGAGTTCGCCACCGGCAACTGGTCAACGGCCCCACACCTCAACCTGGAAAAACTGCTTTCCAGCACCTACGCCCGGGCGGAACTGAAGAGCAAGCTGGACGATAACGGGCTGACGCTCTCCGCGCTAAACGCTAACGGCAACCCGATGCATCCGGGTGAAACCGGCAAGATCCACTCCGACTGCCTGTATAAAACCCTGGAGCTGGCTAACCTGCTGGGCGTGGAAAACGTGATCACCATGTCCGGCCTGCCGGGCGCGCCGGGCGACAGCTATCCCAACTGGATTGTCACTTCATGGCCACCGGAAACGCAGACCATCCTGAAGCATCAGTGGGAAGTGGCCGAAGGCTACTGGCGCAAAACCGCCGAGGCGGCGCGCACCTACGGGGTGAAAATCTGCATTGAACTGCACGGCCAGCAGCTGGCGTACAATTTGCCAACCTTCCTGCAGCTGCGCGAGATTACCGGGGACGTGGTGGGTCTGAACTTCGACCCAAGCCACATCATGTGGATGGGCGGCGATCCGCTGGCGTTTATTCGCCAGGCGGGCAGCATGATCTATCACGTTCACGCCAAAGATACCTTTATCGACACGGTTAACCGCGCCACCGCCACGGCGCTGGATAATCGCCCGATGACGCAGAGCCGCGAACGCAGCTGGTCCTACGTGACGCTGGGCTACGGCCAGACGGAACCGTGGTGGAATGCCTTCTGCTACCATCTGGCGCATTTTGCCAGCCCGGATCTGACCCTGAGTATCGAGCATGAAGATATGAATCTGTCGCGGATGGAAGGCGTGATCAAATCGGTGAATCTGCTGAAGCGCACGGCAACCATTGAGAAATCCGACTACGTTTTACCGGCTATCTGATCCACAGACAGCAACGAGACTCAAGCCCGCCATCCGGCGGGCTTTCTCGTTATCCCGCCTTTACCTGAATCCCCTCCATCCACAGCTTTTTGTACTGCGTCGGTGGAATACCGACCACCATTTTAAATACCCGATGGAAGTTGTTAACGCTCTCATAGCCCACTTCACTGGCGATGGTGGTAACGTCCATATCGGTGTTCACCAGCAGCGACTGCGCTTCCCCCACCCGACGCCGGATCAGGTACTGCTTGGGGGTGTAGCCGGAGAACTTCTTGAACAGGTGGATCAGGTAGAAGCGGGTGATCCCGGACGCCGCCATAATCGACTCCAGATTAATCGGCTCTTTATAGTGCTCATCAATAAACTGCTTAATCGACAACCCCAGCGAGGCATCGGTTTTTTCCAGCTGTTCATGGCGCGCCAGGCAAATATTGCGACAGATAACCACAATCGCACTCAGCAGGTGATGCGTGACCACCCCGTGGTGGCGCTCATTATTAAAAATTTGCGCACAAAGCGCATCAAACAGGCCACACAGCACCTGGCTTTGTTCCCCTGCGGCGATCGCCGCGCTTTTATCGCGGCCAATCAGATGATTTTCAGGCAGCCCGTCGATGTGCAGCTTGCTGATGCCGCAGCTGTAGATCAGCGAATCCTCGCTGACGTGGGGACGTTCATCGTGAACCACGCCCTGGTTAAAAATCAGGATATCACCCTGCTGCGCAAGGTACTGGCGGCCGCCGATCAGATACTGGCCGCTGCCTCTGGCCACAAACATGATTTCCAGCCGGTCATCATGCTTATGCATAACGCGCGGGATGGCGGACTCTTCGCCCTGAGTTTTACAGACAAACAGCAGTTTAGGCGCGGTGTGCGCGGCGTAATCGGGATAGACGGTGACGTCATCCTGGCAGTGGGTCAGCATAACAGCCTCACATTATTATTTTCACAGCGGGTAGCGCTGGCAGGGTCGGGTTTATTTTCTCTGAATATGCACAAGTTGCAAGGCGTGAAATTGTGGTAGGTATCACGCTAAGATGATGAAATGATTGATTTAGATAGTCAGGGTTACATCACTAATGGTTAAAAATTGCTTTTACGTGATAAGGGTCACACTCAGAAGGGCAGCGTTAAACGCGATACAGAGGGCTGAGATAATTCAAGGTTGACGTACTCCCGACGCATTTCTATTATTGTGTTAATAATTAACACAGGGGGCATTATGGCAAGAACAACCAGCGTGACAATCGGTGAACAGCTGGAATTATTTATCAACCGCCTGATTGAGAGTGGTCGGTACGGTTCCACCAGTGAAGTAATGCGTTCAGCATTAAGGCTGCTTGAAAAACAAGAAGCGAGCGATGAACTGCTCCGCCAGGCCGTTGTTGCCGGGCTGGAAAGCGGCGAAAGTGAATTGACGCTGAAGGAAATTGCAGAACAAAGGAAGTTAAAGCATCGTGTATAAACTCACCCAACGTGCGGCTGAAGATTTCACCGATATCTATGATTATACTTGGTTAAATTTTGGCGAATCTCAGGCAGACAGCTATACCGAAACGCTGGAAGCGTTCTTTCAGACTCTGGCCAGCATGCCTGAAATGGGCCGGGATTATCCGGCGGTACTGAACATTAAGCGCATTGAATTTCAAAAACATAGCATCTTTTATGCCATCCGGGATTCAGACATATTGATCGTACGTATCCTGCATCAGCAGATGAATCACACCAGCCATCTGTAATCCGAAAACTAACATGCTTTCTCCGCAGGTCGTCTACAGCCCCTCGGTCAACGCCCCTTTATGCTCATTCAGCAGCCGCAGCATATCCCGCAGATATTCATCCTCGTTCCCCTTCTGCCACGCCACGCTGAGCGGCAGCCCCTTGCTCTGTTCGTCCATGATCAGCGGAATATAGGCCACCTTGTCACCGTTCATATTGCTATAGGAAGCCGGGACCACGGCCAGGCCCAGACCGGCAGCGACCAGGCTCAGAATGGTCTGCTTCTCTTCGGCATACTGCGCGATATGCGGCGTCAGACCGGCATGCTTGAACAGGCTCATGGTGAGGTCGTGGCTGTGCGGGCGGGTTCGACGATCGGCGACGATCATCGCTGCCTCGCTGAAATCCGCTACCGAGACGCTGCTTTTTGCCGCCAGCAGGTGGCTGACCGGCACCGCCAGCACGCAGTGCTCGCGGGTGATAAAGCGCACCGCCAGAGAGGCATCCAGCGTCTGCGGCGCACGAATAAAGATCATATCCAGCCAGCCGGATTTTAATTTAGGCAGCAGGTTAATAGTTTTATCTTCAATAATATGAATATCGGTATCGGGATGCTGCGCCAGAAATAAGTTCAGCAGCGCCGGAACTAATCCCCGGGCGGCGGTATCCATTGCACCGATCCTTAACGTTCGGCGATCGTCTTTTATTCCGACTTTAAATCGCCTCGCCAGCGCATCAAACCGCTCAATAATATTATTCGCTTCGTCAAAGAATATCGCGCCCTCTGCGGTGAATGAAACATTGCGCGTTGAGCGATTCAGCAATCGAACCCCGAGGTCCTCTTCCAGCAGTTTGATAAAGCGAGAAAGTGACGCAGGCATCATTTCCATTCTTTGGGCCGCCCGGCCAAAGTGCAGCTCTTTGCCGACGGCAACAAAGCAACGCAGTTGATTTATATCCACTTTTCCCTCGCCAAAAGATTATTCAAATACTTTATATAATCCGGCCCTGATGATCTGCCCGGGCAAATCAGCATACTGAACTTGATTACAAAATAATAACACCCCCTACACAATCCGGAGCACTTATCTATGAACACGTCCCTCGAAAAAAGGGTAATGCGTAAAGTGACGTTGCGCATTGTGCCCTTTATCATCCTGCTCTACTTCATCGCTTTTCTCGATCGCGTAAATATCGGTTTTGCCGCATTAACGATGAATCAGGACTTAGGTTTTTCGCCCACGGTATTTGGCCTTGGCGCAGGGATCTTCTTTCTCGGTTATTTCCTTTTCGAAGTGCCGTCCAATTTGATCCTGCATAAAGTCGGTGCCCGTATCTGGATAGCCCGCGTGATGATCACTTGGGGACTGGTATCGGGCTGCATGGCCTTCGTGCAGGGCACCACCAGCTTCTACACGCTGCGTTTCCTCCTTGGCGTCGCCGAAGCCGGATTCTTCCCCGGCATCATTCTCTATCTCAGTTACTGGTTCCCGGCGGCGAAACGCGCCCAGGTCACCGCTATTTTTATGGCCGCCGCGCCGCTCTCCACCGCGCTCGGCTCACCGATTTCGGCCGCGCTGCTGGAGATGCACGGCCTGTTCGGCTACGCCGGATGGCAGTGGATGTTTGTGCTCGAAGCGATCCCCGCCGTGGTGCTGGGCGTGGTGGTGCTGTTCTGGCTGACCGATCGCCCGGCGAAGGCGAAATGGCTGACCGATGAAGAGCGCGAGTGGCTGCAAAACACCATGCAGCAGGAAGAGCTGGCGCGGGCGGCGAAACAGAGCCACAGCAGCGCCTGGCGGGGCCTGACCGATCGCCGCGTGCTGGCCCTGGCGCTGGTCTATTTCGGCACCTCGGCGGGACTGTACACGCTGGGCATCTGGTCGCCACAGATTATTCACAGTTTTGGCGCATCGTCGCTGGAGCTTGGCTTCCTCAACGCCATTCCGGCGGTGGTCGGCGTTATCGCCATGATCCTCTGGGCTCGCCACTCCGACCGCACCAACGAACGCAGCTGGCACGTGATCGCCGCCTGTCTGCTGGCCGCCGCCGGATTGATTTATGCCGGTAACGTCAGCTCGCTGCTGGCGGTGATCCTCGCCCTGACGCTGGTCACCGTGGGCATCAGCGCGTCCAAGCCGCCATTGTGGAGCATGCCCACCCTGTTCCTTAGCGGACCGGCCGCAGCCGCAGGCATCGCCACCATTAACTCCATCGGTAATCTCGGCGGCTTCGTCGGCCCGATGATGATTGGCGTGATCCGCCAGCAGACCGGCAGCTACACCTGGGGACTCTATTTTGTCGCCGGACTGCTGGCTATCTCGGCCATCACCGTTTTGATCCTGTCGGCAAAAAAACCGCAGGCGCAGGCCGCTGATGCCCCCCATCCCCGTACTCACTGATATCAAACTGGAGAAACAACATGCGTAACTACGCTATTGCCGCCATTCCCGCCGACGGTATCGGCCCTGAAGTGATTTCCGCCGGTGTTGAAGTGCTTCGCGCGCTGGAACAGCAAAACCCGCAGCTCAGGTTCGCTATTGAAACCTTCGACTGGGGTTCAGATTACTATAAAAAACACGGGGTGATGATGCCGGAGGACGGGCTGCAAACGCTGAAGAAATTCGACGCCATCTATTTTGGCGCGGTCGGCGCGCCGGATGTGCCGGACCATATCACCCTGTGGGGGCTGCGGCTGCCGATCTGCCAGGGCTTTGACCAGTATGCAAACGTCCGCCCGACCAAAATCCTGCCGGGTATTACGCCGCCGCTGCGCAACTGCGGACCGGGCGATCTGGACTGGGTGATCGTGCGTGAAAACTCCGAAGGGGAATACTCCGGTAACGGCGGCCGCGCGCACCGCGGCCTGCCGGAAGAAGTGGGCACCGAAGTGGCGATTTTCACCCGCGTCGGCGTAACCCGCATTATGCGCTACGCCTTTACCCTGGCGCAGTCCCGCCCGCGCAAGCTGCTGACGGTGGTGACCAAGTCTAACGCCCAGCGGCACGGAATGGTGATGTGGGACGAAATCGCCGCCGAAGTGGCGCAGGAATTCCCGGACGTCAGCTGGGACAAGATGCTGGTAGATGCGATGACCCACCGCATGACGCTGCACCCGCAGAGCCTGGATACCATCGTCGCCACCAACCTGCATGCCGATATTCTGTCCGATCTGGCCGGGGCGCTGGCGGGCAGTCTGGGCGTGGCACCGACTGCCAATATCGATCCGCAGCGCCGCTTCCCGTCGATGTTTGAACCGATTCACGGCTCGGCATTCGATATCACCGGCAAGGGCATCGCCAACCCGGTCGCCAGCTTCTGGACCGCCGTGCAGATGCTGGAACACCTGGGCGAACGCGAGGCCGCCGCTCTAGTGATGGAGGGTATCGAATACGTCTGTTCTAAAGGCATTCTGACCCCGGACGTCGGCGGCAGCGCCACCACCGCCGAGGTTACCCGGGCGCTGGTCGGCTTTATTACCGCCAAAGCGCCCATCGCCGAGAGCGCATAACAATGAATAACCCACAGGCCGCAGAGACGCTGCGGCAGATCTTTATGCGGGCCGTTGACAGCGCCCGCCCCGGACCGGTAATCCCGCCCGTACTGCCGGATAAGCCGCGCGGGCGCTGCGTGGTGATCGGTGCCGGTAAGGCATCGGCGGCCATGGCAGCGGCGGTCGATGCGGCCTGGCCGGATGTCGACCTCAGCGGCGTGGTGGTCACCCGCTACGGCCACGCCGTTCCCGCAGGACGCATTCGCATCCTCGAAGCGGCACATCCGGTGGCCGACGCGATGAGCGAAACGGCGGCATTACAGATCGTTGAATCCCTGCGCGGGCTGACCTCCGACGATTTGGTGCTGGCGCTGATCTCCGGCGGCGGTTCCGCCTTAATGGCGCTGCCGCTGCCGGGACTGACGCTCGGCGATAAGCAGGCGATCGCCCGGGCGCTGCTGCACAGCGGAGCAAGCATCAGCGAGATGAACCTGGTGCGTCGCCATCTCTCAGCCGTGAAGGGCGGCAGGCTGGCGGCGATGGCCCATCCCGCCCGGGTGGTGTCGCTGATTATCAGCGACGTTCCCGGTGACAATCCGGCGGACGTTGCCTCCGGCCCGACGGTGGCCGACGGCAGCCAACCTGCGGATGCGCTCAGGGTACTTGAGCGCTACGGTATTGCGGTGCCTGAGGCGGTGCGTCAGGTGCTGCAGGCTGGGGATCGGGCTGACAGCGAACGCCATAGCCCGCCTCTGTCGGAGGCCACTTTTCCCGGATCGCCAGCGAGCAGCAGCGTTGAAGCCACCCGGAGCTATTCTCAGGTAGACGACAGGAGGGTTGAAGCAAGGCTGCGCGATAATTCGGCGACGATAAGCGAGGTCAGGCTGGTTGCCACACCGGCTATGGCGCTCAACGCCGCCGCTGATGCCGCCCGGCGGCTGGGCTTAACCCCGCTGATCCTCGGTGATGCCATTGAAGGAGAGAGCCGCGAAGCCGCTATCGTGATGGCCGGGATCGCCAAATCGGTGAAGCAGTACGGGCAGCCGGTTTCCGGCCCTGCGGTACTGCTCTCCGGGGGCGAAACCACGGTGACGGTGGCCAATGGCCGGGCGGGGAAAGGCGGGCGCAACACCGAATTTCTGCTCAGCCTGGCCTGCGCGTTAAAAGGGGAAAGCGGCATCTGGGCCATCGCCGGGGACACTGATGGCATTGACGGCACCGAAGACGCCGCCGGGGCAATCATCAGCCCCGACACGCTGGCGCGGGGCCGGGCGTGCGGGCTGAATGCCGCTGACTATCTGGATGCCCACGACAGCTACAGCTACTTCCACGCCACCGGCGATCTACTGATCACCGGCCCGACGCTGACCAACGTCAACGACATCCGCGTGATTCTGATTGCCTGAAGCCGGAACAGCCCTTCCCGTCGGGAAGGGCTGTATTATCAGAAGTCCCAGGAAAGTTTCGCCATCACGGCGCGTTCTGCACCGTAGAAGCAGCCCTGCGAGTCGGTAAAGCAGCTGGTAACGTACTGGCGGTCGGTCAGATTATGGGCGGTCACCTGCACTTTGCCCCCTTTAAGATCGGTGGCCAGATGTCCCAAATCGTAATGGATCTCAGCATCTATCACGCCATATCCCGCCGTATCGAACTGATTTTCCATCGTTCCACCTTTCGTGCCGTTGCTGAACCGGCCTCCGATGCCGGCACCCAGCCCGGCGACAGCGCTGGCTTCCGCGGCCTGCCAGTTCAGCCAGAGTGAGCCAAAGCGGCCCGGCACGCGCAGCGGTTTTCTGCCGACCACATCCGGGTTGCTGTCCTGAACATACTGCACATCCTGCCAGGTCATGGCCCCGATCACGCTGAACTGTTCGCTCAGCTGGCCACGGGCTTCCAGCTCCACGCCGCGAGAGCGTATTTTTCCGCCCTGTACGTAATATGCCGTATTGTTCGGATCGGTGGTCAGTACCTTATCCTGAGTCAGATTAAAGACGGCCAGCGTGAACAGTGCCGGTAGTGATTTCGGCTGATATTTAACGCCCGCTTCATACAGTTCTCCCCGGGAGGGATCGAAAGGTTTACTGCTGCTGTCCAGCTGGTTGGTCGGCTGGAAGGACTGCGCCCAGGTGAAGTAAGGCGCAACGCCGTTATCAAACAGATAGTTCAGCCCGGCACGCAGCGTGGTTGCTTCATCGCGCTGCTTAAAATCCTGCCCATTAGGTAAATTATCAACGGTACTGATACTCGACCAGTCATGTCTGGCACCCAGCGTGGCGCGCCACTGGCCGTAGCTCAGCTGATCCTGCAGGTAGATCCCGGTTTGCGTGTTCTGCACGCGGTTATTCTGATAATCCCCAGCTCGCCATAGACGGCCTGCCCATAGTCAGGATTGAAGATGTCGATTGAGGATACGCCACCGGACGCATAGTTAGCATGGCCGGTGAAACGATCCCAGCTCATGCCCAGCATCAGCTGATGATCCACCTCGCCGGTGGCGAATTTACCGTGCAGCTGGTTATCAAAATTAAGCGTATTGAAGTGTTCATCAGAGGCGGCGATGGCACGATCGATGGTGCGCTGGTCGGCCTCCAGCCCGGCGAAAATAACCGCATTATAGTTGGACGTTACGCTGGTGTAGCGCCCGTTAAGCGTGGTTGACCAGTCATCATTAAAGAAATGGTCCACGCTGTAACCCACTGCGGCCTGCTTGCGTGAGAAGGTATTGTGATCCGGTTCTCCCGGATAGGCATCCGTGGGGAGTTTGCCATTGGGGTTATCGTGTGCCGTTCCCGCGACCGGCAGCGAGGTCTGCGCGCCCATTTTCGGATCGTTCTGCGCACGGGCATAGAGGGTGAATTTATTATAATAATCAGGCTGGAACGTCATCGACGGGGCAATCGCCCAGCGGCGCATTTCCGTACCGCGCTCCTGCCCTTCACGTGTGGTTGCCGTACCCGCCAGCCGATACAGCACGCTACCGTCGTCCGTGACTTTACCGCCGAGGTCGAACGATCCGCGCTGGTACTGATGGTTACCCGCCTCCAGCTCAACGTGGCGGATCTCGCGGGCAACCGGTAATTTACTCTGCGAAGCGATAATGCCGCCGGGATTCGCCAGCCCGTACAGGACCGATGCCGGACCGCGCAGTACCGTAATCTCCTCCAGCAGTGAGGGATCGACCTGCTGGAAGCCGTAAACCAGCCCGTTGTTCATCCGCAGACCGTCAAGAAACTGATCGTTAAAGCCCGTCGAGCCATAGTTGAAACCACGAATGGAGAACTGATCGAAAGCGCTGACCCCGCCCCACTGTTCCGCCGCCACGCCGGGGGTGTAGCGCAGAGCTTCATTCAGCGAGCGAACATTCTGCGTGTCCATCTGCTGGCGGGTAATCACCGATACCGACTGCGGCGTTTCCAGCAGCGGGGTATCGGTTTTCGTGGCGCTGTTACTGCTCGTCGCCAGCAGCCCGTTTTCCGTGTTTTGCTCCTGCGCCACCACGTTCAGCGTCTCTTCGCCCTGGGCTATGTTCGCCCACAGCAGAGGCAGTAACGCCAGGCTAAGTGGAGAAAGACGGACCCTTTTCCGCATCATCGTATTCATTAAATCCCTGTGCTCCCTGTTAAGTATAATGAGAATCATTTGTAATGTTATATCATTACAAATACAGAGCACAGATTTTTCTTAATATGATGACAATGACCGTGGAACAGCACCTCCTCACGGGTGATGGCTCAACGTTGAGCCATCACCAACTGACGATAATGGCCTTCAGGGTGAGCCATCAGCTGTTCATGGCTGCCCAGCTCCAGGCACCCGCCGTTGGCAATATACGCAATACGATCCGCCGCCCGAATGGTTGAAAGCCGGTGAGCCACAATCACCACCGTTTTATCCGCCACCAGCGCCTCGATGGCTTTTTGCACCTGATATTCCGATTCACTGTCCAGCGAAGCCGTCGGTTCATCCAGCAGAACGACCGGCGCATCTTTGAGAATGGCGCGGGCAATCGCAATACGCTGCCGCTCGCCGCCGGACAGCGCGCTGCCTGCCTCACCTGCGCGGGTGTCATAGCCCTGCGGCAGGCGCGAAATAACATGATGAATGTGGGCTTTCCGCGCTGCGTCTTCTACCTCAGCCAGCGTGGCTCCGGGTTTACCCAGCGCGATATTACTGGCCAGGCTGTCATCCATCAGCCAGACATCCTGAAATACCACGGCAACGCTGCTGAGCAGGCTTTCCGGCGGTAAATGCCGAAGATCGGCCCCGCCCAGCCGGATACCGCCCTGCTGCGGGTCGGCAAAACGACTCAGCAGTCGGGTCAGGGTGGTTTTTCCGCCACCGGATGGCCCCACCAGCGCCGTCAGTGATTTTTCAGGAATCGACAGGGTAAGGTTGTTTACCGCCCAGGCTGTCTGATTTTCATAGCGAAAACTGACATTTTCCAGGCTGAAATCGAACCCCTCAGGCTGCTGTTGCGGAACCTGTGTTATCAGATCCGCTTCGGCCAGCAGCACGTTGATGCGCTGTAACGATGCATCCGCCAGCTCGAAAAGGCGCACCATCGACAGACCGAGAGTCAGCGGTTCAACCATCTGAACCACCAGCAGAATCAGACACAGCAAAGAGGCTAGCGGCAGCTCGCCCTCACTGTACAACATCAGCCCCAGCGCGACGGTCGCCAGCATGGTCAACTGCATCAGCAACTGAGCATGGGCGATATACCGCACGGTACCTCCCGCCTGGTGCTGCGCTTCGTGCTGGCGGTGAAATACCTGCTCCAGGCAGGGAGCGGAGGTCCCCGAGCGTCCGCTTGCACGCAGCATGGCCTGGCCCTGCACATATTCAACGATGGCCGCACTGGCCTGCGCGTCGGCACGATCAATGCGCTGAAAATCATTATTTGCCCGTCGTCTCGCCTGGCGCATCACCGGCACAATGAGCAGTGCGCCGATCGCCAGTACCCCTCCCAGCCGCCAGTCGAGAACAAAAATTAACAGCAGTAACGCGGCGGGCACGATCAGCAACTGCACGGCCAGCGTGGCAAGAGAGGAGATAGCCGTGGCAGCAAAGGTCACATTGTTGCCGAGGATCGTCGCCAGATCGCCGCTTTTGCGCTGCGCCAGCCGTTCCAGCGGCATGGCACGCAGCCGCCGTGCCAGCCTCAGCCGCATGGCTTCGGTCACCCGATGCCAGTAGCGATAGATAAAGTCCGCCTCACGCCAGCGCAAAACGCCTTCGGCGACCATCAAACCCAGCAGGCCCGCCAGCCAGGGCAGCATACTGCCCAAAACCAGCGGCCCGGGCGCCAGCACCCGTTGAAACAGCGGCAGCGCGATTGCCCAGCCAGCGGCCTGCATCAGCGCTGCGACAGCGGAGCAGAACAGCGTGCGGCGTAACGCTCCGGCAAACTCTCCGGCGACGGAAATCATCATTCGATAAAGGCGCATCATGCCGTATTCTCCCGCTGTAGCGTCCAACTGCTGGCCTTAAGATGGTGCTCCCACAGCCGTGCGTAATAGCCGTCCCGCTTCAGCAGTTGCTGATGCGTTCCCTGCTCGACCAGTCTGCCTTCATGCATCATCACGATCAGATCGGCATCCACCACGCTGTGCAGGCGATGGGCGATCACAATGAGCGTCCGATCGGCGGCCAGCCTGCCAAGCGCCTGCTGGATCAACCGATCGCTGTGAGCATCAAGATACGATGTGGCCTCGTCCAGCAGCAGCAGCGGCGCATCCGCCAGCAGCGCGCGAGCCAGGGTAATACGCTGCCGCTGCCCGCCGGAAAACGAGCTGCCGCGCTCAGCTACGGGCGTTTGCAGCCCCTGCGGCAGCCCCGCAGCAATGTCGTCCACGCCCGTCGCCGCCATGACCGCCTTTAGCGCGGCATCGCTGGCTCCCGGGCTGGCCAGACGGAGGTTATCTTCCAGCGAGCCGGAAATTAAAAATGGCTCCTGCAGCACCAGCGCCATTCGTTGCAACAGCGACTCGCCGCGAATCTGACGAATATCGCAGCCGCCCAGACGGATACTCCCCGCTTCAACGTCGTAAAAGCGGGGAATCAAGCGAGCCAGCGTGGATTTCCCCGAGCCGGACGCCCCGACAATGGCACAGCGCATCCCCGGTTCGAGCGTTAACGTGATGTCGCGCAGCGCCCAGTTTGTCTGCCCGGGATAGCGAAAGCTGACGCTTTCAAGGCACAGCTGATGCCCCTTTGGCGACTGCGGCATGGCCGCCTCCTCCAGCTCGGGCTGGGCAAGGATGTCGGTAATTCGCCGGGTGGCGGCGGCGGCATCGTTGAGATAATTGGCCAGATGCACCAGTGGCTCCAGCGCTTTGACGGGCAGCGTACCGAGCGTGAGCGCCAGCAGCCACTGCGCCAGCGTGATTTGTCCGTTTGCTATCAGCACGCTCCCCACCAGCAGAATGACGGCTGCCGTGGGCAGCGCCGCGCTGACGAGCCGGTTCAGTTTCCACGGCGTTTCGCTGCGCCCCATCCAGGCCGCAACGGCAACGGTAAATACCTGAAGACGAAGAGTGAAACGCTGCCAGCCTGCGGCTCCGTTATCAAACGTTCGCATCACCGCCATACCCTGTACCAGCTCAATCACCCCGGCATTCACCTCTTCGGCGGCCTGATTATAGGCCTCGCGCTGCTGAGGAGTTGCACGGGCCATCAGCGTCATGCAGATCAGACTGATCGGCAGCATCAGGATCGCAGCCAGTGCCAGCTTCCACTGCACCAGGGTCAGCAGCAGCAGCGCAGCGAGCGGCTGGCTGAGGCTACCGCCGATAAAAGGCGCAGCATCGGCAATCGCAATGTGCAATGCCTTTACATCATCCAGCAGAATTTTACGCAGGCGTCCGCTTCCCCAGGACTGCACAACGCCCAGCGGAACCCGGCTCAATTTCTCAACCAGCTGCTGACGAAGCGCCACCTCCAGCCGATAACTGCCCTCATGGGCCAGTTCTTCGGCGCGCTGACGTAAAAAAAAAGCCAGTAGCAGGGTAAAGCCGCTGCCAGTCAGTCCCAACAACGTAAGCATCGGGGCGGGTTGCGCCACAATCAGCGGTGCGGCCATCCATACCAGCAGGGCAACAGCAAAAACATGTAATCCGCCTGCCGCTGCACCGTATACCAGCGACAAGCGCAGCATTCGCGCGACGTCCGGCACGCGGGATGCCAGCCTGCCCGGTTCTCCAAGGAGTTGCATGATTATCTCTCTGTGAAAAATTATTACCTGAAGCGCGTTCCCAGCCGTGACGCCTCAATCATCTGTCGTGTAACCGGATGAGCAGGCTGTTCGAATAGCTGTCGAACGCTGCCTTGTTCCACCACTCTCCCTTCATCCATAACCATCAGCGTTCCCCCCATCTGCGCAGGCAGTGTTAAATCGTGCGTTACCATCAGCAGTGCGACTCCGCGTTGCTGCTGGAGTGAAATAAGCAGCTGGACCAGCGCCTGTCGTGTCATACCGTCTGCGCCGCTGGTCACCTCATCGCACAGCACAATGTCCGGACGGATAATCAACGCTCGCGCCAGCGCCACGCGCTGCTGCTGGCCGCCGGAAAGCGTTGATATCCGGCAATCGCCCAGCGATGCCGACAACCCAACCTGATCCAGTACCTGATAAATACGCCGACGCCGCTCTGCGCGGCTCAGGCCAGGAACGTGCAGCATTAGCGGGCGATCCAGCAGGGATTCGACGGTATAGAACGGGTTAAGCGAGCTGGCTGGATTTTGCGCGACGTACTGTAAGCGGCGGTGCTGGGCGAGGCTGCGTGCCTCCACGGCAAACGGCAGAACATCGCCACCCAGCAACATCGCGCCGTCCATACGCGCATGCAGACCGGCCAGCGCGCGCAGCAGCGTGGTCTTGCCACAGCCTGAACGCCCGGCCAGCGTCAGCGTCTGGCCTGGTGCCAGCGCAACGTTTACCGGCCCTACCGTTGTCTGCTGGCCATAGCGGGCCACCAGCTGTTCAACAATCAGCTGCGGTTTTCCCGCTATTACCGGGCGATGATGAAGGCTCTGAGGTTGCCACGCAGCCAGCAGTCGACCTGCAAATGGCGTTTGGGGACGCCGCAAAAAGTCAGCGGTACGCTGCGTTTCCACGATTTCCCCGGCGTTCATCACCACAATGCGATCGGCAATCTGGCTGGCCTGCGGCAGGTCATGGGCAACAAACAGCACCGACATTCCCCGCTTACGCGCCATACGTGCCACCCAGGCCAGTAGCGTTCGGGTACCCAGCGGATCCAGCGCGCTGGTCGGTTCATCCATTACCAGTAAGGCGGGAAAACCCAGTAATGCGGCGGCCAGCATCACGCGCTGCCGTTGCCCGCCGGAGAGTTGATGAGGATATCGACGTAAAAATGCCGATTCCTCCGGCAGACCAAACTCGCGAAAGAAAACCCGCGTCTGCGCACGCCGCTGCCGGGCAGAAATGCCCCGGCTTCGCGCCATAATACGCAGATAGCCGCCAACCGTTTGCGCCGACATCAAAGCCAGACGCGGATCCTGAGGGACATACCCCACCGTCGAACGACGCAGTCGCCGAAGGACCGCCGAAGAACAGCTCAAGACGGACTGCCCCGCCAGCCAGATCGCCCCCGACGTCCGTTGTACCGTCAACGGCAATTGGCCCAGCGCCGCATGCAGCAGCGTACTTTTCCCGGCTCCCGAGCTGCCAACCAGCGCCACGACTTCGCCCTTCGTAATAGTGAGAGAAACGCGCTTTAGCAGGATCTGCTGCGGCAGCGCGAGTGAAACGTCGCGCATTACCAGTACCCGACCGGCCTCGGGTGGCTTAAGGTGGCAGAGTGAATCCACTGAGGCGATGCGGTCTGAGCGTCGCCGGGGCCTGCGTTCGACACTCAGGGTCAGCGGCAGAACCAGCAACAAAATAGCCAGCGTGGGGGCCAGCACGGCCCATGGCTGAACAGTCAGCCCCTGACGGTTTTCCATAATCATCAATCCCCAGTCCGCCTGTGGCGGTATCGCCCCCAACCCGAGAAAACTGGCGGTGGAGAGAATAAAAATCGCGCTGAGCAGGCGGATGCCGACATCTGCGGCCAGAAGGGGCAGCAGATTCGGCGCGATTTCCCGGAGCATGATGGCTAAGGATGTCTCACCGCGGCCACGCGCGATGTCAACATAGTCCTGCTCAAGCTGCCTGAGCGCTGCCGCGCGAACCAGCCGGAAAATATCCGGCAGCATCACCAGCACGGCAGCCACCACCACCGGAAGATAGCCCGTGCCACTCACCGTCACCACTAGCGTCAACAGCAGCAGGCCGGGTACGCTGAGCAGGAGATCGGCCAACGTCAGCAGCAGCCGATCTGTCACCCCACCGCGCAGCGCCGCCAGCATGCCGGACAATGCCCCCAGTCCCCAGGCAAACGCCGTACTTGTCAGCGCCAGCATCACCAGCCATCGCCCACCGCTGAGTACGCGACTGGCAACGTCAGCGCCAAGATAATCCGTTCCCAGAGGGGTGCTCCAGTTCGGTGGAGCAAACGGCATATCGCGGATCTCATCCACCGGCCAGGGGGCCAGCCACGGTCCGGCGATCGCCAGCACCAGCATGATGAAAAACAGCATCAGCGAGAAAGATTGCCGTTTAGCCACCCTCGCCTCCGCGCCGTGCTGCCGGATTTAACATGGCGGTTAACAGGTCGGCGATACCATTCAGCAAAACCGTCACAGCACAGATAACCATCGCGATCCCCATGACCACTGGCGTATCGCGCAACAGCGTGGCGTTCAGCAGAGAAGCCGCCAGCCCGGGCCAGCCAAACAGCGTTTCAGCGACCAGCGCACCGCCAGACAGATAAGTGATATACCGCGCCAGCACCGGCAACGTGTTCCCCAGCGCCTGCGGCAGTATCCAGCGCACAATCACCTGCCGCTCGCTGATGCCATTAAGCCGGGCATTCTCACAGGCGGACGACCGGGAAGCGCGCAGCACGCCAAGCCGCATCAGCTTGATATTCTGTGCCAGGCAGACGCTGAGCAGCGTGAGAACGGGTAAAATAAACTGCGGCCACTGCCGCCACAGTGATTGCGCAGGGGAAATCAGTGAGAGTGCAGGCAGCCAGTGCAGAGTGAGAGAGAAAATCAGCACCAGCAGCGTACCGGTGACAAATTCCGGCAGTGCGACAAAGATCAGCGACAGCAGGCCACACGCTCGATCGAATCCACGGCCGGGATGTAAGCCGCACCAGGTGCCGCAGAAAAATGTCAGCAGCAACAACAGCACGCTGGCCACGCCGCCCAGCGCCAGCGAGTAGCGGCCGCGATCCCAGAGCAGCTGGCTGACCGGTCTGTTGTTCAGATAACTGTGACCCCAGTCCCCCCGAAGAATCCCGGAGAGCCAGTTCGCATAACGTTCTGCCAGCGGTCGGTCCAGACCGAGCTGCACGCGAACGATTTCAACCTGCTGCCGATCAGCGTTACCGGCAAGTCGGGAGGTTGCCGCATCGCCTTTCATCATCGACAGAGCAAAAAATACGATAGCCGACAGCAGCCATAGCGTTCCCAGCGCCTGGAGCAATCGTCCTGCCAGGCGTCTTGCAATAGTGCGGATCACGGACGGGCTAGCCAGGCATTGCGCAACAGCGGGTAATCAAAGAAGCCGGCGGCCTGGACTCCGAATACCTGCGGTGAAGAAACCGCCACGGAGGGGAGTCGGGCAAAGATGGCATCACCACCCTGCTGCCATAGCCACTGCTGTACATCCGCGACACGGCCGCGCAGTTCCTCACCGTGCGCCGCCTGCATCGCCGCGATCAGCTTATCGAGCTGCGGGGATGCAGGACCGGTAAACGGCCACGGGGCGGCGGAGCCGTAATAGAACGGCAGCGCGACGGGTAACGGCATCGGACGATAGAGGTTGGTTTGCAGTGGCGCATTGAGCAATGCCCCGAAATCGCTGTAATAATCTGCCGCGGGCAGGCGGTTAAGGCTGAACGAGAATCCTCCGGCCTTTGCCTGACGCAGCAGCAGGGTGGCGCTTTCGGCCGTGCCGTATTCGTAATCACTGGTGCGGATCGCGGCGATGACCTCACTAAGCCCCGCCTTGTGCAGTATCGCTTTGGCACGGTCGGGATCGTAGCCGCGCACGGGAAGATCGTCGTTAAACCACGGCTGACCGGCACCCAGTGCATCATTACCGACTTCGCCCAGCCCCATCGTGACGGCACGCACCATGGCTTCACGATCGATAGCGTACTTGAGCGCTTCAGCCACTTCGGGGCGATTAAACGGAGCCTTGCTCAGATTCATACTCATCGCCAGGCTGCTCATTTCATTTTGCGCCGACTGCCAGAGCTTCAGTGCCGGATTCTGCTGTTCGGCGCGCACGGTCAGCAGCGACATTCCTCCTGCGTAATCGAACTGCCCGGCTTTCAGGCCATTAAGTCGCGCCGTCGTCTCCCCGATGGCATAAAGCTCGATTCCATCCAGCCACGGACCGCCGTTTGCGGCATCCCAGTAATCGCCACGGGCGTGCAGCACGCTTTTATCCGGCGTCCAGTGATGCAGAGTAAACGGCCCGCTGCCCCCCGCCGCCGAAAAATCCTGAGTATTCTCTGGAAAGATGAATATCGACTGCGCCAGCAGCAGGTCAAACGAACCCACCGGGCGCGTCAGCTGTAACAGCAGGGTCTGCTCGTCCTGCACCCGTGATGCGGCAATATCCAGCGGTTTCAGCCAGCCGCCCTGGCTGCCCGGCTGACTGTGCCAGGTACGCAGACTGAAAAAGACGTCTCTGGCGGTCAGTGTACGTCCGTCACTGAAGGTGACGCCCTGACGTACTTTAATCGCCCAGCGCGTACGATCGGCGTTCGGCTCGGCAGACTCCATCAGCCGCCAGACCATTTTCCCGTTATCGGTTTCCGCCAGTGAATCCCAGATCAGACGGGCGCGAACATAATCAATATTGCTGTTCGTTGCCTGCAAAACGTTGACTGAATCGCTGCCCGAACCGGTAAAAGCGGCGCGCAGTACACCGCCTTTGGCCGGGGCAGGTTCTGCCGAAAAGGCTGAATGACTCCATGTTGGTAACACCGCCATTCCGGCGGAGATACCCATTGCCTTTAACAGCGTTCTTCTGGAAAAACCCTGGTCCATACCACCCGTCTCCCACGCATTTCTGCGCACTTCGTCATTATTTTTAGAATGTTATATCATAACAATAAAAGCAGCGCTATTGATAATCATTCTCAAAAATAAAGCGCACGAGGCGGACTTTCTCAGCTCAGCGCAGCGATCCCTGCTGCGCAGACGTCTTCAGGCTCAGGGGATCAACAGGATTTTCGCCGCCGAAACCCGCTGCGATTCCAGATCGTCAAACGCCTGCTGGCCCTCCGTCAGCGGGCGTGTTTCCACCCAGTCCAGCGGCCCGAGCGCCCCTTCACCCAGCATTTTCAGCGTGACGCAGAAATCATCCATCGTATAAGTGTAAGTGCCGAGCAGGGTGATTTCCGCCAGCGTCAGCTTGCGCATATCGATTTCGCTGGCCCACGCCTGGAGGCCAATATGCATCACCACCCCACCCGGTTTCACCGCCTGTAGCGCCATCTGCCGCGTTGGAGCCGCACCGACCGCATCGACCACCAGCTGCATCTGCGCTTCTTCAACCGGGGTTTCCAGCGGATTGATGCCCACGCAGCCGGTATGCCGCACCGCCGCCTCCCGCCGCAGGCCGTTGGTTTCCGCCAGAGTAATATCCCGGCAGCCCCAGGCGCGCAGCACCAGTACCGTCAGCAGGCCGATAGCGCCGCCGCCAATCACCAGCGCCCGCGTTTCCGCCAGCGGCAGGGGCAGCGCGCGCTGGGTCAGCTTCAACGCGTGGACCACCGTGGCGGCGGGTTCAGTCAGCGCCGCGTGCTGCACTGACAGCCCATCGGGCAGTTTCACCACCGAACGGGCGGGGATCTTCATAAACTCGGCAAACGCGCCCGCCCAGTCCATGCCGACCATATGGCGGTCGCTGCACAGATTATCGCGCCCCTGGCGGCAGAATTCGCACTGTCCGCAGACGATCAGCGGATTAGCCGTGACCCGGTCACCAACGCGGAAACGTGGAGACTGACTTTCCACCACCTCGCCCGCCAGCTCATGCCCGAGAACCAGCCCCGGCTGGCGGCGCGGATCGCTGCCGTGAAAGGCGTGCATATCCGAACCGCATATTCCGGCGGCCCCGATGCGGATCAGCACCAGCTCGCTGCCGTCCTCCAGCTGGGGATAGGGGCGTTCCTCAACGCTGACCCGGTAAGGCTGGGTATAAACTAATGCTTTCATCATTCCTCACTTCATCGTTAAGGTCTGGCCCATCGCCAGACGACCGGCACCGTGGGTGCGACGCCATAAATAGAGCGCGCAGGCCGCGCTGACAAGGCCGATAATCAGCACATAAGCGCAGATCAGCCACGGTTTGCCGCCCAGCATCTCGGAGAAAATCGTCGCCAGCACCGGTGTCAGGCCACCGGCAAAGACGCCGGAAATCTGATAGGCGAAGGAAATACCCGTATAGCGCACCGAGGCGTCGAAGCAGTCGGAGTACACCGAAGACAGCGTGCCGAAGACCGCCGCATGAAAAATGCCGAACGGGATAACAATCGATGCCCAGACGATCCAGATGTTATCCGCATGGCCGTGCATCAGCGCAAACGCCGGGAAGGCAGACAGCCCGGAGAGCGTGGCGCCCATGGCGAATATTCTGGCGCGGCCATAGCGGTCGGCCATATAGCCCCAGAACGGAATAAAGAAGCTCATCACAAAGGCGCTGGCGAGGATCGCCACGATGGCCTGCCCCCGGGGAATATCCAGCGTCTGGGTCAGCCACGTCAGCGAGAACACGCCGAAAATATTGAAGAACACGCCGTCGATCAGCCGCATTCCCATGCAGGTAAACACCAGTCCGGTATGCTTGCGGAACAGCTCCACCAGCGGAATGCGCTTCGGCTTATCCTTCTGCGCTTCTCTCGCCTTGAGGAAATCTTCCGTTTCCGCCACGTTATTACGGATGTAGGTGCCGATAATCACAAACACGCCGCTGAGCAGAAACGGCACGCGCCAGCCCCAGGACATAAACGCTTCATCCGTCAGCAGGAATGACGCCAGACCGATCGCCCCCGAGGCCAGCAGCAGCCCGAGCGACATGCCGATCTGCGGGATACTGGCAAAGAAGGCCCGGTGTTTTTCCGGTGCGGATTCATAGGTCATCAGCACCGCGCCACCCCACTCTCCGCCAAGGCCAATCCCCTGAATCAGGCGGCACAGCACCAGCAGGCACGGTGCCCATAGCCCGATCTGGTGATAGCTGGGTATCAGACCGATAAACACCGTCGCCCCGCCCATAATCACCAGCGTCAGGATCAGCATTTTTTTGCGGCCCAGCGTATCGCCGAAGTGACCAAAAATAATGGCCCCGAGCGGACGGGTTAAAAAGCCGATGGCAAACACGCCGTAGGAGAGCAGCGTGGTGATAAAGGGATCGCCCTCCGGGAAATAGAGTTTGTTAAACACCATTCCGGCGACGGTGCCGTACAGGAAAAAGTCGTACCACTCGATCGTCGATCCGAACAGGCTCGACACCGTGACGCGCCGCAGGTTACCGCTGGCTGGCTGTTGCATAGTGTGTTCCTCTGCGCTGGTAAGTTAGTGTCAGACGGCGCTGTAGCCGCCGTCGACCATCAGTGTTTGCCCGGTGATGTAGGCGCTGGCCTGGCTGGCAAGAAACAGCGTGACGCCGTGCAGATCGGCCATCTCGCCGTTTCGCCCCAGGCAGGTTCGGGCCGCATGGCGCTCGCGCAGTTCATCACTGGCAAACACCGGCCCGGTCAGCGCCGTGGGGAAAAAGCCGGGACCGATGGCGTTACAGGTCACGCCGTCACGCCCCCAGCGCTGGGCGATGGCTCGCGTCAGCTGCACAACGCCGCCCTTGCCCGCGCCGTAGGGTGCGCTGTTGTCAAAGGCGCGCAGGGATTGCAACGAGGCGATATTAATAATCCGCCCCCAACCGCGCTGCGCCATGCCCGGTGCCAGCGCCTGGGTCAGGAAAAACGGCGCTTTCAGATGCAACGCCAGCTGCTGGTCCCAGGCGGCTTCGCTGACCTCCTCAAACGGCTGCCGCAGATTAATCCCTGCCGCATTGACCAGGATATCCACCGCGCCGCACTGCGCCGCCAGGGAATTGATGTCACTAACGCTGCTGACGTCGGCACAGTAGTAGCGCGCCGTTGGGCCCAGCTGATTCAGCCGCTGCGCCGTTTCGGCCAGCTGCCCTTCGCGGCGGGCGGCGAGGATCACCGAGGCACCGGCCCGGGCTAACGCCTCCGCCATCGCCGCGCCGATGCCACTGCCGCCGCCGGTGACCAGCGCCGTTTTGCCCTGTAGATCAAATAAGGATGCAATATGCATGGATTCTCCTTAGCGCGTCACCGGCGTACCGAGCTGGAAAGCGATGCCGGGGAAATATTTTTCCAGGCGAATTTCGGCGGTGCGGGCGTGGGCTTCCATCCCTTCCAGACGCGATATGCGCGCGGTGGCCTCGCCGATTTGCGGGACGGCTTCACGCGGCATCCGCTGCCAGGTCAGCGTTTTGAGGAATTTATGCACCGACAGCCCGCCCGAGTAACGCGCCGCGCCTTTGGTCGGCAGCACGTGGTTAGGCCCGCTGCACTTATCGCCGAAGGCGACGGTGGTTTCTTCCCCGAGGAACAGCGAGCCGTAACAGCTCAGCGATTCCAGCCACCAGTTCAGATCGCGGGTATGCACTTCCAGATGCTCGGAGGCATAGCGGTCGGAGATCGCCACCACCTCTTCACGGCTGTCGCAGAGGATCACTTCGCCGTAGTCACGCCACGCGCAGCTCGCCGCATCGCGCGCCACCGGCGGCAGCAGGTCAATCAGTCGGGGGACTTCCTGCATCACCGCCTCGGCCAGCGGGCGGGAGGTGGTGAACAGCCAGGCGGGCGATTCATGCCCGTGCTCCGCCTGGCCGACCAGGTCGCAGGCCACCACGCGGGCATCGGCGCTGTCGTCGGCAATCACCGCCACTTCCGACGGCCCGGCAAACACATCAATGCCCACCTGTCCAAACAGGGTACGTTTGGCTTCGGCAACAAATTTATTGCCCGGCCCCACCACCACATCGGCAGGCGTACCGGTGAACAGCCCCCACGCCATGGTGGAAATCGCCTGCACGCCGCCGAGGGTCATAATGGTGCTGGCTCCCGCGCGGTGAAAGGCGTAAAGCACGCAGGGATGGATCGACTGGCCGAGATACGGCCCGGAGCAGGCGATAATATTTTTCACCCCTGCCGCTCTGGCCGTTGCTACACCCATATAGGCCGAGGCGATGTGGGCATAGCGGCCCGCCGGGGCGTAGCAGCCGACGGTATTCACCGGCAGCACCTTCTGCCCGGCGATCAGCCCGGAAGGCAGCGTCACTTCAATATCTTTCACCGACTCACGCTGCGCGCAGGCAAAGGTGTAAACCTGCTCGATGGCGTAGTCGATATCCCGCCGGACGTCGGCGGGGACTTCGCGTATCTGCGCCGCAATCTGTTCCGGGGTCAGAACGATCTCACCGCTCCATTTATCCAGCGAGTGGGCATAGCGGCGCACCGCCTCTTCCCCTTCGGCCTTAATCGTCGTGAGCATCTCTTCAACCACCCGACGGGCTTCTGAAGTATTGGACTCCGGCGTCTTCGTTGCTTTTTTTAACCAGGTTACTGACATACGCATCTCCGAGGTTTAAGTGTGCCCGACGGCTGTTCATTGCGTCGATACTCCTGTGTCATATACATGACCTAGCTATATCTATAATGAGCATTTCCCCGAAGCGCAAAAAACAATCGAACAAAAAGTGATCGCGATCGGCTTCATGCTTCAGAAGTTTATGCGCGATCACATTTTAAGCCGGTTTTGTTATCACCTAATTAATAAAGTGATATCAATCATCGATTTAATCGATTTAGCTTTGTTAAGTCTTTGCCATCGCTTGTCCCTGCACCCATCGGCCTTTATTCGTGAAGTCCCTCGCAAAAAATTAAGCCTGCGCGGAAAAAATTTTGCTTTAATCAAGTCATGTAATATATGTCATATACATGAGTTGCATTATTGTTCAAACAACGGAGGCGGTTATGAGTATCGATTTTGTCGTACACGATGATGGCGATTCTGTCGGGGTCGTAGTGGTGGAAGGCGTGGAAGCAGGCCAGAAGCTGACGGGGTGGATCATGGATCAAAACAAAACGATCGAATTTGCGGTGAAGGATGCCATTCCGATTGGCCATAAGTTAGCCATTCGCGATCTGGCCGTGGATGACACGGTGATCAAATACGGCGAAGACATTGGCCGCGTGGTGGCGGCTATCAAACAGGGCGAGCATCTTCACGTTCACAACGTTAAAACCAAAAGGTGGTAACTATGGAAATCCAGGGAAGCAAGTTTGCAGGCTATCGTCGCGAAAACGGCCGTGTGGGCATTCGCAATCATGTGATTGTGCTGCCGGTGGATGATATCTCCAACGCCGCGGCGGAAGCGGTGGCCAACAACATTAAAGGCACGATTGCGCTGCCGCATCCGTACGGCCGCCTGCAGTTTGGTGAGGATCTGGAGCTGCACTTCCGTACGCTGATCGGCACCGGCTGCAACCCGAACGTGGCGGCGGTGATCGTCATCGGCATCGAGCCGGGCTGGACCCGGCGCGTGGTCGACGGCATTAAAGCCACGGGAAAACCGGTTGCGGGGTTCTGGATTGAGCAGAACGGCGATCACAACACCATCTGCGCCGCATCGCGTAAGGCGCGGGAATTCTCGCAGTACGCTTCAGAACTGCAGCGTGAAACCTGCGATATCAGCGAGCTGTGGGTGTCGACCAAGTGCGGCGAGTCGGATACCACCTCCGGCTGTGGCGCGAACCCGTCGGTCGGTAACCTGTTCGATCGTCTGCACGCCAACGGCAATACGCTGCTGTTCGGGGAAACCTCCGAGCTGACCGGCGGTGAACATCTGGTGGCCGCGCGGTGCATCAATGACGACGTGCGGACGAAGTTCCAGTTTATGTTCGATCGCTACAGCGCAATGATTGACCGCTGGAAGACCAGCGATCTCTCCGAATCGCAGCCGACCAAGGGCAACATCGAAGGCGGGCTGACCACTATTGAAGAGAAAGCGCTGGGTAATATCCAGAAAATCGGCAAAAAATGCTCCGTGGACGGCGTGCTGGACAAGGCCGAAACGCCGACCGGGCCGGGGCTGTGGTTTATGGATTCCTCTTCAGCCGCAGCCGAGATGGTCACGCTCTGTGCCGCAGCGGGCTATGTGGCGCACTTCTTCCCCACCGGACAGGGGAACGTGATCGGCAATCCGATCCTGCCGGTGATTAAGATCTGCGCGAACCCGCGCACGGTGCGGACGATGTCTGAACATGTCGATGTTGACGTGTCCGCCCTGCTGCGCCGGGAAATGACCATGGACGGCGCGGGCGATGCGCTGCTGGAGTGCCTGATGCGCACCGCCAACGGCCGCCTGACCGCCGCCGAGGCGCTGGGCCACAGAGAGTTCGTTCTGACCCGTATCTTTGAAAGTGCGTAATCTCCCGCCCGCCGATCCCGGCGGGCTTTGCTTTCCCGATCGCCTGCGGCGCTGATCCTCTCCGGTTCGCCGCCGTCAGGCACTGCGAGGACAACCGCATGCGATTTCTCAAGCACCTGTACGTCCAGGTTCTCATCGGCCTGGTCGCCGGGGTTGCTGTGGGGTACGCGTTTCCTGATTTAGCCGTTCAGATGAAACCCCTTGGCGACACCTTTATCCGCCTGATCAAGATGGTAGTCACCTTAGTGATTTTCTGTACCGTAGCCATTGGTATTGCCCGCATGGAGAGCCTGAAACAGGTCGGCAAAGTGGGGGGTAAAACCCTGCTCTACTTTGAGCTGATCACTACGCTGGCACTGATTATCGGCATGGTGGTGGCCAACGTGATGCAGCCCGGCAAGGGGATGAACGTGGATGCCGCGAAGCTGGACGGCAGTGCGATGAGCCACTACGTTAACGTCAGCGAACACAGCAAAGGTTTCCTTGAGCAGATCATCCCCGATTCAGTAATCGGTGCCTTTGCGCAGGGTAATCTGCTACAGGTGCTGCTGTTTTCCGTACTGTTTGGCGTGGCGCTGTCGCTGGCCTCCAGCCGCAGTGCCTTCCTGACCAAAACCATTGAGCAGTGCGGCGAGGTGCTGATGCGCATCGTCGAACTGATTATGCGGCTGGCCCCGCTTGGCGCGTTTGGCGCAATTGCCTTTACCGTCGGTAAATACGGCCTGACCTCGCTACAGCATCTCGGCATGCTGATCGTCTGCCTGTATATCACCAGCTTCCTGTTTATCGGCGGCGTGCTGGGTCTGATCTGCAAACTGGTCGGCGTCAGCATGTGGCGGCTGATTGTTTACTTCCGCGAAGAGCTGCTGATTGTGCTGGGCACCTCGACCACCGAATCGGTGCTGCCGCGCCTGATGGTGAAGATGGAAAAGCTGGGCTGCGACCGGGCCATCGTTGGCCTGGTGCTTCCCACCGGATATTCCTTTAATCTGGACGGCGCGGCGATCTATCTCACCATGACATCGCTGTTTATCGCTCAGGCCACCAATACGGACCTTACCCTGTGGCAGCAGATGGGCCTGCTGCTGATCCTGCTGCTGACGTCCAAAGGCGGTGCGGGCGTGGCCGGGGCGGCGCTGATTGCGCTGACCGCGACCCTGGCCACGCATAATATTATTCCCCTCGCCGGGATCACCCTGGTGCTGGGCATTGACCGGATACTGAACGAAATGCGTGCGGTGACCAATATGATTGGCAACGTGGTGGCCACGCTGGTGATCGCCCGCTGGGAAAACAAGCTGGATCTGGCACAGGCGCAGGAACAGCTCAGAGCCGGTCCCGGTAAAATTGTCCTGCCAGATACGCCACTCCCCGATACCGAAGAAGAAGGAAGCACAACACGATGAGCCACGAAACAATCGCCCTGCACGACCTCGCCTGCCTGGGGCAACGCGCGCTGGTGAAGCTGGGGGTGGAGGTTCAGGCCGCCGCCGAAACCTGTGCGGCGCTGATGGCCGCCGAGCGGGCAGGCATTCCCTCCCACGGCTTTGCGCGGCTGCCCTACTACCTCGACCAGCTGGTTAGCGGCAAACTGAACTCCCACGCCAGGCCATCCGTCAGCCAGCGCGGTGCGGTGGTGAACGTCGATGCGGATTCCGGTCTGGCCTTCCCGGCCGTGCAGCGCGGCCTGGATCGCGGCATCGCACTGGCGCAGGAGTTCGGCATCGTCAGCGTGGCGGTCAGTCATTCGCATCACTTTGGCATGGCGGGCTACTACGCCGAACAGGCCGCGCGTCAGGGATTACTTTGCCTGGCATTCAGCAACGGCCCGGCGGCGATGGCCCCGTGGGGCGGCAATGCGCCGCTGTACGGCACCAACCCGGTAGCGTTTGCCTCACCGCGCCAGCAGGAAGGACCGCTGGTGATCGACCTGTCATTGTCGGAAGTGGCTCGCGGCAAAATCATGCTGGCCAGCCAGAGAAAGGAAGCGATCCCGCTGGGCTGGGCTATCGATCGCCAAGGCAACCCGACTCAGGACGCGGACGCCGCGCTGGCGGGCAGCATGGCACCGGCCGGAGGGGCCAAGGGTGCCGCGCTGGCGCTGATGGTGGAGCTGCTAACGGCGGGGCTGACCGGTAGCCACTTTGGCTTCCAGGCCAGCTCATTCTTCAGCGCCGAGGGGGAACCTCCGCATATCGCGCAGCTGCTGCTGCTGCTCAATCCGGCCTTCTTCTCAGCGGGTTACTTGCAGCACAGCGAGTTGCTGTTCCGCGCGATGCTGGAACAGCCGGGCGTGAGGCTGCCCGGTAAGCGACGCCAGGCTCTGGCCAGGCAGCACGGCGAGACGCTGGATCTGCCCGCCACGCTGCTGGAGCAGCTGCGCCTCAGAGCTGGTTAACGTAGGCGTGATGCCGGGTGAGTACGGTGGAAACGCGGTACTCAACCGGTTTATCCTGAAAATCCCTTGCCGTACGCCAGATGCGCAGCAGCGCTTCCCCTTCGGCGGCCTCCAGATGCAGCACCTCGTCCGGCCCGGCATTCACCGCTTTGATCTGTTCATGGGCATTAGCCACCGTGCAGGCGTACTTTTGCTGATACAGCTGATAGAGCGTATTCGGCAGGATCTCCGGCTCACGGTCCATACCGGGGAAACGCGCCGCATCCACGTAGACGTGCTCCAGTATTGCCGGTGCCCCGTCGAGATCGCGTACCCGCCAGATATGAATCACCTTGCTGCCCGGTGCAATATCCAGCGCCGCCGCTTCTTCTGCAGAGGCGGAGCGTAAATGCCGTGCCAGCACCCGGGATAGCGGCAGCGAGCGCTCGCCGTTTTCACGCAGCACGTTAAAGAAGCGAAATAACGCGCTGTCCGAATCATGGGCGGCCACCACCGTACCTTTACCCTGATAGCGGATCACCACGTTATTACTCACCAGCTCGTTCAGCGCTTTGCGCAGCGTGCCGATACTGACGTTATAGGCGTCGGCCAGGCTGGCTTCACTGGGAATATAGGTGCCCGCAGGCCACTCGCCGGAGGCAATTCTTTCCAGCAGCAGCTGGCTGATTTGCAGGTAAAGCGGCTGGAAAATCGCCGATTTCACTTCAGCGGATGATGAAATATCCTGATTCATACTCTCTTCCTCCGACCTACAGGCGCTGAATAATATTGACAGTCATACTATGACATATACAGGAGTGGCAGGCATCTTTCCGCGTTCAAATATCGGGCAAAAATGAAGATTTCACTGGAATTGTGAACCCGGTCGATTATTGTCCGGGTTGATTATTTTTGGCAAATCCGCCTCCATTAGTCGTGGCCTTACCCATGACCAAAAAGGCGTAAAACTTAAATAACAAACTGTATTTGATAACAATAGTCCATCTAACAGCCTCATCTTAAATACGCATTACCCTGTCGGCACCACCGTCAATTACCCTGAAAACTGTACGTTTACCTGATATTCAGATTGATTATAACGATATAATAAATTGTTTTTTCAAACCGATTAGTCGCATCCTCAGTCCTATACATGAGGAGAGAACCATGACCGATATTCCGCTGGTACAGTATTCGCACACGGCTAAACGCTTTATTCCCGGCATTCTGCTCACGCTGGCCATTGCCCTCGGCACCGCGTGGCTGGGTAACCAGCCGTTGATGTCAGGACTCGGGCTCGGGGCGCTGACCCTGGCGATTATCGTGGGCATCGTGCTCGGCAACACGGTTTATCCCCTGCTGCACCCGCAGTGCGATGAGGGCGTACAGTTCGCCAAGCAGAAGCTGCTGCGGCTGGGCATTATCCTCTACGGCTTCCGGCTGACCTTTCAGCAGGTGATGGATGTTGGACTGAGCGGTGTGGTGGTCGATGTGGCGATGCTCAGCAGCACCTTTCTGATTGCCAGCTATATGGGGTCGCGCCTGCTCGGTATCGATCGCCAGACCGCGTGGCTGATCGGTGCGGGCAGCAGCATCTGCGGCGCGGCGGCGGTGCTGGCAACGGCCCCGGTGGTGAAAGCGGAATCGTCAAAGGTTGCCGTCGCGGTCGCCACCGTGGTGATCTTCGGGACCGCCGGGATCTTCCTCTATCCGTGGATCTGGCATCACGTTGCCTCGCTGATCCCGGGCATATCGGCAACCCAGTTTGGGGTGTATACCGGGTCAACCATGCATGAAGTTGCCCAGGTGGTAGCCGCGGGCCACGCCGTCAGCCCGGAAACCGAAAACGCAGCGGTGATTGCCAAAATGCTGCGCGTGATGATGCTGGCCCCATTCCTGCTGGTGTTAAGCATCTTTATCAGCCGGGATACAGCGGAGAGCGGCACAACGGCACAGCGCATCGTCTTCCCGTGCTTTGCCCTGATGTTTATTGTGGTGGCCATGTTCAACTCGTTCCACCTGCTGCCGCTGCCTGTGGTGGCCACCATCAACAGCCTGGATAACGTCATGCTGGCGATGGCAATGGCGGCACTGGGGCTGAGCACGCGTATCAGCCAGCTGATGAAGGCCGGAACCCGCCCGTTTGCCCTGGGACTGTTCCTGTTTATCTGGCTGATTGTCGGCGGGGGCGCGATTAATCTGCTGGTGCACCACGCGCTGGCTTAACCCGACCGGCGCAGGGGCGCACTCCCGTCGGCCGCTGCGCCGTTCACTTCTCCCGATTCGTCAGCCGCCAGACCAGCGTCTGTCTGGCATGAGCGATTCTCGGCTGGCGCAGCGCGCTCGGCAGCCACACCAGGCTGTAACGGATTTCAGTGTCACCGACCGGCGCACCGAGCGCCACCAGCTCACCGCTGTCTAACTGCGTACGACAAAGGAATTCCGGCATCACCGTCCAGCCGAAGCCCTTACACAGCAGGCTGCGCTGGCCGCGCAGATCCTGGCCGACCATCGCAGGCAACAGTGCGTCATACTTAATCCGGTTTTTATCCAGCCAGCGGTCGATCAGCGACAGCTCAAGGTTGTAGGCCAGCAGCGGTTCCTGAAGTAACGCCAGAGCGAAATCCGGCTGCTGCCGTAGCCGATGTGCCACCGAGGGCGCGGCCACCGCCAGCACGCGATCGGTGAAGATCACTTCACCTTTCAGCCGCGAATCGCTCACCGGGTGTGCGGTAATGCCCAAATCACAGTGCCCCTCCACCACCATCTGCACCACCATCTCACCGTCGCCGGTGTGCATATGTACGCGAATATCGTTTTCCAGCAGCGGCAGCA
The DNA here is from genome assembly GCF_016624545.1 of Erwinia sp. S38. Classification (NCBI taxonomy): domain Bacteria; kingdom Pseudomonadati; phylum Pseudomonadota; class Gammaproteobacteria; order Enterobacterales; family Erwiniaceae; genus Erwinia; species Erwinia sp. S38. The sequence goes on along the minus strand of NZ_JACVTS010000022.1, from coordinate 40,218 downwards.
GCTCCCCGGCCAGCTTCTCCGCCATAAAATCCGCGTGGCCGATGATTTGCAACGTGCCGCTGACGTCCATCGAGCGCGCACGGGCAGAAGCCAGCGCCGACTCGGCGGTATCCAGGGTATTGCCGATATCGGCCGCTAAGTCGTCCGCGGCGGCGGTCGGCACCACGCCCTGCGGCTGACGCTGAAACAGCGCGCGGCCCACGGCGACCTCCAGCCCGCTGATATGCTGCGAAACCGCAGGCTGCGTCAGATTTAGCGCTCTGGCCGCGCCGGAAATGGAACCCTGGCGGTAAACTTCAATGAAAGTGCGTAAGCGAACCAGTGACATGCTGACCCCATAAAAATATTTATACCCCTGCAAAAATAGCCTTGTTAGCGGCGAAAATCCACGGCGGGTAAGCTTGCTGCATCTTACGAATCAGCGAAAGGCAATGAACACCATGACTCACAGCACGCTTGAGCAGGACTTACAGCACATTCTTCTGACTATGAAGCAGGCACATTTACAGGCGGGTCCGGCCCCGCTGGCACTGCGGCGCGACCGCCTGCTGCGCAGCGCCGCACTGATCCGCGATAATCATGCGGCGATTGCCGCCGCCATCAGCGCCGACTTCGGCCACCGCAGCGCGTATCAGACGATGACCGCCGACCTGCTGATCACGATCGGGATGCTGCAACACGCGGCAGATCATGTGGCCGAATGGATGAAACCGGAGGCCGCTGAAGTGCCGGTCGCAGGGATGCAGGCGTGGATTGAACCCCAGCCGCTGGGCGTGGTGGGCGTGATCAGCCCGTGGAATTTTCCGATTAACCTGGCATTCGGGCCGCTGGCGGGCGTGTTCGCCGCAGGCAATACCGCAATGCTCAAGCCGTCGGAGCTGACGCCTGAAACCTCTGCGCTGCTGGCCGAACTGGTGGCGCGCTATTTCGACCCGAACGAGCTGGCCGTGGTACTGGGCGACGCCGCCACGGGCCAGGCGTTCAGCGCCCTGCCGTTCGACCATCTGGTGTTTACCGGCAGCACTTCGGTAGGTAAACACGTAATGCGCGCCGCTGCCGAAAACCTGGTGCCGGTGACGCTGGAGCTGGGCGGAAAATCGCCGGTGGTGCTGGATGTCGATGCCGATCCGCAGCTGGCCGCCGAAAGAACCCTGACCATCAAGACCTTTAACGCCGGACAGATCTGTATTTCCCCCGACTATCTGCTGCTGCCGCAGGCGGCGGAAGAGGTGTTTACCGACGCCGCACGCGCCTTTATCCGCCGATCTTTCCCCACCGTGCAGGATAACCCGGACTACACCGCCATCATCAGCGATCGCCACTATCAGCGGCTGACCGATCTGCTGGCCGATGCCGCCGCCAAAGGTGCGCGCATTATCAGCCTGGCACCGGAGGGTGAAGCCGATTTCGATCCGCTGAGCCGTAAAATCGCCCCGCATCTGATCCTCGACGTCAGCGAAGAGATGAAGGTGATGCAGGAGGAGATATTTGGTCCGCTGCTGCCGGTGAAAACCTATGTGGGCGATGTCAGTGAGGCGATGGCCTACATTAACGCGCACCCGCGTCCGCTGGCCGCCTACTACTTTGGCAACGATCCGCTGCGCCAGCAGCAGATGGCGCAGCGGACCACTTCCGGCGCGCTGGTGATCAATGACGTGATGACCCACGCGGCGATCGACAGTCTGCCGTTTGGCGGCGTTGGCGCATCGGGGATCGGTGCCTATCACGGCATTCACGGTTTCCGCCGCTTCAGCCACGCCAAGCCGGTCGTGGTCCAGGATGAAGCGGGCACCACCAATTTACGTCTGCGCGCCCCGTATCAGGATAAAACTGCCGCCGTCGCGGCTATGCTTAATCAATAATCACTCTTTATTACCTCATCACCGGAGAACCCGTAATGAAAATTTTAATGGTACTGACTTCACACGCCGAGCTGGGTAACACCGGTGAGAAAACCGGCTTCTGGCTGGAAGAATTTGCTGCGCCCTACTACGTCTTCAAAGACGCGGGCGCGGAGGTGGTGCTGGCCTCGCCTGCCGGTGGTCAGCCGCCGCTGGACCCGAAAAGCGATCTGCCGGATTTTCAGACGGTAATGACCGACCGCTTTAAGGCCGACAGCGCGGCGCAGCAGGCACTGGACAGCACCGTGAAGCTGGAGACGGTCAATCAGCAGGACTTTGATGCGGTATTTTATCCCGGCGGCCACGGCCCCTGTGGGATCTGGCCGAATCCGCCGACTCCATTGCGCTGATTGAAGCCTTTGATCGCGCCGCTAAGCCCATCAGCTTTGTCTGCCACGCGCCGGGCGTGCTGCGCCACGTGAAATCCACCGGCGGCGCACCGCGCGTTCAGGGCAAACAGGTGACCGGCTTCAGCAACAGTGAAGAAGCGGCGGTGCAGCTGACCGACGTGGTGCCTTTCCTGATTGAGGATGAGTTTATTGCCGCTGGCGCACACTATCAGAAAGGTGCCGACTGGGCCTCATTCGTGGTGGAGGATGGCAATCTGATCACCGGCCAGAACCCGGCCAGCTCGGAAGATGTGGCGAAGGCGCTGCTGAAAAAACTGGGCTAACACGGCGGGAACGGCACGCGATTGACGCTTAGCTTCACTCTACCGGGCCGCCTGGCCCGGTTTTTCGCGTTGCGGGTTATCGGTTTTTCCGACAGATTCCGTGCATCACTCGACGCCATTATTTTCATGCCGCTGCCCGCTTCGCTCCTCACAGTTCTGCCCGATGTCATCAGCTTCATCCACCTGCCACTGCAGTAATGCCGCTAAATAGCCGTAACGTGCCTCCGGGCTGAAACCCTGCCAGATACGGCCACTGTCAGCTGCGGACAGCCTGAAGTAGTCGCGGAAAAAGTGCGCACTGTCTCTCAACATTCTCATTTCATCTCCCCCACGTTTCGCTATCGGCCCGAGCAAAGCGGATCGTCCCGTTCCCGGAACGTGAACGATTCGTGATCCGACTCACGCAAGACTTGTTGCATTTTTGTTAGTTTCGCCGCCATAATTACGAACGAAGATGATAAAACCTTCATTCGAAGCCTAACACACCTGAAGCGGAGCTGTCACGATGAGCGATTTCACCTCTAACACCCTACCTGAAGACCATAAAGCCCTAATCCGGCTGATGAAAAAGCAGCTTCGCCAGCAGATCGGTGATGTTGAAGGGCTTTTTAATCAGGTTAAGCAAAAAATCACAGCTGAAATCGCCCATGCCAGAGCGGAAGAAGCCGAGCACGGCACCGCCTGGCCGGTGATTAACTGGGCGGATATCGCTGAAAAACGCATTACTGCTGAACAGATCGCGGCGATCAAAAGGCGCGGCTGCGTGGTGGTAAAGCAAACCTTCCCGCGTGATAAAACCCTGGCGTGGGATACCTCGATGCTCGACTACCTGGACCGCAATGATTTCGATGCGCAATACCGCGGGCCGGGGGATACGTTCTTTGGCAGCCTGGAGGCGTCACGGCCGGAGATTTATCCGATCTACTGGTCCACCGCGCAGATGGAAGCGCGGCAAAGCGAGGCAATGGCCGAAACGCAGTCGTTCCTTAATCGCTTGTGGAAATTCGAATCGGAAGGCGTGAAGTGGTTTAACCCGGACGTCAGCATCATCTATCCAGACCGAATTCGCCGCCGCCTGCCGGGAACCACCTCAAAAGGGCTGGGTGCACACACCGACTCCGGCGCGCTGGAGCGATGGCTGCTGCCCGCCTATCAGCAGGTTTTCAGCAAAATATTCAGCAATCAATTTGACGCGTACGACCCGTGGGATGCGGCGCATCGTACCGAGGTTCATGAATATGATGTTGATAATACGACCAAATGTTCTGCCTTCCGCACCTTCCAGGGCTGGACCGCGCTGTCGGATATGCAGCAGGGCCAGGGGTTGCTGCACGTGGTGCCGGTGCCGGAAGCGATGGCCTATGTCCTGCTGAGGCCGCTGCTGGACGATGTTCCGGAAGATGAACTGTGCGGCGTGGCACCGGGCAAAGTGCTGCCGATCTCGCCACAGTGGCATCCTGACTTGATTGAGGGGCTGAGTTCCATCCCGTCGCTGCAGGCGGGCGACTCCGTGTGGTGGCACTGTGATGTGATCCACTCGGTGGCACCGGTGACCGATCAGCAGGGCTGGGGCAACGTGATGTATATCCCTGCGGCACCGCTCTGCGAGAAGAATCTGGCCTACGCACACAAAGTGGCGCAGGCGCTGGATCAGGGAACGTCGCCGGGCGATTTCCCACGGGAGGACTACGAACGCGACTGGCAGCAGCGCTTTTCTACTGCGGATTTGAACAACATCGGCAAGCGCAGCCTCGGGCTGGAATAAGTGACAAAACGGCTGGCCTGAAGTTTTGGGCCAGCCACAATACTCGCTGCCTGGTACAGGCGTAGTGTGCCATCAAAAATATCTGTTAGACTGAACCGAATTATTCCAGCCTTATCAAAGCCTGAATGAACAGCAGACACGAACATATCATCCAGCTGGTGAACGAAAGAGGCAGCGTTAGCGTCAGCGAACTGGCGCAGCTGACCGGCGTTTCTGAAGTCACCATCCGCCAGGATCTCAACGCGCTGGAACGCGATAATTTTCTAAAACGCGTCCACGGCTCCGCTGTCGCCCCCGACAGCGACGACGTGAATTCCCGCATGCAGACCCGCTACAAAATCAAGCAGGGGCTGGCGGAGTTTGCCGCCTCGCAGATCGGCGACGGTGAAGCCATCTTTATTGAAGGCGGCAGCACCAATGCCCTGCTGGCCCGCGCTCTCGCCTCACGCAGCGATCTGACGATTATCACCGTCAGCCACTTTATCGCCCATCTGCTGCGCGATTCGGAGTGCGAAGTGGTTATCCTCGGCGGCCAGTATCAGAAAAGCAGCGAATCCGTGGTCGGGCCGCTAACCCGCTACTGCATCCAGCAGCTTAACTTCCATAAAGCTTTTATCGGCGTGGACGGCTGGCACGCGGACACCGGCTTTACCGGCCGCAATATGATGCGCTGCGACGTAGTGAACGCGGTGATGGCCAGGGGCACCTGGACCATCGCGCTGACGGATTCGTCCAAATTCGGCAGCGTCCACCCCTATCCTATCTCGATCGAACACACTTTCAGTCAGATCATTACCGATGATGGCCTGTCGCCTGACATACGTAACACGCTGATTAAGCAGAAATATCAGCTGGATATTGTTGCACAGCGCCGCTAACACCAGGCAGACTGACGGTCGTTTTCAGCTAAAAAAGGATTTACCGCCATGACAATAACCATCCGCGCAGCAACGCCCGATGATATCGACGGTCTGTTTCACGTGCGCACCTCGGTTCGCGAAAATACGCTGACTTGTGAAGAACTTGAAGAAATGGGGATCACGAGGGCCGCCGTGACCGCCATGATCCAGAATTCATCCTGTGCCTGGGTGGCGGCTGAAGACCAGAAAATTGTCGGCTTTTCCATGATTATCCCGGAAGATGCCTGCCTTTTTGCCGCTTTTGTTCTTCCTGAATATGAAAACAGAGGAATAGGTAAACGACTGGTTCAGGTTGCTGAAGATGAGCTGTTCCGGCAGCACGACGTTATCTGGCTGGAAACGGGTAAAACTACGCGCGCAGCCGGATTCTATCGTCATAGCGGATGGGGCAACGAAATCCCCGCAGGCGAAGGCGATATTCGCCTGGAAAAACGCAAAGCCTGAGGGCGCTGCGCTCTTAATAAGGAATCAGCAGTATGGCTGAAAACGCTAAAGGTCGTGCCAGGTGGTATCTGGGCAGCGTGCTCTGGTATGGCGGCCTGAACAATAAGACCGGCAAAGAGAACCAGTTTGGCTTCCTGAAATCGGAAACCCGGGCCGAGCTATTCTTTCATAAAAACGAGATTGTCGGCAGCCAACTGCCCGATGAAAACTCACCGGTGCTTTTTCGTGAAGGTGTGGGCAAACATGCTAAGCCCACCGCGTATGAGGTCCATCTGCTTGATGCGGCAGCAACGGCCGATAAACTGGTGGATTACTTCGGTGCCTTTGGCCAGGGCGAAATTCAGTTCAACGGCTGGCCGCTGCGTGAAAAAGTCATTACCTGCTTCGTCCGGGCCTGGGGAGATGATGTCGTCAGCAGGCTGATTGCCAGCGGCATCGCCCCTTACCACCTGCTAGCGCTGTTTCAACAGCGTCAATATTATCCAGAGCTGTTTGAAGCTATTGCCAGCCACAAAGATTTTAACGATCTGATCGCACTAGACATTAGCCCTGACACCCTGCCACGCGAGTTTATCGATAAACATGTTGAGCAGTTCGCCGCATGGATGAAAAAATGGGCCGGAAACCATCCTGCGCCTTCGCCCGCGCAGTCTGCGCTGATAGAAACGCTGCTGAAAAAGATTTCGCTTAGCGCCACGCTCTATCTGGCGTTTTTCAACTGCCTGCCGGGTGAAACGCTTCTCAAGCATCGCGGCAGCGATATTAACGAGTTTATCCGACGAAGCTTCGGCCAGGATAAAATGGCGGTTGAACCTTATATTCGTGATGCTTATCCGCGTGCGTTTGCCTCAAAAGCCGACTGGTACCAGCATCCGGTATTCCGTGACTTTATCACCCCCTGCCTGCTGAAGCAGAAGATGTTCAGAAAGGATTTCAGCTTCGTCAGTGATATCGAGTCCAGCCCGGAACTATCCGCCGATCCGGAATTTTTTATTCTCGCTAAACTGCTGCCGCTCATCGGCCGCAACGACGAAGCAGCAATACAGAGCGTGATCCTGCATGAGATCTGGCAGGCCCTGCTCTCGGGCAGATTCACCGTTGGTCATCCTGCCATCTTCAGACTGTTTCCGCAGTGTACATCGTTGCAAAAACGCTTCAGACATATCAGGTTGTCATGCGAAGCGTTCCACTGGCGGGCAAAACAGGCCGACGGCTCGACAGAAAACCGCTTCCTCTGCCGGTCGAAAGTCTGCGAGGAACCACGCGTCCTGCCCGATCTCAGTAAAGCGTTTGTGGATTTCTCGATTTATGACTGGCTGGCCCACTACGGCATGCAGTATCTGGTCGCCGGTGAGCCGTCGAAACGTGATTTACCGATTAAACTGGCCGCCTGGTTTAATCGTATCAGAGAGCTGTTTGCCCGCCTCAACTGCCGCAGCTGCGGTCTGCTGATGGTTCCCAATATGAAATATTCCCGCGTTGAGGTTACCGTGTGGGATGCAGCGAGCAACGGGTTTATCCGTAAACCTTTCCAGGCAGCCTATCGCCTGACGGTGTTTAAGTGCGCCAGCCACGGCTGCGAACAGTTTGACATCAGCCACTATATCAACCACTGCATTGGCTACAAATGCAGTGAAATTATTGACGACCGGGATCTGACGGAGAAATGCGACGAAGGGCGCTATATCTGTGCTTCCTGCGGCTCTTGCTGTACGCATCACAGGGAAAAATATGGCAATACCGGCGGCGGCGAAACGGAAGCGGTGCAGTACGAGCGCTTCTACGGTGGTTCGCCTTATTTCAACCGTTAAGCTGAGTCACATAAATGCAGATCGTTTATGAATCATCTGGTATTACGAAGACTTAGCGGTTACAGATGGAGTAACATGAGGGACATGGAACCGTGAAGGCAGACTATTGTTTATGAACCGTAAACCCACCATGAAAGAACTGGTTGCTGCTACGCAGTTTAGCCGCGCAACCATCGATCGCGTCCTCAACAATCGTCCGGGGGTCAATCCGAGGACCGTTGAAGCCGTGCAGCGCGCCTATGCCTCGTTGCTGGTTGAGGCCGCGGGTGGTGTGAAGCCTGCTGCGGTGAAACAGAATGCCCATTTTGCGCTGGTGGTTCAGGGTGGTGAGGAGTACAACGCCTCAGTCAGGCTGGCGGGCGAGAAAATCGCAGGCCAGCTCAATACACGGGGCGTTACGCTGGATATTGCCGACTGCTCTGTCACCGATGACGACGAGGTGGTGCGGTTAATCATCCAGAAGGCGGGCAAGGCAGATGCCATCGCCATCGTGGCGAAAAATACCCCGGTGATTAATGCTGCGGTGCTCAAACTGAAGCAGCAGGGAAAACGCATCATTGCGCTGGTGAGCGATCTCGAACCCGACGCCCGTGACGCCTATATCGGTATTAACAACCGTGCGGCGGGCCAGGCGGCAGGCTTTATTCTGGGCCGGCATCTGCAGCATTGTCCACAGGCCAGCGTGGCGGTGATTGTTGGCACGCTCTCCTACAGCTGCCACGATGATCGCGAAATCGGTTTTCGGGCGCAGATCAGAAAAACCCTGCCTTCAGTCAACGTGCTGGAAGTAGTGTCCGGCAATGACGATACGCAGCAAACCTACGATGCAGCGATCCAGTTGCTGAAAACCGATCCCACTATCCGCGCGGTGTACAACGTCGCCGGAGGAAATGCAGGCCTGGCCGCCGCGCTGGAGGAGTATCAGGGCGCGATTAAACCGGTGGTGATCACGCATGAAGTCAACGAGGTCACCGAGCGCCTGATTCTGGCAGAGAAAATTGATTATATTCTGTCGCAGAACATCCCGCAGCTGCTGCTTGAAACGGTGGACAGGCTGCTCGCGCTATCCCAGCAAAAACCGGTGCCAGCGCATACCTTTGTGCCAATTGAAATCGTTACCCGCTTCACGCTGATGCCGGGCTAATCGAAGCGGGATGCTGGCAACTATCCAGCATCTGGCATCCGGCATCCGGCATCCGGCATCTGGCATCTGGCATCTGGCATCTGGCATCTGGCATCTGGCATCCTGAGTTTGCCCTGAGCACTGTACGTTTGAAACAGGCTACCGGGCAATTTATGCCGAAAGGCGCAATCTAAAGCGGTTTCAGCACCAGTACCGCATAGCGGCACGCCCGTTCGCTGCGGTTGATAAACACGCAGTCGGCCGGATCGCCCAGCGCCAGGCAGTCGCCTTCTTTCAGCTCAAAAGTTTTTTCCCCTTCCTGAAACACCAGTTCGCCGCCGATCACCCAGATTAACTGGCGGCGGGACAGATAGGAGATGGCGGGCATCGGCACCGATACGCCTGCTGGCAGCTCCACGCTGACCAGATCCGCCGGGATCTGCTGTGGGGAAACGTGCCGCCGAATATATCCCGTTTCCGGGTCCTGCCACACCGGCTGCTGAGCCAGCGTCAGCAGCGTGCCCGACTGCATCTCACTCTGCGCGATCAGCTGGGACATACTCATATCATACGATCCAGCCAGTCTGGCCAGCAGCGTCGCCGTCGGGCTGCTCTCACCGCGTTCAATTTTATGGATCATCGCCCGGGAAACACCGGAGTGCTGCGCCAGGTCGGTCAGCGACCAGCCGCGCAGTTCCCGCTCCAGTTTAATCCGCTGGCCGATACGGTGATTGATGTCATCTTCTTTACTGGACAAATCATCTAACATAGTGGATAAATAAAATAGTAAACAATACGTCCACTTTATTAGATGAATCCGGAGGTGTCTATGGTCACGATCAGAACGGCAGTGGAGAATGATGCAGCGGTAATCACCGAGATCTATAACGATGCCGTGCAGAACACCACGGCAATCTGGAATGAGAAAACGGTGGATACCGGCAACCGCATCCAGTGGATTCGCGACCGTCAGGCGGCCGGGTTTCCGGTGCTGGTGGCGGTGAGCGAGGCGGGGGATACCATTGGCTACGCCTCCTACGGCGACTGGCGCCCCTGGGATGGCTATCGTCATACGGTTGAACATTCCGTCTATGTTCATAAAGACGCACGCGGCCACGGCGCGGGGCTGGCGCTGATGTCAGCCCTGATTGAACACGCGCGCGAACAGGGCAAGCACGTGATGGTAGCGGGAATTGAATCCGGCAATCGGGCGTCGATTGCACTGCATAAAAAGCTGGGTTTTGAGCAGAGCGGCCAGCTTCATGAAGTGGGTATGAAGTTTGGCCGCTGGCTGGATCTGACCTTTATGCAGCTGAAGCTGGATACGCGGGAGCGTCCGTGATGGTCAACCTACTTTCAGCCTAAACACCGACCAGGCTTTCAAGTGGAATTCCAAACTGCTTATGCAATCGTCTAATCATTGGAAGTGTCAGATTACGTTTGCCGTTTAGCACTTCATACACTCGGTTAGCCTTACCGATTGCTGGCTCCAGATCTTTCACGGACAGGCCCTGCTGTTCCATGCGAAACTTTATTGCTTCAATAGGGTCCGGGGCCTCAATCGGAAAGTGTTTTTTCTCATACTCTTCAATAAGTAAACACATAACTTCAAAATAATCACCATCCGGGGTGTTTAGTTCCGGTTCATTTTCAAACATAGGTGACACTGTTCTAAGCGCTGCATTGTAGTCCTGCTCCGTTCTGATGGGTTTAATTTGCATAGCTATCACTCCACTTCCACGGTTTCTGCATCAATTCTGTCATACTCTTTATGGGTTCCTATAAATTTGACGAACATCCATCCCCGCTGATAAGCAATAGCCACTATTAATCTGTAATCATTCCCTTTGATGTTAAACACGACACGTCGGTTCTTCAGAATACTGGCGCTGCGATACATCGCTTTAATTTCTGCTGGCGTTTTCCAGTCAGCTTTGATGACTTCATCAACCCAGGCCTTGAGCGGTTGTTCTGCAGAAGGATTTTCCGCCCAAAAATCCCTTAATATTTTGACGGATATTATTTTCATCCATTGATGGTAGTCCCATAACGGGACATGTTCAAGGGAACATTCCTGAACCGGCTATCAATGGCTGGCATCGACGCTAATGGTTCATGACTTCATTCGGTCCGGTTTATAAGCCCTACACCTCCCCTTTGACCAGTTCAACAAAGCGCTCCACCAGCGGATTCGGGCGGGCAGAGGACCAGGCGACTGCCGTAGTGACCACTTCAATCCGCTCTTCCAGCGGTAACGTCACCACGCTGGTGAGCGACAGATGTTTCAGCGATGCCGGAACCAGCGCGATGCCCTGCCCGCAGCCGACGAAAGCAATCTGGAGTGCAACCGAGCGAACCTCATGTAGAATGCGCGGCGAAAAGCCCTCACTGCGGCAGGCGGTGATGATGCTGTCGAAATAGCCCGGATTGAGGTAACGATAAAACATCACCCACTCTTCATTCATCAGCGATCGCAGGCTGATGCGGCTCTGCCCGGCCAGCCGGTGATCGTGCGGTAGCGTCACCACCAGTTCAGCACTGGAAATCGGCCGCGATTCGATGCCTTCCCCCTGTTCACCGGTCAGGCGGGCGAAGGCCAGGTCAATTTCACCGTTCTGTAACGCCGGAATCGCCTCGGCGCTGTCGATCTCTTTAATGGAAATCACGATATCCGGGTTCAGTGCCTTCATCCGGCGAATATAGCCGGGCAGCACGTCCAGCATCGCGGCGCTGATGGCCCCGATCGTCAGCACGCCGCTGTGTCCGGCAACGGCTTCGTTGATCGCCACCTCGAGCCGCTCCACCTGCTCCGCAAATTTCTTCACCGCAGGAAGGATCGCCAGGCCGACCGGCGTCAGCTGCACGTTTCTTTTTGAGCGGTCGAACAACTTAACTTTTAGCGACTGTTCCAGCACCTGGATTTGCTGGGTTAAGGGAGGCTGCGTCATGCCCAGTTTCCTGGCTGCGCGGCCAAAGTGTTTCTCTTCGGCCACGGCGAGGAACAGCCACATATGGCGGATAATGCGGAAGTTAATCATTTTTTCTCGATAGGCTGTGGATATCAGAGCCCTGCTGGATGGCGGTTTTATATATCGAACTTTAGCGCTGGTGGGATTAGGTTTTCAACATTTTCGGGTGCGGGGTTTATGACGGATTTCTGTACGGCACGATGTCTGCAAATTTAGTGAAGGCTTAGACTGGCCGGGGCACCGCTCGGGCGGGTCCTCGCGCCGCTTTGCGGTGCCCTCACTTCGCTTGTCAGCCGGTCGGACCGCCACAGACGCGCGTCCTGCGCGGCTGTGACTTTCGGCCACGTCCGTGTGGCCGAATCCTGGCTTCCTCGCTACGTTCAGCGCTGCGGATTGCCCGTTCGGTACCCCGGCCAGTCTGCTTATTACTTTTGCGTAGCCTGTTTGAATAAAAAACCAATTGCTGGCACTGGCTCTTAAAATTAACGAACACGCGATCTTCAAAACAGCGATAGCAACGGTATAAGGGGTCCGGCCTCGGCGGCTGCCGGATAATCCGCAGCGCTGAGGTGAAGGCATTGGGTCAGGAGAGCGCAGCATGGATGCTGCGCTCAGGCCGGGCTTGAACAGGGATGTTCAATCCTGGCCGATCCGCACGGCACAATGCCGCAACCGAAGGCACCGCACAGCGGCGCGAGGACCGTCCGGCAGCCGCCAAGGCCGGACCACCCTCCCGGCTCTAAACGCGAAGCCCCCCGCCCTTGAATCATATAAAACGCATATCAGACACATACCTGATTACGATTTCACATATCAGAAACCGTCAGCGATTATCTCTCTTATCGCAAAACGTCTGCCCAGCTAAACCCCAAGGAAACCACCCGAACCCTAAATATTCCAGCCGCCTGGCGCCCGATAAAAACATTGATTTAACCGCTATTCGGCGTGAATCGAACCGCCGACAGTATTTCACTCTACATATAAAATGGTTCAAATGACGCTATCAGCCCCATCCCGCGCAGCCGGGATTACGTTTGCCGTACTCGCCGCCTTTGGCTTTTCGTTTAAGGCGATTTTCGTCAAGCTTGCCTATCAGTCCGCACCCGTGGATGCCGTTACCCTGCTGGCGCTGCGGATGAGTATGTCGCTGCCGTTTATCCTGCTGATGGCGATACCCATCCTGCGCCAGGGCCCGGCGCTGACGCGTAAAGACTATGGATGGCTGTTCCTGCTCGGCGTGGTGGGTTACTACGGTTCCAGCATGCTGGACTTTATGGGCCTGCAGTATATCTCCGCCGGGCTGGAACGGCTGATCCTGTTTACCTATCCGATGCTGACCATCCTGCTCGGGGTCGCCTTCTTGGGGAAAAAGTTTGAAAGAAAGGTGCTGCTGGCGATGGCGCTCGCCTACGCGGGGATTATCTTCGCCTTTATGCACGACGTCAGTGTCTCCAGCGAAATTGGCACGGTGATCACCGGCGGTCTGCTGGTGTTCGGCTGCGCGGTGCTGTATGCCGGTTACAGTGCCGGGTCGGAAGCAGCGATCGCCCGTCTTGGCGCGATGAAGTTTTCCGTGTTGGCGCTGCTGGTGTCTACCCTCGCCACGCTGGTTCACTTCCTGTTCACCCATCGACTGACGGCGCTCAACCTCCCGCTGCCGGTGTACGGCTGGTGCCTGGCGATGGCGCTGTTCTCAACGGTGCTGCCGATTTTCTGGCAGTCCGCCGCCATTTTCCGTATCGGTGCCGCCAGGGCGGTGATGATTGGTCTGCTGGGTCCGGTACTGACTATTTTCTTTAGCTGGTGGCTGCTGAAGGAGCCAATCTCGCTGGAGCAGATGCTGGGAACGGCACTGGTGATAGGCGGCCTGCTGGTGGTGATCCGCCGTTAGGTGAATAACTGGCGGCCCGGCAGACTTAACTCTGCCGGGTAAACTGTTCTCGCCAGATCTCCGATCGTCATCTTCAAGGTCAGAGATCACAGAGTATCAGCAGTACTTCGGTTTCATCCACAGCGTGCCCTGCTCGTGGCTGTCCACCACCGCATCGACAAACGCCACGCCTTTCAGTCCGTCATAAATCTGCGGCACCGCCGAGCCGGCCAGGCCCGGTTCCTGACCCGCATCACGCGCCCGCAGCGCATCGGCGAATCCACTGTAGAGGTTCGAAAATGCCTCGATGTAGCCTTCAGGATGGCCCGGCGGCGTGCGGGTGCGGGAACGGGTTAACGCAGCCAGATCGTCGCGCCCGCGTTTAATCACCTGACTGTTGCCCTCCAGCGAGGTATAAAGCAGTTCATTCGGCTGCTCCTGCGCCCACATCAGGCTGCCGGTTTCGCCAAAAACGCGCAGCCGCAGCGAGTTGGAGCAGCCAATCGCCACCTGCGAAGACCACAGCATCCCCCGAGCACCGCCCTCATAGCGGATCAGGACATGGGCGTTATCGTCCAGCGCACGCCCCGCAACAAACGTCGCCAGATCGGCCATCACGCTTTCGGCCTTCAGCCCGGTCACATAGCCCGCCAGATGGTAGGCATGAGTACCGATATCGCCCACGGAACCACCCCGACCGTTTTTCTTCGGATCGACGCGCCAGGCGGCCTGCTGATTGTTTTTCAGCTCCACGCCGGTCGCCATCCACTCCAGCGGATACTCCACCTGCACCGTACGCACCTGGCCGATCAGCCCGGCGGCAATACGCTGCCGCGCCTCGGCAATCAGCGGATAGCCCGCATAGGTATAGGTGACGCCGAGGAAGCCGCCGGTACGCTGAACCACTTCGGCCAGCAGCTCAGCATCCTCCAGCGTGCTGGTCAGCGGCTTTTCGCAAATCACATCGATCCCCGCCTCCAGGCAGGCGCGCGCCACGGGATAGTGGGTGAAATTGGGCGTGCAGATAGCAATCACATCCACGCCGTCTTCACGCGCGGATTCGGCCGCGATCATCGCCGTAAAATCGTCATAGGAACGGTCAGCGGCAATATAATTTTCAGCCGCGAAGGCATGCCCTCGGGCAGCATTGATATCGAATGCCCCGGCAACCAGCTCATACTGATTATCCAGCCGGGCAGCAAAGCGGTGGATGCCGCCGATGTAGGCTCCCTCGCCGCCACCGACCATCCCCAGGCGAATGCGCCGCCCCTTCAGTGGTGTTTTTTTCATGATGGTCAAAGCCCCAAAATTTTACGGTTAAGCGCCGGATCGGCCCAGGATTTACAGAAGTCATCAAAGGATTTATCGGTCACGCGGATGATATGGTCGCGGATAAATTTCGCCCCCTCGCGCGCGCCGTCTTCGGGGTTTTTAAAGCAGCATTCCCACTCCAGCACCGCCCAGCCGTCAAAGCCGTAGCCCGTCAGTTTGGAGAAGATCGCGGAAAAGTCGATTTGCCCGTCGCCCGGCGAACGGAAGCGCCCGGCACGGCTGCTCCAGGGCTGATAGCCGCCCCAGGCTCCGCTTTTACCGTTGGGGCGGAACTCGGCATCCTTCACGTGAAAGGCTTTAATCCGTTCATGGTAGTGATCGATAAACGCCAGATAATCCATGCCCTGCAGCACCAGGTGGCTGGGGTCATACATCATATTGCAGCGGGAGTGATTACCGGTTTTTTCCAGAAAGCGCTCAAAGGTCAGGCCGTCGTGCAGATCCTCGGTAGCGTGGATCTCGTAGCAGACGTCCACCCCCTGCTCGTCAAACGCGTTGAGGATCGGCAGCCAGCGACGCGTCAGTTCGTCAAAGCCCTCCTCAATTAAACCTTCCGGCCACTGCGGATAGGGATACAAATACGGCCACAGCAGGGTACCGGAAAACGTCACGTGTTTACTTAAACCGAAACGGCGGGAGGCCTTCGCCGCCAGATGCAGCTGTTCGGTCGCCCAGCGCTGCCGTTCCTGCGGATTGTTGCGCACGGCTTCCGGCGCAAAGCTGTCGGCAGGCAGATTAAATGCCGGATGCAGCGCCACCAGCTGCCCCTGCAAATGGCTGGCTAAATCGGTGAGTGTCAGATCGTGTTCAGCGAGGATGCCGAGAATTTCGTCGGCGTAGGTCTGGCTTTCCGCCGCGCGCGCCAGATCGATCAGCCGCGTATCCCAGGTGGGGATCTCCACGCCCTTAAATCCTTTCTCCGCCGCCCATGCCGCCATACCGGCCAGCGTATTGTAAGGTGCGCTGTCTCCGGCAAACTGCGCCAGGAATACACCAGGACCTTTAATTGTCTTCATTGTGGCTCCTGTAGAAAAAGGCACCTGCGGGAAACGCAGGTGCAAATAACCCCACTAAAAATCATTACTTCGTCATAAACTGCTGATAGTTCTGCGGTGTAACCTGCTGGAATGGAATGAATTTAATGTCCTCAACTTTGCCGCCTTTCGCGGCTGTCTCAGCCATATCTACCGCGCCGTAGGCCTGTGATTTCGCATCCTGGAACACGGTGACGGTCAGCAGGCCGGTTTTAATCGCCTGCAACCCGTTCGGACCGCCGTCGGTGCCGCCGACCAGAATGTCTTTACCGGGCTTCAGACCGTTGCTCTTAATCGCCATCGCCGCTCCAATCGCCATTTCATCGGCGTTCGCGGACAGAATGTCGATTTTGTCCCCGGCGAGGAGCCAGTTGTTCATCAGGTTCATGCCGTCTTCACGCATCCATTTGGCGGTATCTTCCAGCGTCACGTGCATATTCGGGTGTTTGGCGATCACCTCTTTCGCGCCCTGGGTTCTGAAGCGGGTCGCATCGTTGCTCAGCAGCCCTTTCATGATCGCCACGTTGACGCTTTTACGGTCCTTCACCATCTCGGCCAGGTATTCCATTTGCAGCCTGCCGGCTTCCACTTCATCACTACCGATATAACTGACGCCGTCACCCATTTTCGAGTCCGACGGCATACGGTTGAGATAAATCAGCGGAATTTTGGCCTTTCTGGCGGCCTCGCTCATGTTTTTGGTGCCCTGGGTATCCACCGGGTTGACGATAATCACATCAACCTTACCGTTGATAAAATTCTGTACCTGACTCAGCTGCTTATCGACCGCGCCCTGCGCATCTTCAAACTGCACTTTCATATCGGGGTAGGTTTTGCTTTGGTCCAGCACGTATCCCCGCAGGCGGGACAGGAAGACATCATCCATTTGTGCGATGCTGACGCCCACCTGAACGGCAAAAGCAGCCGGGCTGAGCGTGAGAAGGGTCAGACAGAGTAAGAGTGATTTTTTCATTATTGCCTTCCACATTAATGGGTTAATCGGCGCTAACCGACTACGAAGGTTTATTATCAACTGCCGTTATTTAAAAATGGCCCTGCCTGCCAGCAGGACTTCGCACCATTTTTTCCAATAATAAGATCGGAGCAATAAAAATTGCAATGCGCGAAAATTGAGCGCATTTCACGGATGAAACGTGCGTTAAGCGTTTTAAATTCATCATGTTAATGTTTTGTTAATTACTAAAATGCCGTTATCACCCGCCAGGAAGAATCGTTTTCTTAGAGGGTAATCACATTAATTCAGGGGAAATGAACTGAGATCGTTACGGGTTCCACAACGCCTGTTCCGTTGCTACCCTATGAACGTTAATTAACTGTTATTGAGGCAAGGGATGAAAGTGGTTACCGAGCAGGCTGATGCAGAGTTTATGCAGGCATTTTTTGAAAACGAGGCCGAAGGCGAACACGACGAACGGCGAACGGCGAAAATTCAACAGGCCCTGACCACCGCCGTCGGGCAGAAAAACCGCGAGTCAACGCTGTTCTGGCAGCACGCCATCACTTTCCTGGCGCTGTTTGTTTTTCTCTATGCCGCGCTGGGCGCATCGCTGACGCTGGATCTCTCCGCCGGGAATGCCAGCCACGGCCATAAAAGCATTGAATACGCGCTGGAAGCCATTCCGGTGCTGATCGCCTTTTCCGGCTACTTTATTGCCATTCTGTACCTGTTCCACTGTAAAACCAGCGCCCGCCGTACGGAGAGCTGGGACCGGGCCATTCACGCGCTGGAGTCGCAGAGTTCCGGCAACCTGTTTACCGCCGTGAATACCCGCAGTTCAGGGGCCAGCGACTATTCCGGCCCGGCGATTGCCACCGCGCTGGCGCTGTTTATCGGTCTGACCTGGCTGGTGATTTATAACTATCTGACCTTCACCACCAGCGGCGTGATGGGCAGCGTGATCTCGCTGTTTATCAGTACCATGACCTATGTGATCCTCGATATCCAGCTGCTGAAACCCACGCATAACCATGCGGCACCGGAAGAGCCAGAAAAAGAAGAAAAAACGAAAGAGTCAAAAACCCCGTCCGGGCAGGATTAATTCGGTAACAGGTGCCAGCAGCCGCCACTGGCACTGATTTTGAGACAGGCGGGGGCAATGCAGCAGCATTTTCACCCGCTATGCCCCATACTGACTGCTGTCACCGCTGAAACCGGCCAGCCTTGTAAACGCCCTGAGACGGGCCACCGCAGGAGATGTTATGAGAATTTTTATCCCCGCCGTTTTACTTTTCACCGCCGCCTCCGCCAGCGCGGCGGACGTACAGCAAACTCAGGCCAGCTATATCAACCATCTGTGCAGCGTAGTGGTCAAACAGCCGGAAGCGTCGGCGGACTATTACCTGCAAAAAATTAAAGAGCTGAGCATGCGCGGCGAATCACCGTCGGCGCTGAATAAAGACGAGTTCGATCAGGAAATTGCCGAAGAAGTGGTTAACAGCTGGCAGTCGCTATCGCCGGAACAGCGCCAGCAGGCAAAATCTACCGATGCCTGCCAGCAGCTGATGGCCAGCGAATTCCAGCAGGCCGACTAAAAACGGCCGGTGAATCAAACGGGCCGCCGCTTTCCCCTCCGGTGGCCCATCATTGACTGGATCAAACACATGCCGGGCATTCAGTCGCATTCGGTCGCCGCTTACCGGGCTATCGGCTCCCGGTATCCCACATTCAACTCCGGCATGACACCTTAATTGCCATCAATCTGTCATGGTCTTCTGAACAGCACCAGACTGCGCCCCGCCAGTTCGAAGTCCTCTTCCTGCGTAATCACCTGCCCCTGCTGCTGCGGATCGGCGGTGTTCAGCTCCTGTACCCAACCGCCTTCCCCTGTCTGCGGGATGCGAAACGGCACGCTGCCCTCAAACGGATTGAACAGCATCAGCACATCGTGCCAGATCCCTTCCTGCCGTTGCAGATCGGGCCGCGTCAGGTACAAACCAATCGTCGTGCCCTCATCCCACTGCTCTGACTGCTGCGGACCGCCGCCGACGTTAAACCACTGGATCACCATGCCGTCGCGCCAGTTCTCGCGGCGCAGCAGCGGCTGGCTGGCACGCAGCGCAATCAGGCGGCGGGTAAACTCACGCAGCGTTTCAGCGCTTTCCGGCAGGTTTTCCCAGTGTATCCACGAGATCTCGCTGTCCTGACAGTAGCCATTATTATTGCCCAGCTGGCTGCGGCCAAATTCATCCCCGGCCAGCAGCATCGGCGTACCGTGGGAAAACAGCAGCGTGGTGAGGAAATTGCGCTTCTGGCACTCGCGCACGGCGTTGATGCCCGCGTCGTCCGTCGGGCCTTCCGCGCCATAGTTGAAGGAGCGGTTATCGTTATGCCCGTCGTTATTGTCTTCGCCGTTGGCCTCGTTGTGTTTCTCGTTGTACGACACCAGGTCGTTTAACGTGAAGCCATCGTGCGCGGTGATAAAGTTAACGCTCGCCGACGGGCGGCGGCCGCGTAAATCGTACAGATCGCCGGAACCCAGCAGGCGGGCGGCAAAATCGGTGGTGACGTTTTCGCCCTTCCAGTACTCGCGCACCGTGTCGCGATATTTATCGTTCCACTCGCCCCAGCCCGGCGGAAAGCCGCCCACCTGATAGCCGCCCGGCCCGATATCCCAGGGCTCGCCGATCAGCTTGAGTTTTGCCAGCACCGGGTCCTGCATCACCGCATCAAAAAAGCCGCCGCGCTGATCGAAGCCCTCCGGCTCACGCCCCAGAATGGTCCCGAGGTCGAAACGAAAACCGTCAATATGCATCGCTTCCGCCCAGTAGCGCAGTGAATCCATCACCATTTGCAGCACGCGGGGATGCGAGGTATTCACCGTATTTCCGGTGCCGGTGTCGTTGATGTAATAACGGTGCTGGTCCGGCAGAGTACGGTAGTAGGAGAAGTTATCAATACCCTTAAAGGACAGCGTTGGCCCCAGCTCGTTGCCCTCTGCCGTGTGGTTGTAGACCACATCCAGAATCACTTCGATGCCTGCGTCGTGATACGCCCGCACCATTTCGCGGAAACCCTGAATGCCCCGCGGACCGTAATAACGGCTGGCGGGCATGAAGAAGCCAAGCGAATTGTAGCCCCAGAAATTTTTCAGCCCTTTATCCAGCAGATGCTGGTCGTCGGGGAACCCGTGTACCGGCAGCAGTTCCACCGAGGTTATCCCCAGGCTCTTGATGTAGTCAACAGAGGCTTTATGCCCCATCCCCTCAAAGGTTCCGCGAAGTTCAGGCGGAATGGCCGGATTCAGCTGAGTAAAGCCTTTGACGTGGGTTTCATACACCACCGTGTTTGGCCAGGGGATCGAAGGGCGTCGGTGATCCTGCCAGTCAAACGCATTGATATCGATTACCCGGCACTTCGGGGTAAAGGGGGCGCTGTCGCGGGTATCGAAGCTGAGATCCTTGTCTTCATGCCCCAACTGGTAGGCAAAATGGGCATCGCTCCAGTCAATATCACCGACCAGCTCTCGCGCATAGGGGTCAATAAGCAGCTTATGTGGATTGAAGCGGTGGCCGTTTTCCGGATCGTACGGGCCATAAACGCGATAGCCGTACAGCGCACCGGGCCTGAGGCCGGGGACGTAGCCGTGCCATACCTCATTGGTGTATTCCGGCAGCGTCAACCGGGCAATTTCATGCTGCCCGCTGTCGTCATACAGGCAAAGCTCAACCCGCTCCGCGTGGGCGGAGAAGATGGCGAAATTCACCCCTTCGCCGTCGTAATTTGCCCCAAGTGCGTAACCGTATCCTGCCCTGATTTCAAATCGTTGTTCGTTGGACATTGTTTTCCCTTAATCCCTGAATCATGGTTTTAGCAACACATCAGACGGCAACCAGCACGACCGCCCGGCCGGGCAGTGTGGAAAGCTCCAGCCTTTCACCGACCTCATAGTCTTTACCGCTAAACAGTTCGCGGTAGCGTTTTCCGGCAAGCCGCGACGGTAATGCCACTGCCGTTTCCTGCCATAGCTCAGCTGCGGCATCGGCCAGCGGCTTATCCGAGACGCTGAAGACCAGACGCGGCGCAATCACGATCGCCGCGTTTTCGTCATTCATGCGAGCAAAGGCGATCGCGTTATCCGCGTGATGCCCCACGGCCTGCAGCGGCAGATAATCCCCTCGCCGGAACAGCGCCGGGATACGCTGGCGCAGCCCGAGTAGCGCGGCGGTGACATGCTGGTTCACCCGCCCGCTCCGCCAGTGTTCATCGGCGCTGAACGGCTCCGGCTCGGCCAGCTGCCGTGCCAGCAGGGCGAAGTCCGGCTCGCGGCGGTTGTCCGGGTCCACCAGGCTGAAATTGAGCGCCTCGCTGCCCTGGTAGATATCCGGCACCCCCGGCGCGGTCAGTTTAGTTACCGTCTGCGTCAGGCTGTTGATCAGTCCACCCCGGATGAACGGCTGTAGCGTCTGATGAAAATCCGTCAGGAAACGGGTGTTTTCCAGCGAGAATAAATGGCGGGCATAGTCGAGCACCGCCGTTTCATAGGCTTCATTGGTGTCCACCCAGTCGGTGCGCAGCTTGGCTTCCCGCAGGGCTTTTTCAACAAAGGCCAGGAAGCGCGCCTCAAGCGATACCAGGGCAGCGGCATCGGGGATCTGACGGGATGCCGGCCACACGCCGGCCAGCGCCTGATAGAGCATCCAGGTATCGGCAGCTTTCGGCGCAGTGCCGTCATTAAGGAACTTCACGTGGGTCTGATTCATCTGCCGCCAGCGGGCAAAGCCGTCACGCCAGATATCCGGCGCTTCGGTCAGCGTATAGAGGCGGGCGCGGGCGTCCTCTCCGCGCTTGGTATCGTGCGTTGAAGTACCCGAGAGCGCATCGGGCTGCTGCGCCAGGCGGAGTTGCATCTCCTTATGGAAGCGAGCCAGCGAAAATGCGCGTTTAACCGGCTCGGCACCGACTTCATTCAGTGCCAGCCCCATGTTCTGGCGGAAGAACAGCGTATCCTCTACCGATTTCGCCATCAGCGGCCCGGTCAGCTGCTGGAAACGGGTACGGAACTCGGCGGAATTGTCATAGGCCGCGGCGGAAAGCCCGCCGATCAGAATGCATACTACAAAGTCCACCGCCGCATTTTCCGGCGGCTCCGGCCGGTTTTTGACCTTCTCCGCCACCCGGGTCAGCAGGCTGGTATCCGCTTCGGACATACCTGCCGCCGTGCCGTAGGTGCGGTAGGTAGGGAAGGCCAGCAGCAGTTCGCGCAGCGCATCACGCACGCTGGATTTTTCCAGCGCTACCCGCGTCGTCCCGGCAATCGCCATTGCCAGCCTGAACAGGCGGCTAAACTCGCCGGCAAAATTACGATCGACCATCAAAACCCGGGCATCGCGCAGTTCGGCGCGCATATCCACCTCGCTTCCCATCGCGTCGTGCCAGACGTGGCGGAGACGGTCAATATTCTCATCATCCACCAGCACTTCGGACAGCGCGGCGATAAACTCATAGCCGGTGGTGCCGGAAACCGGCCAGTCCGGCGGTAGCTGTTCATCCTGCGAGAGAATTTTCTCAACGGTGATATAGCAATCCGGCCCCGCCTCCTGCCGCAGCCGTTCCAGGTAGCTTTTGGGATCGGCCAGACCATCCACGTGATCCACCCGCAGACCGTCAACCAGACCGCTTCTGACCAGTTCGAGAATCAGCCGGTGGCAATCCTCAAACACCGCGTGGTCCTCAACTCGTACGCCCACCAGTCCGGTCACTTCAAAGAAACGGCGGTAAGAAAGTTCAGTGGGCGCGTCCCGCCATGACATCAGCCGCCAGGACTGGCGCTCGTGCAGTTCGGCGATCTCATCGGGATCGGTCAGCGCCAGCACCGCCGCACGATTCCCCGCCCAACTGTCCGGATTGAGCGGGTAATAACTGTCGTAATAAGCCAGCGCAGGATCGCCGGTTAACGGATCGTTTTTAACGCTAATCTCGCCATTTTCCAGTACCGTCTCGAAGGTATCGCCAAGGAACGGCAGTGTCAGGCGCTGCGTTTCATCGATATCAAAATAGCGGGCATAGCGACTCTGCCGGCCATATTTTATGACGCTTCGCCACCAGGCGTTTTCCAGCGAGCTGGCCATATGGTTGGGAACGATATCCAGGATCAGCCCCAGCCCGGCCGTTTTCAGCGCGTGGGCCAGCCGCTCAAAGCCTTCGCGCCCGCCGATTGACGGTTCAATTTCATTGAAGTCCGTGATGTCATAACCGTGGGTAGAGCCGGAGGTGGCGGTAAACACCGGCGACGCGTAAAGATGGCTGATGCCGAGTTGTTTCAGGTAAGGAATCAGTTTAACGGCGCGATCGAAGGTCATGCCGTTGCGGAACTGAATGCGGTAGGTGGCGAGTGGGATCATTGCGCGGCCCCCTCTACAAGCCGGACGATCATCGCGTTCTGCCCCAGCCGGTCGGCTTCCGCAGGCCAGGCAAACAGGGTTTTACCCGGCAGCTCGGGCAGCGAGAGTGCGTTCTCGCTGAGGTTCAGCGCCAGCGACAGCGTTCCCGCCGGGAAGCGCCAGCGAACGGCCACCACGCCCGGTGCCGTCATCAGGATCTCTCCGGCTCCGAACGCGCCACCGGCAATCAGCGGCACGATATGCTGCTGGCGCAGCAGCAGAAGCTGACGCACCAGCGTCAGCCAGGTTTTGCCCTCTTCCCCGTGGCGCTTTTCCCAGTCGAGTTTCGAACGCTGGAAGGTCTCAACGGCGTTGGGGTCCGGCACGCTTTCGCTGCTGTACCCGGCGTGGCCATCGAACTCCTTCGCCCGCCCTTCCCGCACCGCACGGGCCAGCTCGCCGTGGAAATCGGTGAAGAACAGGAACGGACAGGTTTCGCCATACTCTTCCCCCATAAACAGCAGCGGAATATGCGGCGACAACAGCAGGGTGGCCAGCAGAATGCGGGTCCGGTCGGCACCGGCCAGCGATATCAGACGCTCGCCCTGGGCGCGGTTTCCGGCCTGGTCGTGATTCTGAATAAAGTCGACAAACGCCGTCGGCGGCTGCCCGGTACTGTCGACACCGCGTGACTCGCCGCTCTGAACGGACACCTCGCCCTGATAAGCAAAGCCCTCCGCCAGCGCCCGGGCCAGCCATTTTTCCGGCCGCTCAGCGAAATCGCGGTAGTAGGCCTGGGTTTCCCCGGTCGCAAGGACGTGGGCGGCGTTGTGAAAGTCATCGTTCCATTCGGCGGTAAACAGCGGCGCGGAGCCGTCTTCGGTCCGTGGATGCAGGAAGGTCACATTGCGGCTGTCTTCGGTGGTGAGGTGGACCGGGCGGTCGGTAATCTCGCTACGGATACGTTCGGCGATCTCCACCAGCACGTGTCGGACAGAGTCGTCTTTTATCTGGTCGATGGCGTCGAATCGCAGCCCGTCCAGGCGGTACTCCGTCAGCCAGTAGAGCGGGGCTTCCACGATATAGCGGCGAACGGCGTCAATCTCACAGGCGATGCCGTTACCCCAGGGGGTGGTGCGCTGCGGATCGAAAAAATCCGGCGACAGTGTCGGCAGGTAGTTGCCTTCCGGGCCAAAGTGGTTGAGCACAATATCCAGCACCACCGACAGGCCGTAACCGTGGGCGGCATCGATAAAGGCTTTAAACTCATCCGGCGTGCCGTAGGCAGCGTGCGGCGCGTAGAACAACACGCCGTCATAGCCCCAGCCGCGATCGCCGCCGAACTGCACCACCGGCATCACCTCGATCAGCGTGATGCCCAGTTCGGCAAGCCCGGGCAGCTTTTCGATGGCGGCGCTGAACGTGCCTTCCGGCGTGAAGGTGCCGATATGCAGTTCATAAATCACCGCGTTTTCCCACGGCACGCCGCGCCATTCCGCGTGCTGCCAGCGGTAACTTGCCGGGTCGACCACCCGTGACGGCCCGTTAACTCCGTCCCGTTGTGCTCTGGACGCCGGGTCCGGCACCGCGCTGCCGTCACTCAGCACGAAGCGGTATTCAACCCCGGGCTCAACGCTCTCAACCTCAAGCTCAAACCAGCCGTCGCCGACGGGGTTCATCGGCCGATCGGCACCGGCCAGGTGCAGCATGACACGCTGCTGGCCCGTTGCCCAAAGCCGAAAGCGGACCACGCCAGCGGCGACGTATTCCGCCCCCCAACTGCGCAAAACAGATTTTCCAGTCATTCTTTAGCCCCGTTTAACCCGTTAATTCGGTGAGTAACATCAACCCGGGCTGTTAAGGCGGAGGGATAGCGTGAAACGGTATCCGCTTCAGACAGCTTACGAAAAACAAGCTTAGTCGAAGCTAAAGAAAATGAAGGCCGGTCGCGTCAGTCCGCCAGCTGCCAGATACACTCGTAAGGGCGCAGAATGCCCGTCGGCGCGCCATCCTCGTAGTTATGCAGCAGCAGCTCACCGCGAAATTCCGCCAGCGTTACCGCCTGCTCGCGGCCGCTCAGATTTGCCAGCACGCGCAGGGTTTTCCCTCCGGCGGAACGGGTATAGCACCAGATAAACGGATGATCGGGCAGCAGATCCTGGTAATCGCCCTCGGTCAGCAGCGGCTCGTTTTTACGCAGCTGAATGAGCCGCTGATAGTGATAAAACACCGAGTCGTGATCGGCCAGCGCCTGCTCCACGTTAATCTGGCTGGCGTTATGCGCCACCGGAATCCACGGCGTACCGGCGCTGAATCCGGCCTGCGCATCGGCGCTCCACTGCATCGGCGTGCGGCTGTTATCGCGGGATTTACGCGCCAGAATGCGCAGCAGCTCCTCATCGCTGTGCCCGGCACTCTTCAGCTCGGCGTACATATTCAGGCTTTCCACATCGCGATACTGTTCAAGGCGGGTGAAGCCCGGATTGGTCATGCCGATCTCTTCGCCCTGATAAATATACGGCGTGCCCTGCATCCCGTGCAGCACCATCGCCAGCATCTTCGCCGAGGTGACGCGCAGCTCGCCCTCATCACCAAAGCGTGAAACGATGCGCGGCTGATCGTGGTTACACCAGAACAGCGCGTTCCAGGCGTGGCCGTGCATTCCCTGCTGCCACTCGCGGAATATCTGCTTCAGCAGCACGTAATCCGGCGCGGCGTCGGTCCACTTATTGCCGTTGGGATAGTCCACTTTCAGATGGTGGAAGTTAAAGGTCATCGACAGCTCGCTACCGTCATTGGCGGCGTAGCGGCGGCAGTCTTCCAGGCGGGTGGAGGACATCTCGCCAACGGTCATCAGGCCCAGCGGCTGAAACACGTCATTGCTGAACTCATGCAGGAAATCGTGAATGCGCGGCCCGTCGGTGTAAAAACGGCGGCCGTCGCCCACGTCATCCGGCAGATAATCCTGCTGTTTGGAAACCAGATTCACCACGTCCAGCCGCAGGCCGTCGACGCCCTTCTGTGCCCAGAAGCGGCAAACCTGCTTCAGCGCTTCGCGCACCGGCGGATGCTCCCAGTTCAGGTCCGCCTGTTCGGTGGCGAACAGGTGCAGATAGTACTGCCCGCTCGCTTCGTGCCACTGCCAGGCCCCGCCGCCAAACTTGGAGCGCCAGTTGTTCGGCGGCCCGCCGTCTTCAGCGGCATCCCGCCAGATGTAGAACGGGCGGAACTCGCTGTCACGATCCTGCGACTTGAGGAACCACTCGTGATGCGTTGAGGTGTGGTTAAACACCATATCCATCACGATGCGAATACCGCGCCGATGCGCTTCCGCCGTCAGCTGCTCGAACTGTTCCATGGTGCCGTAGGCCGGGTCGATGGCGCAGTAATCGGCCACGTCGTAGCCGTTATCCACCTGCGGCGACAGGTAAATCGGCGTCAGCCACAGCGCATCCACGCCCAGCGTTTGCAGATAATCCAGCCGGTTGATAATGCCGCTGATATCGCCCGTGCCGCTGCCGGTGGTGTCCTGAAAACTTTTTGGGTAAATCTGGTAGATGGTTCCGTTTTTCCACCACTGTACTTCGTTACTCATTGCCTGTTCCTTATTAAATACCACTACACCGCGGCCAGCGCGTCACGGCGCGCCTTACGCTGGTAAACCAGCACGGTCAAAATAATCGGGATAACAGTTGCTGCCAGCATCGCCAGCGCGTAAACGCTCCAGAACTGCGGCTTGATAGAGAGGATGCCCGGCAGGCCACCGACGCCGATGCCGTTTGCCGTCACGCCGGCCAGGCCGCAGATCAGCGCCGCCACGGCGGAGCCGATCATCGCGCACAGCATCGGGAAGCGGTATTTCAGGTTGATGCCGTACATGGCCGGTTCGGTCACGCCGAGGAACGCGGAGATCGCCGCCGGAACCGAGATTTCGCGTTCGTTATGTTTCTTACTGACGATAATCACACCGACAACCGCGGCACCCTGGGCAATATTTGACAGGGCAATCAGCGGCCAGACCGGGGTGCCGCCGGTGCTCTGCACCATCTGCATATCGATCGCCAGCGTGGTCTGATGCACGCCGGTGATCACCAGCGGCGCATAGAGGAAGCCGAACAGCGTCGCACCAATCGGCGCAAGGCTGCCGGTCATCACGCTTTTCACCGCGAACGCCACGCCGTCACCGATCATGCGGCCAAACGGCCCGATCAGCGTGTGGGCAAGGAACACCGCAATCAGCAGCGAGGTCACCGGCACGATAACCAGATACAGGTAGGCGGGCACAATACGCTTAAGCGCATTTTCCACCAGCGCCAGCGCCATACCGGCCAGCACGGACGGGATCACCTGCGCCTGATAGCCCACTTTTTCAATGGTGAACCAGCCGAAGTTCCACACTTCCGGCAGCTGCTGCCCAAGGTTATAGGAGTTCATCAGCTGCGGAGACACCAGAGTGATGCCCAGCACGATGCCGAGGATCTCGGTGCCGCCCATTTTTCTCACCGTTGACCAGCACACCGCCACCGGCAGGAACATAAACACCGCTTCGCCCAGCAGCCACAGGAAGTCGTAGATCGACTGCCACATTGGATGCATCTGCGCCAGCGTCTGGCCGTTGCTGAAGGGAATATCACCAATCACGTTGCGGAAGCCGAGGATCAGGCCGCCGCTGATCAGCGCGGGCAGCAGCGGGAAGAAGATTTCCGCGAAGTGCGAGATGCTGCGCTCAAACAGGCTCATGTTCTGCCGGGCGGCGATTTTTGCCTGCTCTTTGCCGACTTCATTCTGGCCGATCGTCGCAATCAGCACTTTGTAGTAGTCGCCGACTTCCGGCCCGATCACCACCTGGAACTGCCCGGCGTTGGTGAAGCAGCCTTTGACCATCGGCAGCTCTTCCAGCCCCTGCGGCGAGGCTTTTTTCGGATCGCTCAGGACAAAACGCAGACGGGTTATACAGTGGGTTACGGTGGCGATGTTGTCTTTGCCGCCGACAAGGTCGATCAGCCGATCAACATCCTGTTGCTTAACTTTACTCATAAGAAGTGGCCTTATCTCTGGAAGTGTCCAATGCCGGGTCAGGGGCTGTCTGAAATCGACGCAAGAATATCCAGATCCGCTACGCTCTGTCATGGGAACGTTCCCAGTTTTGCAGAAACGATCACAAATTTTCAGGATCGTAAGGGTTTAATCGGGCCGAAAGGCGGCGTTAAAGCGCCAGTTTTCCGCGAATAATCGTCTGCTGCAGATCGATTGAACCGTCAAGCTGCGCCAGCAGCTGCCGGGCAGCGGCATCGCCAGCGGCACCGTATCCCAGCTCCACGGAGAAGGATTCCGGGAACAGGAAATGCAGCAGCGGCAGGTTACCGATACTGCACACCAGCACGCCGCTAATCTGCTGTTGCTGAAGGTATTTTTGTGCGCCAAGGGCAATGGTGTCGGAGGCACACACCACCGCGCGGATATCGTGTTTCAGCAGCTGCGGCAGCAGATCGTAACCGCTCTGCCAGGTGAGTTCACCGAGCGCGATATGCGGCGCTAACTCGTGCTGCTGACAGCACTCTTCGTAGGCGCGGGTACGCTTCAGTCCGGTGGTGGTATCGCGATCGGAAACGCCGATAAAGCCGATCTCGTTAATCTGTCTGTCCAGCAGCGTCTTCATCAGCAACTGCACTGCCCCGGCGTCGTCATAACACACCGAAGAAAGGCCGGGCATCTCGCGGGCCATCATCACCAGTTTATCGCGCCACGGCAGCAGCATTTTTGCCGTCAGGCCGGTAAAACCAAACAGGATCACCCCGTCGATATTGCGCTGCTTCAGCACCAGCAAATGCTCTTTCACCCGCTCCACGCTGAACTGGCTTTCCAGCACGATGGCGTCATAGCCCTGCTGATAGAAAAGTGGCAGCATGGCGCGCACCGCCTGATTTTCCGAGGGTGAATCCAGGCGCGACACGACAATGGCGATCACCTTGTCGCTGAAGCCACGCATCGCCCGCGCCGACTTGGACGGGCTGAAGTTATGCTCTTCAATCACCTGCAGCACGCGCTCGCGGGTTTCCGGCCGAACATTTTCTTCGTTGTTCAGCACGCGGGATACGGTGGATTTCCCCACCCCGCTGAGGCGGGCAATGTCCTTGATCGTCAGGCGATTTTGCATGGTGTGTTCTGTTCAGCTGGCTATGGCGGGCAGTTTACCGCCTTTCCCGGCTAAAAATACAGGGTAGGATGGTGCGCAGATATGGCCTGACAGGGGAACGAACGGACGCGACGGCTCAGATTGGCGGTAATAATCTGACCTGCGTAATGCGGTCACGGCCCTGAGCCACTACAGCGTTTAATTCCGGTCGAGCATCAGGGTACTGTATTTCCGGATATGACAAATTCACTCCCTTAATTCGATACGGAGAATCGGTGAATACGGAAATAATCACTTTTGTAGATATCACGCAGATATATTACAGCTGAAGTACTGGCAATAACTATTTCTGAAGGATCTTTCCTGACTCAATTATTTGAACGAAAACGATTGCTTAACGCTGACAACACCCGTGCTTCACGGTAAAAAAAACATTTTTTGACCTGTGAAAATTCACACCTCATAAAAAAATAACCATATGATTTTAAATCAATATTTATATTCACATGGCGCCATAAAATCAACGGAAATATGTTTTCATCTTTAGCCGATATGAATCGTCAGGAATGATAATAAAATTGATTCCTGTTAGCCCCTGCATGCTCATACGCTGAAAACATGATTTGACCCTGACTGCTGCCAAATACCGCGCTAATCATTGAACCTTATCGCGGTTTTATTTCACAAAAATGTAAGGGTTGTGATAATAAAATAATAAATGTGCAACAAAAAATAAACAAAGCACTTCTATATTGGCCCCTTCAATTTTTGGGAGGGAGTGCCATGCGTAACTGGAGTGAGCCTAAAAAAAATAAAGCCCATATCGAACTGATCCCGATGATCGATGTGATGATGTTTTTACTGGTTTTCTTTGTTCTGATTAGCCTGAATGTGATCCCTGCTCTGGGCCTGAAAACCCAGCTGCCGTCGGCCAGCAGCGCCCAGCAGCTTAAACCGCAGAAAAAGGCGATTATCACCCTCGGTAGCGGCGAACAGCTACAGCTGGACGGCCAGCCGCTGGCCATCGATGCGCTGGTGAATACCCTTAAGCAGCAGCAGCAGGAAAACCAGACCACCACGATTATCGTCAACAGCGATAAAGACGTGGCGGTCGAGCGCCTGGTTACCGTGATGGATACCCTGCGCCAGGGCGGTTTCTTCTCCATTTCTATCGCCACACGGAAGCAGTGATATGTATCTGCTTTATCGTTCACGCCACGTTGTCAGCTGGCTACCCGCGCTGGTTATCGGTGGATGCTTACTGTTTATCAGCCAGCATGCCGTGCTGCAGGTGAAACCCCACTATGACGATACGGTAATGGAGCTGTCGCTGGCCGAACCCGAACCAGAGCCACCGCAGCCGGAACCCATCCCGGAACCGCAGCCAGAACCGCCGCCGGAACCACAACCCGAACCGCAGCCTGAGCCAGAGCCGATTGCAGAACCCGTCGTTCCTGCTCCGGAACCGGTTATCCAGCAGCAACCGATTGTTAAGCCAAAGCCAAAGCCGAAACCAGAAACAAAGCCAAAACCGGTTCCTGAGAAAGCGCCGAAGCCGCAGGAGCGCGTGGCACAAAAGCCGTCTGCCGTCAGCAGGCCGGTAAGCAAGCCTACCGCGCCGCCCTCTCCACCTGCTCCTCCGGCACCGAAAGCCAACGCGCAGGCGGTGGAAAACGGCTACCTGCAGGCGCTGCGCCGCGAGCTGGAACAGCGCAAACGCTACCCGAGCGGCCGTCAGGCGTCACTGGAACGCCCACAGGGCAACGTTGAGGTCTGGCTGGAGGTCGACCGCAGCGGCAGGGTGCTCGCTTCCGGTATTGCCAGTAAGGCTCCGAGCATGTTGCTCAATCGCGCAGCGCTGAGTTCCTTACAAAGTATCAGCCAGTTGAAGCCCTTCCCTGAAGAGGCTTTCGCCGGGCAAAGCAGCAAAAGATTTACCGCAACGTTTAATTATCAGGCTCCATAAAACTTAATTATCTGTTTTTTCACAGGAAAAAAAATGAAGAACTTTAATTATTCTGGGATTGCGTTAGCCGTGGTGACGGCATTGTTATCAGGTTCATCGCTGGCGGCAGACAGCAGCGATGTGGGGGAGATTAACGTCAAAGGGCAGTCGCTGGGCGGCGGTCTGATGGTGCAGGAAGACAGCAGTAAAGCACGCTCCACGCTGACGAAAGAAGCCATGGACAAAGCGCAAGGCGCCAGCAACGCGATCGACATGTTGAAATATACGCCCGGTATGAACGTCAACAGTAATGACGCCAGCGGCCTGAGCGGTATTGACTACACCATGCGCGGAATGAACGCCGATCAAATCGGCCTGTCGATGGACGGCATTCCGATTAACGACTCGGGCAACTACGCGGTGTATCCGAACCTGCTGGGTGATGCGGAAAACCTTGAGCAGATCTTTGTGACTCAGGGATCTTCCGAAGTTGACGGCCCGCATATCGGGTCGAGCGGCGGTAACATTGGCCTGGTCACCAAGCGTCCGTCTAAAGAGTTCGGCGGCTTCGTCAAGCAAACCCTGGGCAGCAACAACCTCAGCAAAACTTTCGCCCGCCTGGAGACCGGTGAGTACAACGGTTTCAGCAACTGGCTCTCTTACTCGCACACTGAAGCAAAAAAATGGCGCGGAGAAGGACGCAACTACTCCAATAAGTTCGAGATGAACTCGCTGTACGAGGATGGCAACGGCAACAGCAGTAACCTGATCGTGAAGTACAACAAGCAGGACAACACCAACTACAACACCCTGAGCAAAGCGCAGTTTGACGAAGATCCGACTCAGGATTACTCGACCTCGCCGGTCTATAACAGCAGAGGCCAGCTGAGCAAATATTACAAGCTGGACCGCAATCCGTTTGAAAACTTCTCCCTCTCTTTCTCACAACGACTGCAGCTTCGCGACAACCTCGCGCTGACCGTTCAGCCCTATTACTACTGGGGTAACGGCGGCAGCTTTACCGGGCAAACGGCCTCGGTGCTGTCTAACACCTCCGATAAGGCCGGGCAGTACGACCTGAGCAATTTAACCTCCAATACCTACTACCGACCTTCGTGGACTCAGACATGGCGGCCGGGCGTTACGACGAAACTGAAGTGGGATATTAACGACGAGCACAGCCTGGATATCGGTTACTGGTATGAGCGTGCACGCCAGTCGCAGACCCAGCCGTTTATCAGCATTCAGGATGATGGCAACCCGGCGAACGTTTCCGGTAAGCCCGGCGGGTCCGACCAGGTGAAAGACGCCAACGGCAACACGGTACAGGGCCGCAACCAGTACACCGTTACCCCGGCGCAAAAAGTCTGGCTTCAGGATACCTGGTTCGTGTCGCCGGAATGGACGGTGGTGGGCGGCCTGGCGTATCAGTACGTCGAGCGCATTGGTGATAACAAGGGCAGCCTGTACAACGCGCCGGAAAAACGTAAAGCGACCTACCATGAATTCCTGCCGAACTTCAGCCTCAGCTATAAGCCGAACCTGGAAAACCAACTGTTCTATAACCTGACGCGCAACATGCGTACGCCGCCAAACTACGTGCTCTATAACGTGGGCGACTCCATCAACACCTCGCCGGAGCTGAGCTGGAACCACGAGCTGGGCTGGCGTTTCCAGCGCGACGATATGCTGCTGAGCGCGACCGTTTTCTATATGCGCTATTCCGACCGTCAGATCTCCACCACCAATGCTGACGGCGACTACGAGATGATGAATATCGGCAGCGTGGAAAGTAAAGGTCTGGAGCTGGAGTGGAGCGGTAAGCTGCCGTACAACTTCAACTACTACACCTCATACACCTATACGGATTCCGAGCAGAAAGATGACATTGTCAGCAACGGCGGCAATCCACTGCCAACGGCGGGTAAAACGGTGCCGAACG
Source organism: Erwinia sp. S38 (assembly GCF_016624545.1). NCBI lineage: Bacteria > Pseudomonadati > Pseudomonadota > Gammaproteobacteria > Enterobacterales > Erwiniaceae > Erwinia > Erwinia sp. S38. The sequence goes on along the minus strand of NZ_JACVTS010000022.1, from coordinate 7,012 downwards.
TGCCGAAAAACATGCTTAACATGTCGCTGGGATATGACGATGGCCTCTACTACGGCAGCTTCGGCGGTAAATACGTCAGCGCGTTCTATGGCGATTTAACCAACGACGAAAAAATCAGCGGCCGCACGATCTTTGATGTTGCCGCGGGCGTTCATCTGCCGGTGGACAAAAAGATTGTTAAAAGCGCCACCCTGCGCTTCGGCATCGATAACCTGTTCGATAAAGAGTATCTGACCTCCGTGCGCTCAACGACCTTTAACGCGGCACCTTACAACGGCGTGAGGGCCAGCACCCCGTATTACAACGTCGGCGAAGAGCGCACCTTTAGCGTTTCGCTGGAAGCCACCTTTTAACTAACCGGAGGGCACGCTGATGGATGCCACCCTGATTCACGACATTATTTTCTACATTATGTATGCCGCACTGGCGATCGCCGTGGTGATACTGATTGAACGCGGGCTCTATTTTTCGTGGGCGCAGCGCCAGGCACGGCGCTTTGAACAGGCGCTGACGCCGGACGTCCGCCGGGCGTCGGACCTGCCGGAGTCGCTGACCGGGCGCAACAGCCTGCCACTGACCATTATTCTTCCGGTGCTGGAGAAAAAACAGATGGCGGAAGACCGCGAAGCGATGAGTGATTTAATTGATGCGCAGTATCTGCTGAGCAAACCGCAGATGTCGCGCGGGCTGTGGATGCTTGAAACCGTGGTGACCGCCGCGCCGTTGCTGGGCCTGCTGGGGACGATACTGGGCATTATGGACACCTTTAAGGCGCTTTCCGCCTCTGGCGTTTCTGACGCCAGTATGGTTTCCGCCGGGATGGGCACCGCGCTCTACGCCACCGGCCTGGGGATTGCGATAGCGCTGCTGTGCCTGGTGGGGAATAACTACCTGCAAAGCCGCATGGAGCGTATTAACGAACTGCTGAAAGTTCTGCTGATCCGTGCCGGCAGCCCGGCCAGTCGTCCGGAACAGAGCGATCGGCACTGGGAAGGGCGCGAGGCGCAGCGCTATGCCTGATTCTCGTCAATACGGGTGGCCGGGAGGCCGCCTGATTAGCCTGGTTGCGGGCGGCTGGATGCTGTTAAGCCTGCCCGTACACGCGGCGTTCTCAATACCGGGCTACGAGCTGGTGTATAACGCACCCCAGGAAACCACGCTACAGAACAGTGATTTGCGCAATGCCGCCGACGTCTGGCAGCAGATGTTTGATTCGGCACGTGGGCATATCGATCTGGCGCAGTTTTATGTGGCAAACGAACAAGGTTCTCTGCTGGATGGCGTGCTGACCCATCTGCGCGCCGCCGGGGAACGCGGCGTGAAGATCCGTTTCCTGATGGAGGAGAAAGGCGTTGGCCTGTCGACGCCGGAAACGCTGGCGGCGCTGAAGACCATCCCCAACCTTGAGCTGCGGATTATTCCGTTCCACCGGCTGACCGGCGGTATCGTCCATGCCAAGTATCTGCTGGTGGATGGTAAAGAGGCCTTTGTCGGCAGCCAGAACTTTGACTGGCGCGCGCTGGAGCAGATTCAGGAAACCGGCCTGCGGATCGACGATGTACAAGCCGTGCAGCAAATTCAGGCTATCTTCGACCAGGACTGGCAGGCGCAGGCACTGCTCGCCGGGAATAAGCCGGTGCCGAAACTGACGTGGCAGGCACCGGCGTCGGTTCCGCAGGGCAATTATCTGGTTGCCAGCCCGCGCGATTACAACCCGAGCGGGGTGATTGACTCGCAGGTTGAACTGCCGCGTCTGCTGGACAGCGCAAAGTCGCGGATACGAGTGCAGGTGATGGACTACGCCCCGCTGTCGTGGGGAGAAAAGGGAAAGCGCCCCTATTACGCCACGATTGATAACGCCCTGCGCAGCGCGGCCGCACGGGGTGTGCAGGTTGAACTGATGGTGGCCAGCTGGAATCTGAAAAAACCGGAGGTGTTCTGGTTAAAGAGCCTGTCGCTGGTGCCTAACGTTCAGCTCAAGGTGGTGACTATTCCACCCGCAAGCCGGGGGTTTATTCCCTTTGCGCGCGTGGTTCACAGCAAGCTGATGACGATCGACGGTACGACGGCCTGGGTGGGAACCAGCAACTGGAGCGGGGGCTATTTTGATAACTCACGCAACCTTGAGCTGGTGATGAACAGCGTGCCGATGGCCGAGCGCCTGGACGCGCTTTATAGTCAGCTGTGGAACAGCCCCTACGCGGAGCCGATCAGGGTGGATTTTGATTATCCGCTGCCCCACCCTGCCCGCGAAAAGTAGATGACGTTGTGGCTGATGATGCAAACGGGGTGCATCATCGGGAAGAAGAAAAAATGCTACTGCCGCGGCTTTGGGTGCGGTGGTGGCATTTCTACATCCCGAGTTTTACTCGACGGCTAGCAGCTCTTAGACCCAGCATCACATTAATAAATCTGGACCTATAACCCACTATTCGCATTCAGCCAAGCCCATCGAGTAAGGTCCATCCCATCGGGCGAAGTCATTTTTTTGAAAGTTTCCCTTAACATTTCAGCTCGAAGTGCTTCCCAATTTTTCTTTGTGAGTTTAGGATTTGTCCTGTCAAAGTGGAATCTTAATAGGGATGGTTATGAGAAAAATGTGGGTCGTGCTAGCAGTGACATTGGCACTCAGTGGCTGTGAGCAGCCAAAAATTGATACGTCCAGTGATGAGAGCATGAAGTCCTCTATTCAAAAGGTCAGAACGTCATTACCTGAGGATAAACGTGCATCTTATGACGATGCGCTTAAGGTGGTAGCTTTCAGCCATCTGGACTTTAAAGACCTGATGCAGGCAGGGATGACGAATAATACCGCAGATATCGAAGCGCAGATGAAAAGTGACCTGGCAGGAAAAACCGGCGAGGAAGTTATCAACTACGCAGACAAGATCCGTAAGGAACGGGCTGAAAAAGAAAAGACACAGGCCCTGCAGGAAATCGCAGAGCTTGAAAAAAAACAGACTGATGCACAAGCAAACCTGAAGCAGCTTGAGGCTTTCAAAGTCACACGGTCGCGTTTTTATTTTGAGAAAAAGGAATATGGTCCTGACCAGCCTATTATTGCGCTGAGCGTAGAGAATGGCACGCCTAAAGCAGTATCCCGCGCCTACTTTCGTGGCGTCATCTCCAGCCCGGGTCGTGAAGTGCCATGGTACACAGACACTTTCAACTATCAAATTTCTGGAGGCCTAGAACCGGGAGAGAAAGCTGACTGGAATCTTGCGCCCAATTCCTACTCTGACTGGGGAAAAATTGAGGCACCGGCAGATGCAGTCTTCACTGTAACGGTGATCCGGGTTGATGATGCCCAGGGAAATCCGGTTTTTGGTGATACTGAATTTACAGAACGTGATGCCAGGCGCCTTGCTGAACTAAAAGGGCGGTATCCGGACGCAGCCCACTGATAATTGAATATCAGAGTAAAGGTCAAAGGTATGAGACGCTCTCAAGCTGTTAAATCCCGGCAACAGGGCGTTCATAATGCCCCGTCCACTGAAAAGGTTCGTTCCTGCCAGATGCTGGACTGGTAGGTTAACTATCAGATACCGATGGGGTACAGAGCCGGATTAAGTTTTGAGATGGCTTCACGCTCAATTGTGTAGTGTGACCGCAATGAGCAAACAGCGGACGCTCACAGCTCCAACAACATGACTAACATTGAGGTGTTTCAATCACCGGGGAGTAGGTCAAAACTGCTAATGCTTCTTTAAAACGTATTGGCTATGGTGGTAAGTTAGCTGCTCATGGTTTGAGAGCTATTGCGAGTACTGATGCTAATGAAAACAGGTTTAATGCAGATGTAATCGAAGCAGTTCTTGCTCATAGTGATAAAATCAGATCAGAAAAACTTTAACAGATCGATTCACTTTGAACATCGAATTGATTTGATGAAGTGGTAGGGAAGTTTTTTGCAAAAATAAGAATGGATAATGAATATATGAGCAATGATATTCTAAAAGCATTTAAAGCGTCAGACTTAGTCGATAAGAATATTAATTTTCTTATTGGTTCTGGTGCATCAGCAGGCTACATTCCTACCTTGTGGATTAAGGATGACATATCATATGAGGATGTATTAACTAATGAAAAATTTCAAGAAATTGAAAATGTTATATATCATTCTTACTACGACGATATTTTATCTAAAAGCTTTTGCATAATCCCAAGCATCTTCAAAGAGAAAATTAAATTCAAACACACTTTCATCAATTATTTAAGGTTTATTAAAAACCTCTCATCTTTAGTCGATAAAAAAAGTGTCAATCAAATCCGCAGAGCAAACATCTTTACAACTAATTATGATCTTTTCTTAGAAAAGTCATCTGACTTACTCCTAAAAACCAATGCTGGGTTTATATTTAATGATGGTGGGAGAGGACTGCATACTCGATACCTTAATATAAGTAATTTCCATACATCAACTTGGCATCACGGGACTAACGATCTTTATAAATTTGAAATCCCCACTATCAATCTCATTAAAATGCATGGGTCAATATCTTGGAATAAAGTTAACGAAGATACTATTACCATACGTTATCTCGATACACTTCCTGATGAGCTGTCGATTGAGACAGATTATTACTTAAATATAACAGAGACTATAGAGAAGATAGAGCAAGAATATTATTTCGATGGCGCAAAAACTGCTATTGAACTTTCTCGAGAAGATGATGAAAGATTACAGAGGTTTAGAAATGAATATGACAAACTAGCAATTGTTAATCCAACAAAAGCTAAGTTTAAAGAAACTGTCTTTCAGCAACACTACTATCAGTCATTACGACTATTAAGTTATGAACTCGAGAAACCGCAAACAATATTAATTTGCTTTGGATTTTCTTTTAAAGATGAACACATTAGAGAAATAATCCAAAGATCTTTGAGCAACCCATCTCTTATAATCTATGTGTTTTGCTATAGATTAAAGGATAAAGAAAACATAAAAAGAATCATCAACAGCAAAAAAATTGTTTTCATATCTCCTAATTCCTATACAGATGAAAACAACATTGATTTTAAAAGATTTATATCATGCATATTCCCGAAGAAAAATGAATATGCATTGCGGGGGTTAACATGCAGCTTGTAATAGGTGCTGTAACTTCGGTTAAGGGAACAGCTGTCAGAGCCCTGATTAACCCTAATCTTTATCAAGCAACATATATTTATGATGGGAAATTATACCGTGGTGTGTCTATAAATGAATACATTGTGATAAAAAAGGGGTTTCATGAGATAGTTGGGAAAATCGAGGGTGAAGAAATAATTGAAAAAAAATCTTACAACCAAGAACAGCCCAATGCAGAGAAGTATGATAGGTTTATCGATCTTAAAATTATTGGATACGTGCAAGATAACAAGTTTCAATCTGGTATAAAGTATCTCCCCATGATTCAAGATAGCCTGTATTTGGCTTCGGATAAATTAATAAGCGCCATCTACACTTTCGGCGGTAATATGGATTCAAAATCTATAACAATAGGAAAATCTTTGCTGGAAGATATATCTATCAGAATACCTATTAACGGGGTTTTCAACTCCCACTTAGGTATTTTCGGGAACACAGGAAGTGGCAAATCAAACACTCTGGCTAAACTTTACATAGAGTTATTTAACTCATTTAAAGATAAAATATTTACACGATCCCGATTTATATTCATCGATTTCAATGGCGAATATCGGACAATGCATAACACTTTCATTAGGCATAGTTCGTATGTAGAACTTGACACCCACACCAATGCAGGAAAAGATAAATTATTTTTAAAGCAATCTGAGTTCTGGGATTCCGAATTGCTTTCAGTATTATTCTCAGCGACAGAAAAAACACAAAAGCCCTTCTTGAATATCTTAATAAGAAATAGAATGGAGTATGGTGAAGGACTTAACGATTACTTCCAGAAAACTTTACAGGTTATGTTTGGTCAGAACCAACATAGAGAAACAATAAGTGTCTTACTTAGTGTAATAAAGATTATCAATCCTGAAAATGAAGGGAAAATAAATAATGAACTGGCGAAATTTAGTTGGTTTTCTAGAGGTGAAAACAATAAATACTATTTAGGAGGAGTTTATCCAAGCACGCCAGAAGAGTATTTGTCGCATACCCCAACCCTAAGAGATACATATATAAACCATGAGGAGCTTACAGCATTCGAGCAATTATCAGTACGCGCAACATTGCAGCTCATACAATCAGTATCTAGAAACTATGTTCAATATGAACATATAAGCCCTTTAATTGGTAAAATAAATGCATCTGCAAAATCACTTGAGAAAGTCATTAAGGTAATTTCCGATGTTGAAATTCACCCCTCGCCATTAATATTCATTTCCCTAAAGAACTGCAATCAAGACATAAAAAAAACCATACCAATGATGATTGCTAAGTGTTCTTTCTTAGAACATAAGCGTTTCGAAGGAAAAGAAAAAAGTTTCCATTTAATTATTGATGAAGCACATAACATCCTTTCTGAAAGTTCAGTTAGAGAGTCCGAAACCTGGAAAGACTATAGACTTGAACTTTTCGAGGAAATAATCAAAGAAGGACGTAAATTTGGTTTTTTTATAACAATTTCCAGCCAAAGGCCTGCGGATATATCTCCAACAATAGTGTCTCAAATTCACAATTATTTTCTGCATCGCTTAGTTAATGATAATGATATATTTTTGCTAAAAAACTCTTTAAACAACCTTGATAACTCATCTCGCGCTTTAATTCCATCACTTCCTTCAGGTGCATGTGTAGTATCTGGTACCGCTTTCCACACCCCAGTAGTAATACAGATTGAGAGGTTATCAAAAGAACTTGCACCAGAGAGCGATACAATAGATTTGGATGCATATTGGTAATTTCTCTGGCGCGCAGCACTTTCCCCACCTCGCCCAGACGCTTAAGAGGGCGTGACCTTGCTAACCGTATTCTAACTCTCCGATGCGTTAGTAACGTCCGCTTTTGGCTGTGAGTTCAATGGGTCGATGCAACGCTATCCTTAATCAAGGGGGACGT
>NZ_JACVTS010000021.1:0-112181 GCF_016624545.1 Erwinia sp. S38 | reverse complement strand
CCTTCCCGCTTTTAAAACCATTCCCCCCCCCACCAACCCCCCCCCCCCCCCCCCCGGGGCCCCCCTCTTCTGGCATATCCTTATGCGACCATTTTTATTTGATCAATTCCGCAGAAACGTATGCGCCGTTTTCAACGCGTGCACTGGTGATTTTGTAGCCTGCACCCGCCTGCTGAGCCTGAGCGGCGATTTTCGCTTCAGCGCCGTCAAGGGTAGAAGAGGTGGCAGTAATGCTCTGAGCAAAGCTACCGAAAGACATCAATGACAGAGCAGCAACGGCAGCAACAGACAGTGTTTTGATAGTTTTCATGGTCGTATTCCTTCATTTGTATGGTGAGGAGGTTGTTTGCCTCCGATGAATGAATAGTAACGTAAGTTACTATGAGTTGATTAACAATAAGTGCGGTAACCATGATCGTGCTAACTTTTCGATAAACAGATGATATGGATCAGCCCTTGTTCAGTCAGTGAAAAAGGAGGAGTGGTTGTCGTCAGGAAAGGGTCAGGCGATGGACATTCATCAGAAGATAAGGATGATTCCGGGCAGCAGGCAGCAGTATTAAGACGAAAAAAAACCGACGGGTGAGGTCGGTTTGTTTTCGGTTCAGAAGAGGTAACTCTGACCATAGAGGAATTATCCTCTGTTGACATCAGGATGATACATCCACTCAGCTTAAATTCAAACGCCCGGCAATAAACTCCGCCGCAAGCTGTGCCCCGCGTGCCGAAATAGTGTGTCCGGTCCCCGGCTCGAAGTCGCTGCGGGCGCTGACGCCCAGATCGCGCAATGTCTCCGCCGCCACTTCGCTCTCTGCCACCGGGATGACGCCGTCGGCCATACCGTGGATCAGCAGCACCGGAGTATTGAGCGCCGGAGTCAACGGCTGCGGTGAGGCCAGGCGGCCAGAGAAGGCCACGATCCCCGCGACCGGCCAGCGGCCGGACACCAGCGCATCCAGCGCCATAATCGACCCCTGCGAGAAGCCGACCAGCACCACTTTGTCGAGCTTATCGGTCATCTGATGCTGTTCAAGGATCGCCGTCAGCTCGCGGTCAAATGCTTCCCGCGCTGCGGCCACGCGCGCCGGGCGGTTAGCCGGCGTAATACCGGCCAGGCTGAACCACTGATAGCCCGCGCCGTGCTCAAAATGGAACGGCGCGTCAGGGCTGGCGAAACTCACGCCCGGCAGGCTCGGTGCCCAGTGGCGACCCAGCCCGGCCAGATCGTTGCCGTTGCTGCCCACGCCGTGCAGTAAAATAACCAGACCTGTCATGACATTTCTCCTGATGCAGATTACAAACCGTACGCGGTCATATCGGGACCGGCAGGCACAATTCCGTTCGGGTTCAGGCTCTTAATCGAGTAATAGCCCTGCTTAATATGGTCGATACTCACCGTCTGGCGAACGCCCGGCAGCGCCAGCATGCCCAGCAGGAAGCCGTTTAGCGCCGGGTAATCACGCAGCTGCCGCTGATTGCACTTAAAGATGCCGTGATAGGCCACGTCAAAGCGGATCAGGGTCACGAACAGGCGGATATCGGCCTCGGTCAGCGACTCGCCAAACAGCCACGGGCCGCGCTGGCTCAGGCGCATCTCCAGCGTATCCAGCATACCGAAAACATCGTTAAAGGCTTCGCGGTAGCTGACTTCGGTCGTGGCAAACCCGGCGCGGTACACGCCGTTGTTCAGCCGGGGATAGATTTCCGCGTTCAGGGCGTCGATCTCGTCCCGCAGCGCCAGCGGACAGAGGTCGAGGTTGTTGCTCGCCAGGTTGCCGAAACCGCTGTTAAACATCCGCAGAATGTCGGCGGATTCGTTGCTGACGATGGTAGCGGTTTTTTTATCCCACAGCACCGGCACCGTTGCGCGGCCGGTAAAGCTGTCGTCGGCGCGGGTGTAAAGCTGATGCAGATACTCGGCGTGATTCAGCGTATCGCGGTCGGAACCGGGATAGTCGCCGAAGCGCCAGCCTTCATCGGTCAGCTTCGGCTCCACCACCGAGACGCTGACCACATCCTGCAGACCTTTCAGGCTGCGGGCGATCAGTGTGCGTGATGCCCACGGACAGATCAGCGCCACGTACAGGTGGTAGCGATCCGCTTCGGCGGCAAACCCGCCGTCACCGGTGGGGCCGGGTGCGCCATCGGGTGTCACCCAGTGGCGGAAGCTGGAGATCTGACGGACGAAGCCGCCTTTCTCATCGGTGGCCTGCACCGGGTGCCAGTCCGCCGTCCATTTACCGTTTACCAGCATAGCAACTTCCTTAGCGCAGACGTGAAGAAGGCAGGGAGGCTTTCAGCGCGTACTTACCGTCGCCGATCAGCGCCAGTACCACCAGGCTGATGGCCCAGAATACCGGATATTCCCAGCCGCCGTTCGGGTTAGTGAACCAGAAGCCTGCCGGACCGTGTACGGTGAAAATCGCACCGAGCAGCACCGGGATCAGCACAATTGCAGCGATGCGCGGACGGTAGCCGACGATCAGCGCCACCGCACCGAGAATTTCCCAGACGATAGTGACGTATGCCAGGCCGCCGGGCAGGCCCAGCGAGGCGAAGAATTTTGCGGTGCCTGCGGGCGTAAAGACAAACAGTTTCAGACCGGCATGGGCCAGGAACAGGATGCCGAGAGAAAGACGCAGAATGAGTGCGGCCCAGGGAGCGGTGCGGGTATCAGTCATGTTATTTACCTTATTCAGTATGCCATCGGGGGTTGATGGAACGTACTTTACACTGATTCCCTGACGCTGATTATCCCGCCAGAAACGCAAACATTCCTTCCGTTTTGGAAGTAATCACCAGCCGCGATCCCACTCCGGCTCACCGTCATAGTGGCTGACCAGGAAGTCGATCAGCGCCCGGACTTTATGCGCCAGATGGCGCGCCGGGGGATATACCGCGTACAGCCCGAGCGGCGGGATTTCGCTGTGGCGCAGCAGGGGGCGAATGGTGCCCGCCCGCAGCGCCGGACCGGCAATAAAGGTCGGCAGCCGGGCAATGCCCAGCCCGCTCAGCGCGGCGGTCAGGCTGGCTTCGGCGTTGGAAAAGTGCAGGCGGCCGCGCACCGGCAGGGTAACCGCTTCGCCGTCTACGCTGAACGGCCAGTTAAAGGGATCGCGAAAATTGGTGTCGATAATGCAGTTGTGATCGGCCAGCTGCTGATAGCGGATCGGCGTGCCGTGCGCGCTCAGGTACTCATCGCTGGCGGCAATCACCACCCGCATATCGCTGAGGTGGCGGGCAATCAGGCGGCTGTCGCTCAGCCTGCCGATGCGGATCGCCACGTCAAAGCCCTCATCCACGATGTTGACCAGCCGATCGGAGAAGTTAACGTCCAGCTCGATTTCCGGGTATTCGCGGGCAAAGGCGATCAGTACCGGGGCCAGCTGGCTGGCACCAAAGGTAATGGGCGCGCTGAGCTTGATGCGACCGGTCGGTTTCCCCGCCGCATGTCGCACCGAGGCATCCAGCGCGTCCCACTCTTCCAGCAGGTTTTTAATGCGGTCGAAGTAGGCCAGCCCGACTTCGGTCGGCGACAGAGCGCGGGTGCTGCGCTTGAGCAGCTGTACGCCCAGCTCGCTTTCCAGCCTGGCGACCAGCTTGGACGCCTGCCCGCTGCTGGTGCCCAGCCGCGCGGCCGCCGCCGCGAAGCTGCCCAGTTCCATTACCGCTACAAACATCCGATCGCAGTCCAGACGTTCCACATGCTTTTCCTGATTCCGAGGGGCAGAAATCCCTGCGGGCACGTTTTTCCGTGGCCGCAGGCGCTGGCGTTATTAAAGCAGCCTTTGCGGCCGTTGTGCATCCAGGAATCTGCATTTCGCCGTCCGGCCGCCGCATCGGTGGATTATTTACGATACAAAGGCACTGACTGACGCCTGATGACCGGTCTGATGCACTAAGCTTCAGGGTTCCGTTGGTCAACTGAGCCTGTCTTATGTTTTATCACCGTGTTGAAAGGATGATCGATACCTTCAGGGAAGCCCGGGGCACCACGCCACCCGACAGCGTGTGGCCCTTCTATCTGTTCTATCTGCGCCAGGTGTGGCCGGTCTTTGCGCTGCTGCTGGTGATTGGCCTGATTGCGTCTTTAATCGAAGTTTCGCTGTTTCGCTATCTCAGCCGGATTATCGATCTGGTGAACAGCACCCCGGCCGCCAGCTTCTTTCAGGATCACTACGGCGAACTGCTTTGGATGGCTGCGGTGGCAATGCTGTTTCGTCCGCTGTTTATCGGCCTTCACGATCTGCTGGTGCATCAGACCATTAACCCCGGCATGACCAATATGATCCGCTGGCAGCATCATAACTACGTGCTGCGCCAGAGCCTGAACTTTTTCCAGAACGACTTTGCCGGGCGCATCGCCCAGCGCATTATGCAGACCGGCAGCGCGCTGCGCGATTCTGCGGTGCAGATGGTGGACGCGCTGTGGCACGTGGTGATCTACGCGGTGACCACGCTGGTGCTGTTCGCCGAAGCCGACTGGCGGCTGACCATTCCGCTGATCCTGTGGATTATCGGCTACGTGCTGTGCCTGAAGTATTTTGTGCCGAGGATCAAAGCGCGTTCGGTGGCCTCCTCGGATTCACGCTCGCGGCTGATGGGTTTTATTGTGGATGGCTACACCAATATCGCCACCCTCAAGCTGTTTGCCCACGGCGATCTGGAACGCAGCTATGCGCGGGAAGCGCTGGACGATCAGACGCAGAAAACCCGCAGCCAGGGGCGAATGGTGACCGGGATGGATGTGGTGGTCACCACGCTCAACGGCCTGCTGATTGTCAGCACCACCGGGCTGTCGCTGTGGCTGTGGGGCCAGTCGCTGATCAGCGTCGGCGCGATCGCGCTGGCTACCGGGCTGGTGATCCGCATCGTGAATATGTCCGGCTGGATCATGTGGGTGGTGAACGGCATCTTTGAAAACATCGGCATGGTGCAGGACGGCTTGAAAACCATCTCCCAGCCGCTGAGCGTGAGTGATAAACCCGATGCGGCGGCGCTGGATGTCAGCCGTGGCGAAATCCAGTTTGACGGCATTACCTTTAACTACGGCGGCGAACGGCGGGTGATTGACGGCCTGCAACTGACCATTCGTCCCGGCGAGAAAATTGGCCTGATTGGCCCGTCGGGTGCCGGGAAATCGACGCTGGTTAACCTGCTGCTGCGGCTCTACGACCTCAACGGCGGGCGGATTCTGATCGACGGCCAGAACATTGCCGACGTCAGCCAGGAGAGCCTGCGCGCGCAGATAGGGATGATTACTCAGGATACCTCGCTGCTGCACCGTTCCATTCGCGAAAACCTGCTGTATGGCCGCCCCGGCGCCAGCGAAGAGGAGATGCTGCAGGCGATCCACCGGGCGAAGGCCGATGAGTTTATTCCGCTGCTGTCGGATCTCCAGGGCCGCACCGGACTGGATGCACACGTCGGCGAACGCGGCGTGAAGCTTTCCGGCGGTCAGCGCCAGCGTATCGCCATCGCCCGTGTGCTGCTGAAGGATGCGCCGATTTTGATTATGGATGAGGCCACCTCGGCGCTGGATTCCGAAGTGGAAGCGGCGATTCAGGAAAGTCTGGAAGGGCTGATGGGCGGCAAAACGGTGATCGCCATCGCCCACCGCCTGTCGACCATTGCCCGCATGGACCGGCTGGTGGTGCTGGAACAGGGGCGGATTGTCGAGATCGGCAGCCACGCCGAACTGCTGGCGAAGGACGGCCTGTATGCGCGGCTGTGGCGGCATCAGACCGGCGGCTTCGTCGGCGAACAGTAGCGTTATCCGGCGTTAAGCCGGTACGGCAGTGCGTCGCGGGCTTCCTCAGCCCAGGCGCGCACGCCGTCGCGCTCCTGCTGCAGGAAATCCGCCACGGCGTCATGCAGGCCGCCGTGGCGCAGCAGGTGCCAGGATTCGGTCAGTACCGGTTCAAAACCGCGTATCAGCTTGTGCTCCCCCTGCGCCCCGGCGTCAAAGCGCTGTAGCCCGTTATCGATCGCATACTCCATCCCCTGATAGAAACAGGTTTCAAAGTGCAGGTGGTTGAACTCCGCCAGGCAGCCCCAGTAGCGGCCGTAGAAGGTGCTGCCGTCGACCAGGCTCAGCGCCATCGCCACCGGCTGGCGATGCTGGCTGGCGATGGTGATGCGCAGCGCTTCCGGCATGCGTGCCGCCAGCAGGCTGAAAAACGGGCGGGTGAGATAGGGCTGGCGGCCGCGAACGAAGTAGGTGTTGGCGTAGCAGGTGTAAACAAAATCCCACTGCGCTTCGCTCAGTTCGTGTCCCTGATACCAGCAAAATTCAATGTCCTGCTGGCGTACGCCTTCGCGCTCCTTGCGCAGCTGCTTACGCTTGCGCGAGGTCAGCGCGTCGAGAAAATCCTGAAAATCGCGGTAGCCGCGATTGTGCCAGTGATACTGGCAGCCGAGGCGCGGCAGCCAGCGACCGTCCTCCGCCAGCCGATCGCCGAGCGCAGCGTCGTTAAAGTTGATATGGCCGCTGTAAAAACCATGGGTGGAAAGAAATTCCGGCAGCGCCTGTAGCAGCCGGTCGGCTGCCTGCGCTTCGCCCAGCAGCCGCGCGCCGCCCACCGGGCTGAACGGCACCGCCGACAGCCACTTGGGATAGTAGGGAATGCCCGCCCGCTGGCTGGCATCCGCCCAGGCGTGATCGAAGACGTATTCGCCCATGGAGTGCCGTTTGCCGTAGCCCGGCATTGCCGCCAGCACGCGGTCACCCTCGCGCCACAGTAAATGCTGCGGCTGCCAGCCGCTGCGTCCGCCCACCGAGCCGCTCTCTTCCAGCGCGCTGAGGAAAGCGTGGCGCATAAAAGGCTGGTCGTTGAGGGCCAGGGCATCCCACTGACTGGCCGGGATATCGGCCAGCTGCGTCAGAAGGCTTAATGACATCGACAGACTCCGCGATAAAGAAAAACCTTACGTTGAACGCTTTCGCGACGGAGATCAACGCCTTCCGCCCGGGTGGCACACGCGGATAAATGCAGCTGGATACGGATTGGGGTAATACGCATTCTCATTATCATTTGCCTTTGCTATTCTTGCTGCCCTTATGTGCGGCACGCGCGCACGGCTTTCGGTTAACAAGGTGGATCTATGGCTGCTCAGAGTTATCGCTTATTCAATGTCGTACTGGCGCGCAAGCAGGTACTGTCTCCTTCGATGCTGTGCTGCGTGTTTAGCGGTGAGGAAGTGCGCCAGATGAAGATGGATGCGCCGGACCAGCGCATCAAGCTGCTGCTGCCACCGCCGAGCGGCAAACCGTTCGAACTGGTCGATAACGGCCTGACGTGGTGGGAAAACCTCGGTAAGCTGCCGGTGGAAGATCGCCCGATTATGCGCACCTATACTCTTCGCCACGTTAACGCCGACGCCGAGGTGCCGGAGATGGAAGTGGAATTCGTGATGCACGGCACCGAAGGCCCGGCGTCGGCCTGGGCGCTGGACGCGCAGCCGGGCGACGCGATGCAAATCGCCGCGCCGAATCGCGAATATGGTCAGGACAGCGGTGGCTACGAATGGAATCCGCACGAGCAGGTGAAGCAGGGGCTGGTGGTGGCGGATGAAACCGCGCTACCGGCGGCGAAGGCAATTCTTGAGCAGCTCTCCAGCTGGCAGAACCCGCCGCAGTTACAGGTGTTCCTGGAAGTGCCCGAGCGCGGCGACTGCGTCGATCTCAGCCAGTACGCCTTTGCCGATATTCACTGGCTGCCGCGTGACGCCAGCGGAGCCAGCTACGGTGAAGCATTGCTGAGCGCGGTGCGCGAGCACGTGCGCCTGCCGGACAGTGCGCTGGCGCGGGAAGATCTGCGCGAAGAGGCCGAAGGGCAGCTGGTGTGGGATCGCGCCGACCACGACGACGTGCGCTTCCACGGCTGGGTGGCGGCTGAATCGAGCGCGGTGAAGCACCTGCGCCGCTACCTGATCGGCGAGCGCGGCCTGGCTCAGGACTGCATCAGCTTTATGGCCTACTGGAGCCGTGGCCCACGCCGCAAAGGCTGATTGCCGGGTCAGTTCTCCATCAGTACCGGGCAGGCTTCTTTCAGCGTGTTATAGAACCAGGTCTTGGCGGTGATGTCGCCGATCTCGGTATGGCCGTAGAGATAAACCTCCAGATTCGGCAGCTGGAACGGCAGTTCGACGATGCGCCCGTTGCCGCGCGCGGCATAGATTTTCGCCGCGCTGAGCGGAATGGTCACCAGCAGCTCGCTGCTGGCGATAATCTCGCCCAGCGCGGTAAAGTGCGGCACCTCCAGCGCGATGCGCCGCTCAAAGCCATACTCCTTAATTTGCGCCTCCACCATATGATGCCCGCTGATGGTCGACACGATAATGTGCTGCTCGGCCAGATAGTCATGCAGCGTCAGCTCGCCGCCGATGCGCGGATGCTGGTTATTCACCAGGCAGACGTAGCGCTCATCCATAATTCTGTCGCGCTGGGCAATTGGTGAAATGCTTTCGTTACGGCTGCACAGCGTGGCATCCACTTTCCCGGTCAATAGCCATTCATCGATGCGCATCATCTCGATCGGCATCACTTCCAGCTGCACATTTGGCGCCAGCTCGCGCAGATGCTTAACCAGCCTGGGCAGCAGCAGCTGTTCGCCGAGGTCGGAGAGCGCGAGGCTAAATTTGTGAAAAGATGTTTCCGGAGAGAAGCTGCGGGTATCCGCCACGGCTTTTTCGATCCCGCTGAGCGACTGCTTAAAAACCTTATACAGATGGCTGGCAACCGGCGTCGGCAGCATCCCTTTTCGGCTGCGTTTAAACAGCTCGTTATCCGTCGCAGACCGCAGACGGGCTAGCGCATAGCTAGCAGAAGGCTGGGTGATGAACAGCCGATCGGCAGCACCGCTGACGCTGCGGGTTTCATAAATGGCGATGAAAACCCGAACCAGATTAAGATCCATCATAGGGTTATATAGTTCCTGTCTATATCAGCAGATTCAAATTATCTATTTGAGCTATTTTAAACTTGCTAATAACATCCTTTCTACTTTTTATTGATATGTACCGTTAATTTTTGCATATCACCTGTTTCATTATATAAATCAAAAAGATAATTCCATCGTAAAAATGAATGGCAGAAGCAGATGCGGGTAATTCGCTGCCGTTGTGGAGTGTGTAGAAATGAAAAATGAAATCGTAGACGTCATCGTAGACTGGATTGATGAACATCTGGAAGAAGGGCTGAATATCGAAGCCGTGGCGGCCAAATCAGGCTACTCCAAGTGGCATTTACAGCGGGCCTTCAAAGAGAAAAAAGGCATTACGCTGGCGAGTTTTATCCGCAGCCGCCGCCTGGATCAGGCCGCACAGTGCCTGGTTAATTCCACCAAAAGCATTATGACGATTTCGATGGATCTGGGTTTCTCCTCCCAGCAGTGCTTCCAGCGGGTGTTTAAAAAGCACTTCAACGTCACTCCGCGCGACTACCGCGTGCAGTACCGTCAGTATCACTAATGCCTTTCGCCACCCGGTGGCCAGCTGCCTTCGCTGCGGGATGACCTTCCCGCAACGTAAAGTCGTTTAAATTGTTCCGATTCCGGTCCTCCGCGCCTGCTAAAGTTCATCGACCATCAGTTATACTGTGCACCGTGTTGAACTCTGAACTGGATGCTATGGAACGTTTCGTTGAAAATCTGATTTACACCTCACGTTGGCTGTTGGCTCCAATCTACCTTGGGCTGTCGCTGGGATTGCTGGCGCTGGGCATTAAGTTTTTCCAGGAAGTCTTCCACCTGCTGCCGCACGTGATTGAGATGACCGAAAACGACATGGTGCTGATGCTGCTGTCGATGATCGACATGACCCTGGTCGGTGGGCTGCTGGTAATGGTGATGCTCTCCGGCTATGAAAACTTCGTTTCCAAGCTGGATCTGGACGAGCACCGCGAAAAGCTGAGCTGGCTGGGTAAAATGGACTCCGGCTCGCTGAAGAACAAAGTGGCGGCGTCGATTGTGGCGATCTCTTCGATCCACCTGCTGCGGATCTTTATGGACGCGCGCAACGTGCCCGACAACAAGCTGCTGTGGTACGTGATTATTCACCTGACCTTCGTGCTGTCCGCCTTTGTGATGGGCTACCTCGACAGCATGTCGCGCAAAGATAAAGACAAAACCTTAATCTGATTTGCTCAGACTCCTGCCGGTAGCACTGTGCTACCGGCGGAACTCATCCACGCTTATCGCGTACTTCTTCAGTTTGTTATACAGCCCGGCGCGCGACAGCCCCATCTGCTGTGCGGCCTGCCGCAGATTGCCGTTGAGCGAATTCAGCGTGGCAATAATATGCACACGCTCATTTTCATCCAGCCGCACGGCGTGGGTGGCGGTGCCCCGTGAAACCGCCAACTCCGGCTGTGAGCGGCCTGCCTGGATCACCTCTTCCGGCAGATCGACGGCGTCAATATGCAGCCCGTTATGGGTATTGATCACGCGCTCGACGATGTTTTCCAGCTCGCGCACGTTGCCCGGCCACGGATACTGGCACAGCGCCTCAATCGCCCGTGGCGTAAACTGCACGTTCACCTTTTTCAGCTGGGTGCAGACCTTTTCCCGGAACCATTCGGTGAGTGCCGGAATATCGCTACTGCGTTCGCGCAGTGCCGGAATGGGGATCGAGATGACGTTCAGCCGGTAGTACAGGTCGCGGCGAAACGCGCCGGTCTCCACCGCTTTTAGCAGATTGCAGTTGGTCGCGGCGATAATCCGCACGTTCACCTTCACCGCCTGCGATGCGCCGATGCGCACCACTTCACTCTCCTGCAATACGCGCAGCAGGCTGGTTTGTGCCTCCAGCGGCATATCGCCAATCTCATCAAGGAACAAGGTGCCGCCGTCGGCCAGCTCAAATTTCCCCGCCGCGCCGCCGCGACGCGAGCCGGTAAACGCGCCGTCGGCGTAGCCAAACAGCTCGCTCTGCACCAGATCGCGCGGCAGCGCGCCGCAGTTCACGGCGATAAACGCTTCGCCGCTGCGCAGGCTTTCATTGTGGATCGCCTGGGCAAACAGCTCTTTGCCGGTGCCGCTCTCGCCGGTCAGCAGCACCGTACTGTCACTGCGGCAGCAGCTGCGCGCTTTTTCCATTGCCGCCATCAGCGTGGGCGCGCTGCCGCACAGCATGTCGAAGGTATAGCTGGCGTTAACGCCCATCACCCGGCGAGTAATAGCGCGAATACGCTGGTTTTCCCGCAGGGCGATAATCTTGCCGCCGGTCGGCGCGGGCATCACCGACACCAGGCAGGAGACGTGCTGATTTTCTGACGGTACAAACACTACTTCGCGGTCGTTGCAGAAGGTCATGGTCGCCAGCCGCGCGTTTTGCGGATTCAGCACCGCATCCACCTGATGGCCGGTGCGGGCGAAGCCGTGGAAGATCTGCCGCGCGTAGCGGTTGATGGTTTTGATCGTCCCGCTGCGATCCAGCACGATCACCCCTTCATTCAATGTTTCCAGGATCGACTTCTGCTCCGCCAGCAGGGCGCGCAGGATCAGCTGCTGGCCCACCGCTTCCGCCGCCGCCTGTACGGTGCCGAGGGTGTGATAGTGGAAGTTGTCCTGGGTGGCGGTCAGCGTCAGTACGCCAATCATCCGCCCTTCGGCATCGCGGATTGGCGCTGCGGCACAGGGATAGTGGCGGCTGCGCAGAGCAAACTTCCAGTTTTCACCGCTGAGCAGATAGACCACCCGCTGCTGCTTCAGGCAGCGCGCGGTGCAGTTGGTCCCCATCTCGGATTCATGCAGGATGCTGCCCACCGGGGTGATATCCAGCCCGCAGTAGGAGAGGGTGATGCCGTTGGCGTCGGTGAGATTAATATGGCCGTCGGGATTATAGGCCAGCAGATTTTCCATAATCCCTCTCGCCACCTCAATCAGCACGGCGTTATCCGCCAGAATCTGCTTCACCTCATCCTGCGGTGGGAAGGTGTAGGCAAAAAAAGCCGGGTCGATACCGGCATCGCGGCTGTATTTCCACGAGTTCAGAATGTCGGGGCGCACGAAATCCGGCTCTTTACCGGCATCAAAATCACGGCGTGCCTGCTCAAGCAGCGCATCCCAGCGCCGGGCTTCCTGACTGTTTTCCGGCAGGCTCAGCTTACCGTCGCACTCTGCGCCAATGGCTGCCCTCAGAACGGGTTGATGATTCATGCTCTTCCCTCCGCTAATCGAGTGTCCATTTTATCGACATGTTAAGTTGACATGTTTTTTTTATGTCCATTTTGTGATCGCAGCGGGCAGAGAAAAGCGCGACGTCAGGGGATTGTCAGGCTGGCATAGCCTTTGCTTATGACAAAGACACAACGAATGTCTGCCAGTAACCTGAAGGGGAACAAGATGTCTGCAACAAAAAAAATTATACGCGTAGGTCTGATTGGCGCGGGACGGATGGGGAGCTTTCACGCGGCCTCTCTGGCTCAGCGTGTACCGGGTGCAGTACTGGCGGCGGTGGCCGATCCTGTTCCGGGCGCGGCCCAGCGGCTGGCGGAAAAACTCGGCGTGGAGCGTTTCTACAGCGAACCGCAGGCGATGCTCGACAGCCCGGATATTGACGCGGTGGTCATCGTTTCCCCGGCGCGTACTCATGCTGAACTGGTGGTCGCCGCCGCGCGCGCCGGTAAGCACGTCTTCTGCGAAAAACCGATGGCCGTGACCCTTGAAGAAGCCGATCGCGCCATTGCCGCCGCCCGCGAGGCCGGTGTGGTGCTGCAGGTGGGCTTCAACCGCCGCTTTGCCAGCGGATTTGCCGCCGCGCTGGCGGAAATCAAGGCCGGTAAAATCGGTACGCCGCAGCTGCTGCGCTCGCTGACCCGCGACCCGGCCCCGCTGCGCGATCCTACGCCAATCCCACCGTGGACGATTTATCTGGAAACGCTGATCCACGATTTCGACACCCTGCTGCACTGCAACCCGGGTGCGAAACCGGTGGAAGTCTATGCCATTGCCGACGCGCTGGTGCGCCCGGACTTCAAGGACAAAGGCCTGCTGGATACCTCCGTGGTCACTATCCGCTTTGATAACGGCGCGATCGCCATTGCCGAAGCTAACTTCCAGGCGGTGTACGGCTACGACGTGCGCGGCGAAGTGTTCGGCAGCAACGGCATGCTGCAAATCGGCAATATCAACGTCAACAACGCGGTGCGCTACACGGCGGAAGGTATCTCGATTGATACGTCGCGCCAGGACACCGATCTGCTGGCCGACGCCTACATTGCTGAACTCACTGAGTTTGTCCGCTGCGCTGCCACCGGCGAAACCCCGCGTGCTACCGGTGAAGATGCGCGGAACGCGCTGGCGATTGCGCTGGCCTGTATCGCCTCCGTACAGCAAAACCTCCCGGTTAAATTATAAGGATCGTCACCATGTCCGATTACAGCCTGTCCGTCAGTGCCGAAATGGTTTTCCTCGATCTGCCGTTTATTGAACGCGTGCAGCGCATTCACCAGCTGGGCTTCGGCGTGGAGATCTGGCACTGGGAAAATAAAGATATCGATGCGCTGGCGGCGACCGGTGCACGCTTCACCTCGATGACCGGTTATCTGACCGGCAACCTGACCGACGATGCAGAAATTGAAAACCTGCTGAGCAGCGCCGCCGAGTCGCTGGCGGTGGCCGAGCGGCTGAACTGCCCGTCGCTGAATCTGCACGGCACCGGGCTGGATAATAAGGGCCTGCCGGTGAAGCCGGTGGATATCGTCACCGGTGAGATGTGGGTGAAAGCGGTGAGAACGCTGGAGAAGCTGGCGGCGCTGGGCGAGAAAGCCGGGCGGGTGTTCACCCTGGAAAACCTTAATACCGCCGTCGATCATCCGCGTACGCCGTTCGCCAAAGCGGCGGATACCCTGGCGCTGGTGGAAGCGGTCAACAGCCCGTATTTGAAGATGAATCTGGACCTCTACCACGCGCAGATCGGCGAGGGCAACCTGATTGAGCTGGTACAGCGCAGCGGTAATGCGATCGGTGAAATTCAGGTGGCGGATGTACCGGGCCGCTGCGAGCCGGGCACCGGAGAGATCAACTATCGCGCGGTGGCGAAAGCGCTGCGCGCCATGAATTACCGGGGGGTAATTGCGCTGGAAGGCTGGGCGTCAGGGGACACTGAAACAGCTCTGGCAAGCTTTAAAGCGCACTTTGAGTAATGCAGTACCGATGCGGCCAGCCCTGGCCGCAATTTTTTTTCCAAGAAGTAAGACGTTCACCCGATGTTTTGTAGTTAAAAAATAATAACTTACCTATACCTACAGGAATCATGCTATGAACACGAAAAAAATCGCACTGCTCGTTTGCGCTATGGCGCTGGCTCCGGCTTCCCAGGCGAAAGACCTGCGCATTGGCGTTGCGCTGGCTAACTTCGATCTTAACTTTGTCTCCACTCTGCGTACCCAGATGGCTAATGAGATGAAGAAAGAGAACATTCAGGGGCAGTTTGAAGATGCCAAGGGCGATGTGGCGGTCCAGGTTCAGCAGGTTGAGAACTTTATTAATCAGGGCGTTGACGCGATTATTCTGAACCCGGTGGATACTCAGGGCGTTAAACGCATGATGGATGCGGCCACAAAAGCCAATATCCCGCTGATCTTTGTTAACCGTAAGCCGGAAGTTGAGCTGACCGGCAAGATGGCCTACGTGGGCTCCGACTCGCTGCTGGGCGGCCAGATGGAGATGGAAGCGCTGGCGAAAAAGATGAATTACAAAGGTAACGTCGCCATTCTGATGGGGGCGCTGTCGGCGGAGGAAGCCCGTCAGCGTACCAAAGCGACGGAAGAAGTGATCGCCAAATATAAAGATATGAAAGTGATCGAGAAGCAGTCCGCCCAGTGGATGCGTAACGAAGCGGTGGATGTGACCTCCGGCTGGCTGCTCTCCGGCGATAAGATTGATGCGATTGCCGCCAACAACGATGAGATGGCTATCGGCGCGATTATGGCCCTCGGCCAGAGTGGTAAAAAAGATATTCTGGTCGCCGGCATCGACGGCACCCCGGATGCCCTGCAGTTTATTAAAAACGGCAAGCTGGCGTTAACCGTGTTCCAGGATGCGGCAGGCCAGGGTGTTGGCGCGGTGACCATGGCGAAGCAGGTGATTGACGGTACTAATAAAGACAAATTTATGTGGATTCCGTATCAGGTGATCACCAAAGAAAACTACGAAGAGTTCACCAAAAAGAACGTGAAGTAACCTTCCCGCCGGGTCCTGAATCAACAGGACCCGCTATTGTCTGTTTCCGTCTGAGTAATCCCACATTTAGTGATGAAAAAAGTGTGACGCCTGTAGCAATTTGCCACGCTTGTGAATACTATTTCGCCACTGAGATCCGCCGTCCTGGCGCTCAACGATAACCTCCCTGTTTCCTGCTGAGAATGTTGGATATGTACGATGATTAGTCGCCGCCGCCTGCTGCTTGGCTCCGGCGCGTTTGTCCTTGCCATGAGCACCGATAACCTGTTCGCACGTCAGGACTTTTTTCCTCTGTGGCCGGACGATCCGCCGGGCGGTGGAGGCCCTAAAGGGGCGCTGCGCATCTCGCCTAACGGTTCGTGGTCGAATATCGTCAGCCCCGGCATCCAGCGTTTTCAGCCGGAAGTGCCGAATGGAAAAGGCGTGCTGATTGCTGCCGGTGGGGGATATCGCTGGATCGGCATGGGGCGCGAAGGCTGGCCGGTGGCGCGCTGGCTGACGTCGAAGGGCTTTACTGCCTATGTACTCAGCTATCGTCTTCCCGGTGAACACTGGCAGGACGGTAACCTCGTTTCGTTGCAGGATGCTCAGCGGGCTATCCGTCTGGTGCGCTCAATGGAGCGCAGCGTACATCTGCTCGGGTTCTCCGCCGGAGGACATCTGTTCGGCATGGCCGCCGCCCGGCCTGAATACGATTCCTATCAGCCGCAGGATGCGCTGGACGAACTGGTGCCGAAGGTCGACAGCGTGGGGCTGATTTATCCGGTGATCACTCTCGAAGCGCCTTACACCCATACCAATACCCACCTGTCGCTGGTGGGCAATCATCCTTCTCCTGCCGAAGAGGCCAACTGGTCGGTACAAAACTACGTGACCCGCGCCTATCCGCCGCTGTTTATGGCGCAGGCGGAAGACGACACCACCTCTAACCCGGAAAACAGCGTGATCATGCACGATACCTGCCGCCGGATGGGCGTTTCGGTACAGATGATCCGCATTTCCAAGGGCGGCCACGGTTTTGGTCTGGGTAAGGTGGGCACCCCGGCCGCAATCTGGGATGAAGCCTACGCGGTGTGGCTGGCGGCACGCGGGTGAATTTTGCTTTGGAAAAACCTGAGTAATAAAAAAGGGGGCGATTGCCATAATCGCCCCCTTTAATGAGAAGTAAAATTAGCGCTGCAGGAAGGCCAGCAGATCCTGATTCAGCT
Source organism: Erwinia sp. S38 (assembly GCF_016624545.1). Lineage (NCBI taxonomy): Bacteria > Pseudomonadati > Pseudomonadota > Gammaproteobacteria > Enterobacterales > Erwiniaceae > Erwinia > Erwinia sp. S38. The sequence continues at coordinate 95,788 of NZ_JACVTS010000021.1, read as the reverse complement.
GGTCCTGATGCGTGACCGCGAAGCCGTGTGGGGCATTGTCATACACTTTCAGCGTTGAGCCTTTAATCATCTCTGCCGCCAGTTTTCCGGTGGCTTCAAACGGTACGATCTGGTCGTTGCTGCCGTGGATAACCAGCGTTGGCACGTCAATCTTCGCCATATCGCCGCGGAAATCGGTTTCCGAGAAGGCGGTCACACAGTCAATGGTGCCTTTCAGCGACGCCAGCAGGGCGATATTCAGCGTTTGGGTCAGTACGCCTTCAGAGACGGTCTGGCCTGCGTTGGTGCCGAAGAACGGCGTGCTGAAGTCGCTGATAAACTGAGCACGGTCTTTACGCAGGCCGTCACGGATACCGGCAAACACCGACTGCTCAACCCCTTCCGGGTGATCTTCAGTCTGGCCGAAGATTGGCGTAACGGCGCCGAGCAGTACCAGTGCGTTGATGCGCTCGCTGCCGTAGCGGCCAATGTAGCGGGACACATCGCCGCCGCCCATTGAGAAGCCCACCAGGGTCACGTCGGTCAGGTCAAGGTGCTGGATCAGGTCGTTGATGTCGGAAGCGAACGTATCGTAGTTGTAGCCTTCCCACGGCTGCTCTGAACGGCCAAAACCACGGCGGTCAAAAGCAATTACCCGGTAGCCGCGCTCGGCGAGGAAATTCATCTGGCTGTCCCACATGTCGGCATCCAGCGGCCAGCCGTGGCTGAACAGTACCGGCTTACCTGTACCCCAGTCTTTGTAATAGATTTGCGTGCCGTCTTGCGTATTGAATGTGCTCATGGTTATTTCCTCGAATTGTTAATTAGGTTAATTGCGTCTTGTTGGAATTAATCTTAGATGCCCTGTCGAATGATAGATATCGCAGAGATTTTGACAACTTGTTAGAAAATTCTTATCAACTTATCTTGATGATATGTATGGATAATCTCTTCTATATAATGGCTAAAAACCTGTCAAAAAAAACTTAACGAGTTGCTAAATTCTTTCCGCTATCCGCTTTTTATCTCCTGCCGTAATCTTATTTCCAGCAGCACAACATCACTCACAAAATTGAAAAACTAAACATTAAGAGGAATTGAAAATGTCTAAATTCGACCTGCTGGACCCACAGAACTCCACCCTGATTTTCATCGACCATCAGCCGCAGATGTCCTTCGGTGTTGCCAACATCGATCGCCAGCAGCTTAAAAATAACACCGTCGCTTTAGCCAAAGCGGGCAAGATTTTTAACGTGCCGACCATCTACACCTCGGTTGAAACCGAAAGCTTCAGCGGCTACATCTGGCCTGAGCTGTTAGCGGTTCACCCTGAATCCACCCCGATTGAGCGTACCTCAATGAACTCCTGGGAAGATGAAGCTTTCGTGAAAGCGGTGAAGGCGACCGGCCGCAAAAAGCTGATTATCTCCGCCCTGTGGACCGAAGTGTGCCTGACCTTCCCGGCGCTGATGGCACTGAAAGAAGGCTTCGAAGTCTACGTGGTGACCGACACCTCCGGCGGCACCAGCGTGGATGCCCACGAGCGCTCCATCGACCGTATGGTGCAGGCCGGTGCGGTGCCGGTGACCTGGCAGCAGGTGCTGCTGGAGTACCAGCGCGACTGGTCACGTAAAGAGACCTACGACGCGGTGATGGACCTGGTGCGTGAGCACAGCGGTGCCTACGGCATGGGCGTGGATTACGCCTACACCCTGGTTCACAAAGCCCCGGCCCGCAAGGCCTGATCCATTAACCCGATGCCGGAGCCGATCTGAAGGCGGCTCCGGCAGGAGAGAATCATGCGTAATGCCCTTATTCCTGCTTTAACGTCCCGCGTGCCGTTCCCGGCCGTTCGCTGGCTGGCGCTGTTAGCCCTCTGTTCCGCCTATATTCAGGGCGGCCTGGTCAAGCTGCTGGACTTCCCCGGCGCGATAGCCGAGATGCAGCATTTTGGTCTGTCACCGGCGGCACCGATGGCCGCTGCGGTGATTGTGCTGGAACTGGGGGCATCACTGATGATCCTGAGCGGCCGCCTGCGCTGGCTGGGCGCACTGGCCCTGGCGCTGTTTACCGTGGCCGCGACCTTTATGGCTAACGCGTTCTGGCAGGTGCCGGTAGCGGAGCGCGGCATGGTGATGAACGGATTTTTTGAACACCTTGGACTGGCCGGTGCGCTGGTTTACGTCGCCTGCAATGATTTGAGGAACAGCAAATGACCACCAGTACGCAATCAGGGGCCTTCGCTCCGCTGAAACAGGGGCTGTTCGCCGCCATCTGGGCGGCAACCATCCTCGGTAATACCGGGAGCTTTATGCGCGATGTCGCCAGCTCCTGGCTGGTGACCGGGCTGTCTTCCAACCCGGCCGCCGTTGCCCTGATGCAGACCGCCGCGACCTTGCCGATCTTCCTACTGGCGATCCCTGCCGGGGTGCTGTCGGATATCCTGGACCGCCGTCGCCTGCTGATTTTCGTGCAGCTGCTGCTGGCCAGCGTCAGCGGAACGCTGCTGATTTTGTCGCATAATAATATGCTGACCGTGGAATATCTGGTGGCGTTAACCTTTATCGGCGGGATTGGCGCCGCGCTGATGGGGCCAGCCTGGCAGGCAATTGTGCCGGAGCTGGTGCCGCGCCCACAGTTGAAAAACGCCGTAGCGCTCAACTCGCTGGGGATCAACATTGCCCGTGCGGTTGGCCCTGCTGCCGGTGGTTTGCTGCTGGCGGCGCTGGGTGCCTGGGCGGCCTACGGTGCCGACGTGATGAGCTACGTGTTTGTTATTGCCGCGCTGATCTGGTGGAAGCGTCCGCATAAGGCACAGAACGAACTGTCCGAGCATTTCCTCGGCGCGTTCCGGGCGGGGATTCGATACGTGAAGGCCAGCCGCGAACTGCATCGCGTATTGTTACGGGCGGCTATCTACTTCTTCTTTGCCAGCGCTATCTGGGCGATGCTGCCGCTGGTGGCGCGTAACCTGCTGCAGGGCAGCGCCGGATTCTACGGCATTATGCTCGGCGCGGTGGGTACTGGTGCTATCGTCGGCGCGCTGATTATGCCTGCGCTGCGCCAGCGGATGAACGTTGACGGACTGATGCTGTTTTCCGCCGTGCTCTCTGCGCTGGTGATGGTGGTGATTGCCCTGCTGCCGGTGAAAGCGCTGGCGCTGCCGCTGATGATCCTGCTCGGTATCAGCTGGATCACCGCGCTGACCTCGCTGAACGGCGTGGCACAGGCGGTACTGCCGGACTGGGTGCGTGGCCGTGGGCTGGCGGTCTACCTGATGATTTTCAACGGGGCGATGGCGGCGGGCAGCCTGGTCTGGGGTCTGGTGGGCCAGCAGATTGGCCTGGTGCCGACGCTGATTGTTGCCGCGCTGCTGCTGCTGGTTTCCGCACTGCTCTGTCTGCGCCTGAAACTTCCGGCGGGTGAAGCTGATCTGCAGCCTTCCGGCCACTGGGATGCGCCCGAGCTGAGCGGTGAAGTGACTACCGATCGCGGCCCGGTGATGATTCAGATTGAGTACCAGGTCGCGGTGGAAGATCGTCCGGCGTTCCTGGCGGAAATTAAGAAGCTGTCGCTGACGCGCCGCCGTGACGGAGCCTATGCCTGGGGGATTGCGGAACACAGCCACGATAGCGGCACGCTGATGGAGTGGTTCCTGGTGGAGTCCTGGCACGAGCATCTGCGCCAGCACCAGCGAGTATCGAATGCTGATGCCGATTTACAGAGCAGCGTGACCCGCTTCCATCAGGGGGAGGATAAACCGAAGGTGCATCACTTTATTTCGCTTCACTGATGGGGTCGGCGGCAGGGTTAAGATGGGACTGGCGGATACGCAGCTCGCCATATCGCCACGGACCCTGTTCGTCAGCCGGAGAACCCAGCAGCCGGTTGAGCGCTTCGGCAATTTGCAGGTCGGAGCGCTGCGCCCAGGTGGTCAGATTCCAGGTGGTGGTTCGCGCTTCTTCCACGTCATCAAAGCCGACAATGCCGATGTGCAGGTCGGCATCATAATCCCGAATCGCCTGCATTGCCCCGAAAGCCAGCACGTCGTTCTCGCAAAACAGCGCATCAATTCGTGATTCAGCGGGCGTTACCCGTAAGTAATCACTCATGGCGCGATACGCGATTTCGCGGTCGTAGTGGTTACATTTCAGCAGGATATCCAGCTTTTTCCCCGCCGCCTGTAGCACCGATTCATAGCCTTCCATACGCAGTAAATGGGTGGTTTCCGTGTTGCGGCCTTCCATATAACCAAAGCGTTGATAGCCCTGGTCCAGCAGCAGTTGCCCCATTTCCATCCCGGCGGCGAAGCCGTCAATATTGACTACTTCAACATCCGGCGTATCGGTATTGCGGCAGACGTGAACCGACGGCACCTGATGCACGCTTTCGGCGGTGAGGATCAGTTCATCGCTGAGGATGGTGGCGAGAAACAGCAGGCCATCCACCTGCAGCTGCCCGGCCATTTCCAGCACCGAACGATAGTTCTCCTGCGAATCGGTGTTCAGCAGCAGCATCATATAGCCGCGTTCGTTCAGCTGATGGCTGACTTCACTGAGCATTTTCAGGGTATGCGGGTTGTTAAATTCATCGGTGACCACGCCGATAATATTGGTTTTCCGCTGTTTCAGTCCTCTGGCCAACAGGTTGGGGCGGAATCCCAGCCGGTTTGCGGCTTCCAGTACCTGTTCCCGAACTTTCGGTGAGATAGATGCACCGTTTTTGAAGGCGCGCAGGACCGTCCATTTTGATACGCCCACCAGTTCGGCAACGTCGCTGGCGGTCGCTTTCTGCTGCTGCTTCTCTCTCACTTTGTTTTTCATCGTTTTATCTTCGTGGCCCTCAGATTACGAGCCACAGAATAAACAAATCCTCACCGGGGAGACAGCTCGCGCTGGTGATTGTGTTAGCTGCGTCGTTTCTTCGCTGTATAAAATGAGAACAATTATCGTTGCTACCGTTGGCAAAGTTTTGCCAACGGTAGCAAACTCCGGTAACATTTGATCTAAGTCACAAACATCAAACATTGCTGCATCATATTTTTAAATAAATTAACCGGGCAGGCTCAAACCCACAACAAATGTAATGGGTCAGGGATGAGTGTTGCCTGCGTTCAGAGAATATGCCGCAGAAGGGGTGCAGAGGGGGGAAGAAATCCGGGGATTACGTATTTAAAATCAAATAATTAGAACGAACACTACATTGTGCTGGGCAAAAGTCGTTTTACCTATCTTCCTGAATGACTTTTTCTTAATGGAAAATATCTGATCATGAATAACAGTAAAAAAATTGTGGTTACACTCATCGGGATTGCGCTTCTGCTGCTGGGCTTAGGCCTGGCGGCGGGCGGCGCGTACCTGATCTCCCTCGGCGGTTCCTGGTTCTATCTGCCTGCCGGTCTGGCGATGGCCGCCAGCGGTCTGGGCCTGATCCGCCAGAAAGGCTGGGCGCTGTATGTTGCCTGGGCACTGCTGATCGTCAGCCTGATCTGGGCATTCAGCGAAGTCGGTACCGACTTCTGGCAGCTGGTGCCGCGTACGGTCACCTTCCTGGTGGTGGCGCTGCTGGTGACGCTGAGTGCGCCAACCCTGCGTAAAGCCGACCTGGGCCGCGTGATTTCCTGCAAGCTGGCCGCCGGCGTTTCTGCGGTGCTGGCGATCGGTATCATCGCTATCTTTGCCGGTATGTTCCGTCCGCATCCTGAAGTGGAAGCCACCGCCGATAAAGTCCCGGTGCTGGATGAGAAAGCCGCGGACGACAGCGGCAATGACTGGACCGCCTACGGCCGTAACACCGGCGGGCAGCGCTTCGCACAGTTCGACCAGATCAACACCGCTAACGTGAAAGATCTGAAAGTGGCGTGGACCTATCACACCGGCGATCTGGCGATTAATGGTTCTGAGTACCAGACCACCCCGCTGAAAGTCGGCAACACCATGTACGTGTGTACGCCGCTGAACAAGGTGATTGCGCTGGACCCGGTGACGGGTAAAGAGAAGTGGCGCTTCGATCCAAAAATCGAAGAGACTTCCGGGAATAAAACCTGGAAACGCTGCCGTGGCGTGGCTTACACCGAGCTGAGCGAGGCGCCGCAGGACGGCACCCAGCCAGCGATCGCCGGTAACAAGCGCATTATCAGCACCACCAACGATGGCCGTATCTTCTCGCTGGATGCCGAAACCGGCAAGCTGGATGAGAGTTTCGGTGATAAAGGTTTCGTTAACCTGCTGAACGGCCTGGGCCCAACCGCGCACGGATCTTACTACCTGACCTCTGCGCCGCTGGCTGCCGATGGCGTGGTGATGGTGGGCGGTAAGCTTAACGACAACCTGACCACCGGCGAAGCCTCCGGCGTGGTGCGCGGCTATGACTCACGCAGCGGTAAACTGCTGTGGGCATGGGATGCGTCACGCGGTGCGAAAGACAGCACCCCGCTGCCTGAAGGCGAAATCTATCCGATTGAAACGCCGAACTTCTGGGGCACGGCGGCCTACGATGCGAAGCTGGGCATTGCCTACTTCCCTACCGGCAACCAGACTCCCGACTTCTGGACCGGCAACCGCCATCCTTACTCTGACGAGTACAACGACTCCGTGGTGGCCGTTGAGCTGAAAACCGGTAAAGAAGTGTGGCACTTCCGCACCGCGAATCAGGATCAGTTCGACTACGACGTTTCTTCCCAGCCGATTCTGTACGATATGCCGGGCAAAGACGGCACCGTAACGCCGGTGCTGATCCAGCTGACCAAACGTGGCCAGGTGTTTGTGCTGGACCGCCGTACTGGTAAGCCGGTGGTGGAAGTGGAACAGCGCAAAGTGTCGACCGACGCGATGCCGGGCATGAAAGTGGCCGAAACCCAGCCGTACTCGGCGATTTCCGTGGGCACCAAGGCGCTGAAAGAGTCCGATATGTGGGGCGCATCAATCTTCGACCAGCTCTACTGCCGCGTGCAGTTTAAAGAGATGCGTTGGGAAGGCGAGTTTACCCCGCTGTCCGATAAAAAACGTACGCTGATCTACCCGGGCTACTACGGTGGCTTTAACTGGGGTGGCGGCGCGATTGACGTTTCTACCGGTACGCTGATCGTTAACGATATCCGCATGGCGCAGTGGGGCCAGTTTATCAAGCGTGAAGATGCCGATGCCCGTGGCCTGCAGGCAACGACCGAAGGGGAATACTCCGAGCAGCTGGGCACCCCGTGGGGCGTTGAGCGCGGCATGTTTATCTCTCCGCTGGGCGTACCGTGCTTCAAGCCGCCGTTCGGTTCGATGACCGCTATCGATCTGGCGACCGGTAAAACCCGCTGGCAGGTTCCGATGGGCACCATCAAGGATGCACCAATTCACGGCGTCGCGCCGGGTCTGGACATCCCTCTGGGTATGCCAACCATGGGCGGCCCGCTGGTGACCAAAGGCGGCCTGACCTTCTTCCACGGTTCTCTGGACTACTACGTACGCGCACTGGATAACAACACCGGTAAAGAGCTGTGGCGTGGTCGTCTGCCGGTTGGCGGACAGGGTGCGCCGATGACCTATATCGGTGAAGACGGTAAGCAGTACATCGTGGTGGTTGCGGGTGGCGCAACCCGTACCGGAACCAACGACAACCGTGGCGATGACGTGATCGCTTACGCGCTGCCGTAACTTTCTGTAAAACGATCGAGCCGGGTTAAGCTGACGCTTAGCCCGGCTTTTTTTATGCCTGAAGGATTATAGCGAAGGCGCGTGCTGCAGCTCGTTGAGCTGTCTGGTGATATTGCGCAGCCTGTCGGCAGTAGCGTTGTCAGGACGAGCGTTCATTGATGACCTTTTTTGCGAAGATAATGGCTCAATTAGCTCATTATTTGATCGTTAAAGGTCGTGGGTGTCAATATTGAGCTTTTATGGGTTAAATGAATGTAAATGGTTTAAATATGACTTTTTTAGAGATTTTTTAATCAAATATGACCATTTTATTGAAATTTGAATCAGGTAAGGTCCAGATATGACAAAACGCCTGAGGCTATTCCCCCAGGCATTTTTGCCAGGTTCCGGCATACGATTATAAAAAATTTATTGACATTTATAATGTGTAATGAAAGTCTTTGTCCATAAATCAAAGTTCATGGACAAGGATCATTTTTATTTTTATGAAAAGTCAAGATATTTTGGTGTTGTTTAAAATATTGTGCATAACCCGCGCTGCGGCTGGCGAATTGCTGCTCCACTCGGCTGTATCACAACACGATGCTGGCTGGTCTGATGATACATGGGGGAATGGGGATAGCTGGGAAGCGGATCAGCTACGCCAGATCGATAGTCTAAACGAGGCTGAAAAGCAGCGAGAGTATCTTTTTAGCGTCAGAGGGCTGTCAGAATCACTGGGCATCAGTAAAAGTGAAATTAATAACTGTATAACGCGCTGTCTGAATGTGAATCTTGCAAAAATAAGCCGAATCAATCAGCGAATTGAAGTGAATAAAAAAACGCTGTTTAATTTTATTCGCTATGGTCTAAGACTGGTTTTTCCGGTCAAACCTGCGGAACTGATGCGGGGTATCCCCACTACGTTCTCCGCGCCCGTCTTACAGGGAAGCCTCTATTCGGCTGGCGACTTTATGCTGGTGTGGCCCGACCCCCTGGGCAAAGAAATGGGGCTTTCAATAGCACCTTTATACAAATCGGTCCCGTTTGCGGTCCGTCAGGATCCTGAGCTGTATGCCTGTCTGGCCCTGCTTGATGCCGTACGAATAGGAAATCCGCGGGAGATGAAGCTGGCGCTGGAGAAACTGGAGGACAAACTCTTCAATGAAAACGTCTAATTTTGACGCCTTACGAGAAATGATTGTTCATGTTGCCGAAGCGTTGGGTAATGACCTGCTAGAGCAAACGGCTTTTGTTGGTGGGGTGACAACGGGACTGCTAATTACCGATGATTATACGCGTCAGTCAGTGAGAACAACGGATGATGTCGATCTGATAACCAGCGCGTTGGGCTATGTGCAGCATGCCAGCTTTGAAGAGGAACTTAGGCGGAGAGGATTCAGGGATGATGCTGAATCCTCTGTTATCTGCAGGAAACGCCTGGGTGAAATCCAGGTGGATTTTATGCCCACGGATAACACCTTAGGTTTTACTAACAGATGGTACGCTGATGCATTGAAGTCGGCAGAAAATTATGAGCTACGCCCGGGTCTTATCATCAGATTACTGAGCCCGGTGTATTTTATTGCGACAAAACTTGAAGCGTGGAATGGACGGGGTGAAGGCGATCTTTTAACGAGCCGCGATTTGGAAGATATTATGAATCTCATCAATGGTCGCGATACGCTTATCGAAGAAATCAGCCCGAGCGAGCCAGACATGTTGAGCTATATCTCGCAGGAGTTTGTAAAACTGACTGCTGAGGATGACTTCGAGTATTTGCTTCAAACCAGCACCAACGGTGATCGGGCCAGGATGACGTACCTCGAAGGTCGAATTCAGCAAATTATCGGATTGAGTAATGATTGAAGGAATCATCACTTCGCTAAAAGGAAGCCTCCGCGATAGCTATCAGGACTATGCAAATTTTCACATAGGCGAAAATGCAGAGATCTGGATCGTTGCCGATGGAGCAACGAATGCAAAGGACAGCGGTGAGTTTATCTCGTTGTTTTGCGCGAGCTTGTTGGGCAGTTTGCTTTCATGGGGCGATCGGTTGGCGGTCAAGCATGTGCCTGACGCTATCAACATGACTCACGAGAAAATTAAGCGAAGATTCATTTGTGCGAAAGGCAGCTTCCTTCTGCTTTTCATCGATAAAAAAACGGATGTTCAACATTGTTTTTATCTCGGCGACTGCCGTGTTGGTCAGGTTATGGATGGCGCTATCACCTGGCATACTCAGCCCCACAGCCTACCTCTTGCTCTCGGTGCCCTTGATGAGCAACAGCTCTGCCTTCATCCTCAGCGCCATGTTGTGTTTCGGCAGTTAACCGCGCGGCGGCTTGAGAAGCCGGATTATCGACAACTTAGCCTGGATTTGTCTCTGCCGGTGGTGCTGGCAACGGATGGATTCTGGTGCAATCATCCCGCAGAGTTGCCTGACGAGTTGTCGTCTGAAGCGCTCAGTACCCACCTTAATGGGCAAAAAAACACATCAGACGACATGACGATCGTTATACGCCGTCACCCAAACGATAACGGCGCAACCCTCAGTTAAAACGCAAAGCAGGAACAGCCCAGCGCGCCCCAGAAGGCACTGTCATCCGAGACCGGCACCGTTGAGCGGCGCGCCACGTCGTGCGAGTGGCTGTGCACACCGCAGGGACCGCTGCACTGGTGCGGCTGCGAGGCGAAGGCGGCACGGCCGTTGGCCTGCGGCGGGGCGCTGCGGTAGTGGCCGGGTACGGTGACAACGGGTGACCACTCCGGCAGCACCGGCACCGGCGGCGGCGACAGCGGGGTGAAGCCGCCAGCGGCATAAACGATTTCGCCATCGACCACGGTCAGCACCGATTCAATCCCTTTAATCGCCTCTTCCGTCACGCTGAAGTAGTCCTGCGACAGAATGGCGAGGTCCGCCAGCTGGCCGACTTTGATCTGGCCCTTTTGGCCCTGCTCGCTGGAGAACCAGGAGCTGCCCTGGGTCCACAGCATCAGCGCGGTTTCACGATCCAGGCGGGCACTGTCGTCGTACATCGCCATGCCGCCTACGGTACGGCCGGAAACCAGCCAGTAAAGCGCGGTCCACGGATTGTAGCTGGCGACGCGGGTCGCGTCGGTGCCCAGACCTACCGGCACGCCGGCGTTGAGCATTTTGGCTACCGGCGGCGTGTGCTTCACCGCTTCTTTACCGTAACGATCGGCGAAGTATTCGCCCTGGAACGCCATACGGTGCTGCACGGCGATACCGCCGCCGAGCGCCTTAACGCGATCGATGTTGGCTTCGGTAATGGTTTCCGCATGGTCAAAGAACCAGTGCAGGCCGTTAAACGGAATATCGCGGTTCACCTTCTCGAACACGTCCAGCATGCGGCTGATGGATTCGTTGTAGGTGGCGTGCAGGCGGAACGGCCAGCGGTGTTCCACCAGATGGCGCACCACGCGCTCCAGTTCATCTTCCATGCCCGGCGCCAGGTCCGGGCGCGGCTCAAGGAAATCTTCGAAGTCGGCGGCGGAGAACACCAGCATTTCACCGGCACCGTTGTGGCGATAGAAGTCGGTGCCCTGGCCCGGTTTCAGCATATCGGTCCACTTCTCGAAATCTTCCAGCTCGTGGCCGGGGCGCTGGGTAAACAGGTTATAGGCGATACGCACCGTCAGCTGCTTTTTCGCGTGCAGCTCAGAGATCACTTCGTAATCGTCCGGGTAGTTCTGGAAGCCGCCGCCCGCATCGATGGCGCTGGTCAGGCCCAGACGGTTCAGCTCACGCATAAACTGGCGGGTGGAGTTCACCTGCTGGTCCAGCGGCAGCTTCGGTCCTTTTGCCAGGGTTGAATACAGCAGCATCGCATTCGGGCGGGCAATCAGCATGCCGGTCGGATTGCCGTTGCTGTCACGCTGGATCTCGCCGCCCGGCGGGTTCGGCGTATCGCGGGTATAGCCCACCACGCGCAGGGCGGCGCGGTTCAGCAGGGCACGGTCGTAAAGGTGCAGAATAAATACCGGGGTGTCCGGTGCCGCTTCATTGATCTCATCCAGCGTCGGCATGCGGCGCTCGGCAAACTGGAATTCGTTCCAGCCGCCCACCACGCGCACCCACTGTGGGTTCGGGGTACGCAGCGCCTGCTCTTTCAGCATCCGCAGCGCGTCGGCCAGCGACGGCACGCCTTCCCAGCGCAGTTCGAGGTTGTAGTTCAGCCCGCCGCGGATCAGGTGCAGGTGCGAGTCGTTCAGGCCCGGAATACCGGTGTGGCCCTTCAAATCGACAACTTTGGTGTCGTGACCGGCAAACTGCATCACTTCCGCTTCGCTACCGACGGCGAGGAATTTGCCGTCTTTGATGGCCACGGCGGTCGCCAGCGGGTTTTCACGATCGACAGTGTGGAAATTGCCGTTGGTCAGGATCAATGAAGCATTATTCATCATTACTCTCCAGGTTTTGTTTCCCGCGCGGTGCGAGCCAGTTAGCTAATAAACGTGTTACCACCGGCATCCACATAAACACCACCAGGGCGACAACGGATGCGTCGTTAAGAAAATGTCCCCACAGCGTGCCTTTGGCCGCGGGCAGTACCGTTCCCCAGAACCAGGGCACCAGATTGGTGGAGGGATAGATCACCGCCAGGGTGATGAGAAACTGCTTCCACTTTTTCGGCGCTTTGCGCTCCGGGGTTGGCGGGGTAAACCAGAATGCCGCGCCCGGCCGCAGTTCAATATGTTCCGGGCCGCACAGCATGGCCGGCAGTTCGGCTATCAGCGCGTGGCGCTGGGTCGAGTTAATCCAGCGATAAAGATTATCCAGCGTGTCAAACCTGATCAGCACCGTATACGTCTGTTCCCCGTGAACCGGTCTTAAAATGTTAACGCCGAGGTGGCCGTCGAATAATGCCGCCTGCGGCATCACTTTTTCCAGCCACTGTTCATACTCCGGCTGCTTACCCGCCAGCAGACGGTGGGTGATGACCAGGGTTACGTGCTCAGGCTGATGTGGATAATCCATGTTACTCTCCTAAACGCCCCCGGATGCGAGCCGGCGGCCGGGGGATCAGGCTTTGCGGGCCGGGGCTTTGTGGACCATGGTGTAGGCGTAATCCACGCCCATGCCGTAGGCACCGCTGTGCTCACGCACCAGGTCCATCACCGCGTCGTAGGTCTCTTTACGTGACCAGTCGCGCTGGTACTCCAGCAGCACCTGCTGCCAGGTCACCGGCACCGCACCGGCCTGCACCATACGGTCGATGGAGCGCTCGTGGGCATCCACGCTGGTGCCGCCGGAGGTGTCGGTCACCACGTAGACTTCGAAGCCTTCTTTCAGCGCCATCAGCGCCGGGAAGGTCAGGCACACTTCGGTCCACAGGGCGGAGATAATCAGCTTTTTGCGGCCGGTGGCTTTCACCGCTTTGACGAAAGCTTCATCTTCCCAGGAGTTCATCGAGGTACGTTCAATCGGGGTAGACTCCGGGTGAACCGCTAACAGTTCAGGCCAGATGTAGCCGCTGAAGCTTTCGGTTTCAACCGAGGTATAAATAGTCGGCACGTTAAAAATTTTGCCTGCTTTGGCTAAAGCAACGGTGTTATTTTTAAGCTGCTGGCGATCGATATTGGCGACGCCGAAAGACATTTGTGGCTGGTGGTCGATGAAAATCAGGGTGGAGTTCTGTGGGTCCAGCAGGTCAAGTTTAGACATTTTTTAATCCTCGTTAAGTTGTTGGTTTGCAGTTCGTCTTGCGTGTTTACACAATACGAGAGGCGCGCTTTGGTTGATAACGGAAAGAATTTAGGTTGTTGTTAAACAATTTTTGGGTTTGGGGAACACCATGCGATTAAACCTTGAAGCGCTGCTGATTCTGGATGCGCTGGACCGGCACGGCACCTTTGCCGCAGCGGCGGCCAGGCTGTTTAAAACGGCTTCCGCACTGAGCTATACCGTGCAAAAAATGGAGAGTGACCTGAATATCACGCTGCTGGATCGCTCCGGCCATCGTGCGACATTCACGCCAACCGGCAGGCTGATGCTGGAGAAAGGACGCGTTTTATTACGGGCGGTTGGCGAACTTGAGCAGCAGGCGCAGTACGTGGAAAGCGGCTGGGAGAGCAAGCTGACCATCAGTCTGGATGCCTCGGTGCCGTTTTCACTGCTCTCCGGGCTGATTGATGAGTTTTACCAGCAGCACCAGCACACGCGGCTGATGTTCCGCCACGACGTGCTGGCCGGATGCTGGGAAGCGCTGAGCTACGGCGATGCCGATATTGTGTTTGGTGCCGTGCAGCAGCCCGCGCGCCATGCGGGCGTTGAGTGCGTGCCGATTGGCTGGCTGGAATATGTCTTTGCCATTGCGCCGGAGCATCCGCTGGCCGCGCTGCCTGAACCGCTGCTGCGCGATCAGATCCGCCAGTATCGTGCAGTGGTGGTGCGCGACAGCTCACGCCACGCGGAGGGGATGGATCTGAGGATCCTCGACGATCAGCCGATCCTCAGCGTGCACAGCTTTAGTGATAAGGTACAGGCGCAGGTGGCGGGGCTCGGCTGCGGCTATCTGCCGCGCTATCTGGCCGCACCGCATCTGGAAAGCGGCGCGCTGGTTGAGCGCCAGCTGGATAGCGAAACCCGCCGCGACCAGGCGTTTCTGGCGTGGAAGTCCAGCGCCACCGGTAACGCGGCAATGTGGTGGCGCGAGCGGCTACAGAACTTCAACGGTATTCACGAAGTGTACGTTCCGGCCTGACGGCTGGGCTTGACCGCCGTGCTGGTTAACGGTTCCGGCTCCCGGCCAGGGTAAAGCCCCGGCCGGGAGCAGATTATCTGCCGATATCCCTGTGTGACGTATTTACCCAGCCCAGGGCCTTATCCAGAATCTCCCCACTCAGCCGTTCCCCCATCTTCCAGCCAAGTTCGTGGCACGCTTCCCACTGGTTTTCATCGAAGAACTGATCGCTGGTGGGCTGCTGCGGGAATGCGGGTTGCCTGTCGGCATAGCGTTCGGTGTCCAGCCCGAGGTTTTCAATCAGGTGCGGTTTCACCACGATCAGCGCGGCGTAATCTTCCTGGTCTGGGTAGACGATACGCGCCAGCATAAACGGAGCCGGATTCTCTCTTTTGTTCAGCAAGTCGGGCGTGGTGAACAGTGCCGACATCGTGGGCTCAACCGCATCACTATCAAGAAACTCAATGCGGGTGGCGTAATCGATTTGCGCCTTCCTGACCAGGTTTTCGATATCTTCATAGCCGTAGTCCGGGTCTGCGCCGCAGTCGGCCAGCACAATGAGCGGCACCCGGCGCTTCAGCAGGGCATACACGCCGGTATTTTCAAAATGACCGCCGTCCGATACGTACCACAGGCTGCTGTTCATGCCGGGGAAAAAGGCCAGCATTTCACCGAGCAGCGCCCTGAGATGAGGGAATTTCTCCGGTTTAATTTCCCGCTTAGGCCGATCCTGCTTTTCTGCCGTCGTGGCAATACGCTGATGCTTGCGGGCAAACAGATTTTCATTCCAGTAGCCCAGGCGAATTGCCGAAGTAAACAGCAGGGCGGCCGTGCCCGTGCGGGTGTTCGAACCCATCCCCGTACCCAGCGCCGCGCCGGAGATCGCCAGCCATTTCGATAAATGTTCCTCCTGCCAGTCCGTTGCCTGCGGCAGATGCGTGCCGGTTTCAATGCCCAGCGGGCTGAGCGTTAGCGCCATGCCTTTACGGTCAGCGTTAAAGTTACCGGTGCGGTCATCGACGGTCTGGTTGATACAGCAGTTGATCAGGTGCAGCGGCCCGCCGTAGCGATGAGGATGATAGTCGCGCAGCAGCACGTCATCACCGGGCTGCACATCGGTAATGCGCCACTTCTGATTTTCCCCTACCCGATCCCTTTCATAGGCGGAGAGCAGGGTTAACGGAAATCGCGCATCGGCGGTTTCCGGCCTGTTGCGACGAAAATAGTTACCCACTGAGATATAAGCGCGTTCCAGCCTTGCGCGATATAAGTTGTGCATCGAGGACAGATTCAGGACATCAACCCGCTTGCGGGTCAGCCAGAAATAGACCGCCATCAGCGCGAGGAAAAAAGTATCCATCAGCAGCGCCGGGTAGCCGGACGATTTTTCCGGGATAAACAGTTCGGTGAGCAGGATCAGTAGCAGGGTTGACCAGGTCAGGAACAGTGCCAGTAAAAACAGGTAACCGATCTGATTGATTATGCCTGCCACCGGCTTTTTCTTTACCGGGTTTCTGGCGGGGGCTCTTATCGCATGGCGCAGCAGCGAAATAGCGGGTGGCAGCAGGGCCAGCACGGTCAGGAAGATGAGAAAGTTCGCCCGGACTTTTATCCAGTAGCAGAATTCGCTGGCACCATAGAAAAACAGGCAGGCCAGCGCAGCGAGCAGCGCCACGGCCAGTCTTTTGGTGCGAATAAGCCGCTGCTCAGGAACAGAAAGTGTGGTGATTTTTAATGCACAGAAATCCTGTACCAGCTTAGCGGCCAGCGGCAGGCAGGAGAACAGCAGGACGACCGCACCCAGCCATATCGACTTATCACGATAAACCATGTGCGGGCTGAAATGCCACGCCAGCAGCAGCGCCAGGGTAACCAGGGGCACGGAAATCGTGGAGTAGTAATCCTGATAGCGGCCTTTTGCCGTGCTATCGCCCTTTGCACCGGCAGGCCGGATGATCCACCAGGCACAAATTTGCCACAGGGCACAGGCAAGCGGGATCAGCATCAGGCCGAGCCATGCCGGAGCCGCATCGCTGGCCGGGTTGAAACTGGTGAGCAGCAGGCCGGGAAAGAACATCAGCGCCGCCAGGAACAGTATTACCGTCGCGGCCTCAAAGTGCGAGGCCAGCAGGCCACGCAGGGTGTAGGCCATCGCCTGTGAGACATCGCGAAATCCTGCCGGAGCAAGATAGCGGCCATTATTTCGCAGCCACCAGAGTAAGAATGAGCGTTTTTCTGCCAGACCGGCTTCCACCGCTTCGGCTTGCTGATCTTCGTTATAGAGCCGCCCCAGCGCCCCGCCAAAATAACCGCCGCCGGATACCGTGGAAAGATAATCAAAGCGGCGCAGGACTTTATTCGCCGCGAGTGATCTGACCAGACCGAGGCAGAAGGTGGCGCTGCGGATGCCGCCGCCGGAGAGTGCCAGCGCGCTGACAGGCAGATCGTCGCTGATATTCGCCTGACGGCGTCTTTGTTGAATTAACGTGTTTTCGCCGCCGTTAATATCCCGATTGTTATTTTTTATCAGGGGATCGCTCATGATGGAAAGCTCCTGAAGGCGTTGTTGTTAGGCGTGTGGCCCGGCATGACACAATAGGAAGCGGGATTAAAAAATGACAGCGGATTGTGTGAGGAATGAGCGTATTTAAGAAAATAGTGGATAACTCATCCCTGTCTTGTGAGGCTGACGGCGAGTCATACTTGATACGGTATTTCACCGCTGGCAAAACATCATCGCAGCTGATACCCCGGCCACTCGGGCCGGGGTGGGAGATCGTGTTTACTTCACTTCACTTAACGCCCCGGCAATCTGCTTAAAGCGCGCGAAGCGTTTTCTCAGCATCGCGTGTTTAGCCGGGTTTGGCTCCAGGCGAAGAGTGGGCGGCTGGCAGTGCTTCATTGCCGTCTGGAAATCAGGGTATTCACCCGCGCCCACCGCGGCACAGATCGCCGCAGCGCGGCAGCCGGACTGCTTCACGTCGACGATTTCCAGCGGCAGGTTGCTGGCGTCGCAGAACATCTGCATCCAGATATCCGAGTGCGTTGGCCCACCGGTAAAGCGGATGATATCGCTGCCCGCGCTGAGGTCCTGCACGCGGTCCTGATGCAGCAGATGCGAGAAGACGATGCCCTGATAAATGGCGTAGACCATATCTTCCCGGCTGTGGTGGCCGCTTAAGCCAAGGAAGCCGCCGTGCAGGCTGTCGTGGAAGTTGGAGCCGTACAGCCACGGATAAAACAGGATGTTGAGATCCTTTTCGTAGCCGTTTTTCGCCCACTGGTTAAGCTGGCGATAGCTGTCCGGCAGATCCGGGAAGAACTGCTGCACAAACCAGGCGAGGTTGCTGGCCGAGGTCGGGCTGCCTTCATGAACAAAGAAAGTGCCGGGAATGCAGTATTTCCCCCACACGTAGGGATAGTCAGAGGATTCAATACGGTCGAAAACGCGGGTGGCGATGCTCCAGGTGCCCGCCACGGCGCTGAGGCAGGAACTGTCGTGCACGCCCGAGGCCAGCGCCGCGCCAACAACGTCAAACAGTCCGCCGAAGACAGGTGTCCCGGCTTTTAAACCGCACAGCGCGGCAGCCTGTTCGGTGACGTATCCGGCGCATTCGGCGGAACCGATCACCGGCGGCGCTTTCTCTGCCATCTCGGAAATACCGAAGATGTTAAACAGCGTCGGGTCGAATGCCCCCTGCTGCTGGTTAAACAAATTGCTGCCGGAGATATTGGTTTCTTCGCAGGCGAACTCGCCGGTCAGGCAGTAGCGGATATAGTCGTGGACCATCAGAATATAGCCCGCGCGCTGATAGCTGTCCGGCTCATGCTCCTTCAGCCAGCCGAGCAGCGCCGCCGGATGCGACGGCCACAGCTGTTGCAGGCTACGGCCGTAAGCTTCGGCGTCGCGGCCTTCACTTTTCCAGTGGCTGACCAGCCGCTGCGCGCGTGAGTCGGAGGAGACGATGCCGCTACGTACCGGCTGGCCCTGCTTATCCACCAGGTACAGACCCTTACCGTGGGCGGAAAAGCTCACGCCGTGAATCGCCTCTGCCGCAATACCGCTGTCGTTCAGCACCTGGCGAATTACCTGGCTAGTGGCGGACCACAGCTCGGCCATATCGCGCTCGCAGAACCCCATCTGTTCACTGAGCAGCGGGACCGCCAGCTCAACGACTTTGATCTCCTGGCCGTCGGCGGTGTAAATCCCCGCTTTGGTTACCGTCCCGCCTAAATCAACGCCCATAAAGTAGTGGCTCATACTGCCTCCGGGCTGAGCAGCGCGCTACGGGTTTCACCCCAGCCTGCTGCGGCCATTTTGTCTTCAATCCACTGACGGGCGCGAATGATTTCCAGCAGCGGCTCGTCGGCTTTTTCCGTCCACATTTCAATCAGGAAGGTGCCGCGATAGTTCAGGCGGTGCAGGGTTTTAAAGAACTGGACGAAATCAACGCAGCCCTCACCAAACGGCACATCGCGGAACTGGCCCGGCGAGTCGGGTGTGACCGGCAGCGTATCTTTCAGGTGGATAGCCGCAATGCGATCGATACCGCCGGTCAGCTCGCTGTCCACCTCATTTCCCCAGGCGCTGAGGTTGCCGATATCGGGATAGACGGTGAACCACGGCGAGTTAATTTTCGCATTCAGCGCCTGCCACTTGCTGATGGAGTTCATAAACGGCGTGTCCATGATTTCCACCGCGCACATCACCTGCGCCCCGGCGGCCAGCTCAACGGCCCAGGCCACGGAGTCCTCAAAGCGGGCGATAGTGTCGTCGTCCTGCGGTTCGTAATAGACATCGTAGCCGGCCAGCTGAATGGTACGGATGCCCAGATCCTGCGCCAGCCGCACCGCTTTTTCCATAATGGTATACGCCTGCTGGCGGGTCTGCGTGTCGCGGCTGCCGAACGGGAAGCGGCGGTGTGCCGACAGGCACAGAGTAGGGATGCGCACGCCGGTCTGCTGAATCGCCTGGATGATCTCCATGCGCTCTGCCTGCGTCCAGTCCAGTCGTGCCAGGCGTTCATCGCTCTCATCCACCGACATCTCGACGAAATCAAACCCGCAGGATTTCGCCACGGCCAGCTTCTCCACCCAACTGGTCCCTTTCGGCAGCGCCTTCTCGTAAATCCCTAATGGATGCTTACGCATTATCTTTCCCCACGTGTTGCCAGCAGCTGCTGGTGCTTTTTCCGGTTCAGCTTCATCGCCCGCTGCGCCTGCCATTTGTTTTTAAAGAATTTGAACGCCAGGGCGAAAATCAGCGTGATGCCCCATACCGCCAGATTGAAGTGCAGGCTGACCCCCGCCAGGCTCAGCCCGGTGGCGATCACCTGCAGCACCAGCAGCGCGCAGAAGACGTGGATCACTTTGCCCACGCCGCCGAACGGATCGGTTCCGCCCAGCACAATCGCCAGCACCGTCAGCAGCAGATACGAGTCGCCGTAGCCCATGCGCGCAGAGTTAAAGCGGGCCATCATGATCAGCCCCGCCAGCACGCACAGCAGGCTGGAAATGGCGTAAATCGCCATCATGATGCGGTCGGTGCGGATGCCGCTGAACCAGGTGGCGTTGATGTTGCTGCCGCACATATAGATATTTTTGCCGAGGCGCGTTCTGCCCAGTAACAGGGCCAAAAATACGGTAGCGACGATAAAGATAATCAGCGGAACCGGGACCCCCCAGACCACTTCCGATCCCATACTGCGCACGATCGGCGGCATTCCGCTCAGCGCCGCGCCTTTGGTCAGGTACACACCAATGCCGCTGATAATGGTCATGCTGCCGAGAGTCACCAGAATCGGGTGCGCACCCACGCGGGAAATCATCAGCCCGGTCAGTACGCCAATCAGCACCGCAATCACTGCCGCACCCAGCAGCGCCAGCACCAGCCACATCAGCTGTACGCCAACGCTGGCATCAACCGGAACGTAGTGGATCAGCTGCCAGGCCATAAACAGGCTGGTGAGGTTGGCCGTGCCGATAATCGACAGATTCAGGCCACCGCTCAGCATCGGTACAAACATCGCAAAGGTCAGCAGGCCGAGTTCCGGCAGCTGAAACGCAATGCTCAGAAAGGTGTTTTCGGTCAGAAAGCGGCCCGGCATCGCCAGTGAAAAGGCCACCGTGGCGATCAGGCAGATAGCCAGCAGGCCGGTGCTGGTGCCGTCCAAAGGTAAAAAGGGTTTATTTTTCATTAAACAGTCTCCGTCAGACGAAGCCGACATCGGTTTCTTTGCGTTTCTTGTAGTGGGTGACGCAGATCGCGGCGACGATAACGACGCCAATCACGATGTTGACGAAATAGCTGGAAACGCCGATCAGGTTCAGGCCGTTTTTCAGAATGCCGATCAGGAATACGCCCATCAGCGTGCCAATCACCGAACCTCTGCCGCCGGAGAGACTGGCACCGCCCAGCACCGCCGCCGCCAGCACATCCAGCTCGCCGCCGACCAGCGCGTTAGGCACCACTTCGCTCATGCGGTACGCCTGCAGCATGCCGCCAATCGCCGCCGCCGCGCCTAAATAGCCGTAGGCAAACAGATAGATAACGGAGACGCGGATGCCGATACGACGGGCGGATTCGTTGCTGCCGCCGACGGCGTAGAGCTGCCTACCGATATGGGTTTTGTTCAGCAGCAGCCAGGTCAGCAGCGCCATGCCCAGCATCACCACCACCGGCAGGCCAACCTGATAGCTGTCGCCGCCGTATTCGAATGGCAGGATAGTGCGCTGGTTTATCCACCAGTCGGGCAGGTCGTAAATGCTGTGGCCGTTGGTGATCCACATCAGCATGCCGAACAGCAGCGACTGCATGCTGATGGTGATAATGATCGAGACGATATTGAGGTAGTAGATCAGCACGGCGTTAATCAGCCCGAAGACCACACCGCAGACAATCGCCAGCACGATACACAGCAGTGGGCTGGCAATCACATCGTTGAGCAACAGCGAGGCAATAAAATACTGTGCGACGGAAGCCACGGCGGCGAAGGAAATATCAATACCGCCGGTCACCAGCACCACAAATAAACCCAGCGCGAAAATCCCGGTTACGGCATAGCTTTCGGTCAAATCCAGTAGGTTCTGGATCGACAAAAACTCGCTGCTTAAGGTGGAAAACAGCACCAGCATTAATGCGATAACCCAGCCCAGCCAGCCTTCGACCGAACGTGGCATTTTAAAAATGTTAGCCATTGATGGCCTCCGCGAGTTGAGGTTCGCTCAGCGTTGAAGGAATTAACTCGTTAACGATTTTTCCCTGCTTCATATGCAGCACGCGATCGCAGTTGTAATAGGCTTCCGGGGCTTCATCGGTAATTAACAGCACCGAAATACCGACGCCGGACAGGCGATGGATCAGCTTGTAAATACTGTCTTTTGCACCGATGTCCACGCCGACGGTGGGCGCATCAAGAATCAACACTTTTGGCCGGGTGAGTATCCATTTCGCCAGCACCACCTTTTGCTGGTTGCCGCCGGAAAGGGTTGAAAGCGGGTTATCCGGGTTGGTCACCTTGATATCCAGATCTTTGATCCACTCCTGCACCAGCGCGTCTTTGCGCTGTTCATCGATCATGTGCCACGGCGTTTTGATCTCATCGAGAATGGAAATCACCATGTTGTCGGCAACCGACTGCGGCAGAATGGCACCCAGCGTCAGGCGGTCTTCTGAAACATAGGCAATGCCCATTTCCCGTGCCTGAGTGTTGTCTTTGATCCGGACCTTTTTACCGTCCAGCAGGATCTCGCCGCTATCGGGGTGGGTGATACCAAACAGGCTCAGTGCCAGCTCGGTGCGGCCGGAGCCCAGCAGGCCGCACAGGCCCAGTACTTCGCCGCGATGCAGCTTAAGTGAGATATCGTCAAACTGGCCTTTGCGACTGAGGTGATTCAGCTCCAGCACCACCTTACCCAGCTCGGCGTTCGGCAGCTTCTGCTGATGCTCAATGACTAATCCGGTCATCAGCTCGGTGATTTTGCCGGTAGAGAGCGCGGCGGCGTCCCAGGTGCCGATCTTCTCGCCGTCGCGGATCACGGTGATACGGTCGGAAATCTCTTTCACTTCATCCAGACGGTGGCTGACGAAGACCACGGTGATGTTTTTATCCCGCAGGTAGTTCACCGTGCGCAGCAGCTGGTTCACTTCGGTGCGCGTCAGCGAAGCGGTTGGCTCGTCCATAATCACCAGCCGGGCATCGGCAACCAGCGCGCGGCAGATGGCGATCTGCTGGCGTTGGGCTATGGGAAGATGCTGCACCAGCGCGTCCGGATCGATATTGAACGCCAGCTCGCTGAGGATCTGCTGTGCTTTTTCTTTCAGTTTTTTCTGCTTAAACCAGCCGAAATAGCCCTTAAGGTTGTATTCGAAGGCAATGTTCTCGGCGACGGTCAGATTCGGGAACAGCGACAGGTCCTGATAAATCACCTGAATGCCTAAAGCCCTGGCGCGATCGGGCGTCAGGCGTGCATGGGTTTTGTCGTCGATGATGATTTCACTGCCGGCATCGGGCGCGTAGACGCCGCTGATGGTTTTAATCAGCGTACTTTTACCGCAGCCGTTGGCCCCGGCCAGGCAGTGGACTTCGCCCTTGTTTAAGGTCAGCGTGATGTTTTTTAATGTCTGATGGCCGCCAAAGCTTTTTGACAGCGCGTTCAGCGTGATCAGCGCGGCGGCATTATCGACATTGTTATTATTAAGCATCGTTCTTGCCCTGGTGTTAGACGTGAATAAAGCCGGAGCGCAATGGCTCCGGCGATACGGCTCAGGGTCAGAGGCCCAGTTTCACCAGACGTTTGGTGTTTTCCACATCCAGTTTTTCCGGGTTATCGCTGAGGATGGTGTTGCCTTTGATTTTGATTTCGCCCATGTCGCCCAGTTTGACGCCGTCTTTGATCGGTTCACCGTTCATCATCGCGGTCGCCACCTGCACAAAGACCTTGCCAGCGGTCATCGGGTTAGAGATATAGCCGCCATCGATCGCGCCTTTTTCCAGCAGCTTGATGCCCTGGCCCGGGGTAAACGTACCAAAGACGCAGATATCATTGTTTTTCTTACGTTTGTCGATCGCGCGGCCTGCGCCGATTGGGCCCTGCGAGCCGAAGGACATAATGCCTTTCAGATCTTTATGTTTGGACATCAGGTCATTGGCGGTGCGCATGGAGTCATCTACCGATTCGGCGACGCCAAAACGGTCTTCAACCAGCTGCATTTTCGGGTAGTGTTCTTTCTGATAGGCGATGGCCGCGTTGGCCCAGTCGTTTACCAGCGGAACGGTCAGGCTACCCACGAACATGGCATATTTGCCTTCTTCACCCATGCAGGCGGCCATATCTTTCATATGGTTAGCGCCCATAGTTTGGGTATCGAGCAGTTCAAAGTCCCAGTCCGCATTGGCCTGTGCCGGTGATTCGTGGGTAATCACCTTGATGCCTGCTTCCTGCGCGCGTTTCAGTACCGGCTCCAGCACTTTGGCATCGTTTGGTACTACACCAATGACATCCACTTTCTTGGCGATCAAATCTTCAATGGCGCGGACCTGCTCGGCCGGGTCGGCGGTGGTTGGCCCCACCTGCCAGGCGTTCACGCCCAGGGCTTTACCTTCTTCTTTAATCCCCTGTTCCATCACGTTAAACCAGGGAATTCCCCCCACTTTCACCACCACGCCCATGGTAAAAGGCTTGTTGGCTTTTTGAGGGACCGCTGCGTCATCAGCCAGGGTGGAAAATGAAGCGATCAGTGAGGCGATTACACAGGGTAAGAGTAATTTTTTCATTATTAGATCCTCAGAAGGTTATTTTAGTTATCATGGTTGCCGAATAGTGCATTATTCGGTTTGTATCCCCTTCGCCATTACACCGTGCGTTGCTAAATCAAATGAGCGGCAACGGCTAATGCAAAGGATGCATTAATCCGCTTTAGCCATTGAATAAAACAATGGTGATGGTGTATTTCGGTTCCGGTTATTTATTGCAGCTTTCACTGGTGTTGACGGTAATAAAATCGTTCTGGCTGATTGCGCCAGAACGGACGGATTTTATTTTCGCTAACAAATTACTTGTCGACTTCAATCACACTAAATTCAGGGCTGTCTCCCCAGTTTCTTTCTTCAGCCACTTTATTGGTGATTAAAATATCAATGTCATCGAGCATGCAAATCTTACAAAACGCGAACTGATCGAACTTGCTGGAATCGGCCAGCAGAATTTTCTTGCCGGAAACCTGTAGCATTACCTGCTTTAAGCGGGCGTTAATTTCACTACCGTCACGAATGCCGTTTTCCAGATTCAGCCCCTGGCAGGAGAAAAAGAAGGTATTGATCTGAAAGTTACGAATCGCGCTTTCTGCCACCGGGCCGTGGAAATCGTCGTGGCGCTCCGAGTATTCACCGCCGCAGCCGATGATACGCACCTTATCGCGGCAGGCCAGCGCCTGGATGATTTTGACCGAGTTGGTTACGACGGTGATATCAATATCCGGGATCTGCCGTGCCAGGAACCAGCAGGTGCTGCTGTTATCCAGCAGGATGCAGTCGCCGGGCTGAATAAACTGCAGCGCCGCCTTGGCCAGCTTCATTTTAACGTCGGGATGCTCTTCCGTTCTTTTACGTAACGATTCTGCCCGATCGATAGTATCCGCTTTGTAGAAAGCGTCCTGCACGGGGCGGGTACGGTCGTCATAGTCATCAAGCGACACTGCGCCGCCAAAGCTACGGATCAGTTTCTTGTTACGTTCCAGCAGATTTAAATCTCGGCGGATGGTTTCCTGCGAAACGCTGCACATAGTCGACAGTTCAGCAACCAGCGCGGAGCCATTTTGTTGCACATAGCTACAAATCATCTTGTAACGCTCAGCCTGTAACATAAATAGCCCGATCCCATTGCTTACCACATGGCCTAATATTCATACTTTTCAGTTTTTTTTAAAGTGACTGATTTCAAGAAACCCGTTAGCTAGTTTTTCCATATGCCTTAATGTGATAAAGATCACTATTAAGTGATGGTTGAGATGTTTCTTGTGCATTTTAATGTGATTTTTATCACGTAAAAACGGGCGTTATTGCAGATAAAAAATCATCAACAGCTTTAAATCAACATAAACGGTCAAGTTATAAATGCCCATTTATGACCGAATGCGACCGTTTGTATTTGTTTGGCGACTTTTACCATTCTCGCAGGCTTTTCGCAGCAAAGTATTAGACGTAACGTAATAACCCATCTACTCCCTTATTAATTGATGAAATAGATATTTGCAGAGCCTTGGTTGTTATCTGCAAATAAATTATTTATTACGTGAGGTTTAACTATGCTGCAGAAATTAAAACAACAGGTATTTGAAGCAAACCTATTATTACCCACCCACAAGCTGGTTACCTTTACCTGGGGAAACGTCAGCGGAATCGATCGTGAACGCGGTCTGGTGGTGATTAAGCCTTCCGGCGTGGATTATAAAGATATGCAGCCGGAGGATATGGTGGTGGTCGATCTGCAAACCGGTAAAGTGGTGGAGGGGGATAAAAAACCGTCTTCCGATACCGCGACGCATCTGGTGCTGTATCGTGCCTTTGAACATATCGGTGGCGTGGTGCACACCCACTCGCGCCACGCGACGATTTGGGCGCAGGCCGGTCAGCCGCTGAAGGCGCTGGGCACCACTCACGCCGATTATTTCTATGGCACGATCCCCTGCACCCGGCTGATGCGCGATGAGGAAATTAACGGTCAGTATGAGCACGAAACCGGGAATGTCATTGTGGAAACGGTGAATCAGCAGGGGATTGGCGCGAAGGATATCCCTGCGGTGCTGGTCAACGGCCACGGTCCCTTTGCCTGGGGCACCGATGCGGATAACGCCGTGCATAATGCCGTAGTGCTGGAAGAGATCGCCTATATGAATCTGTTCACCCGTCAGCTACAGCCCGGCGTTGACAGTATGCAGCAGACGCTGTTGGATAAACACTTCCTGCGTAAGCACGGGGCGAATGCGTATTACGGGCAGTAAATATCTTTTTCAGAGATAATGCCTCACTGATTCTGGCATTGCAGCATAGTGCAACATAGCGCAGCCATGCCAGGTCGGGGCAGGATGAACCCCTGCGGAGTTTTTAGCTCCAATAGCGGTGATCAAGTGTTGCTGCCACTGATTTTTATATTTCGGGCTTTATCAAGCCATGCTCTATCCCAAAACGTACGGCATGTCGTGCATTTGTTACACCCATTTTTTTGACAATGTTCGACATGTGAAATTTTACCGTGCGTAATTTGATCCCAAGAATAATACTGGTTTCCTGATAGGTTTTACCCATGCTGTACCAGTAAAGAACTTCATTTTCTCTCTTCGTGAAAATGGTTTTCTTATCTATTTTATTCATGTTTTCCGTTGGCGGATAAGTAAGAGCAAGATATGTTTCATGTATGGATGCGAGAAGTAATGAAATATCTCCCCTTTTTAGAGTTAATTTATCAACTACCTCAGGTTTACTTCCCCGACTGGTAATGAAAGTTAACGTCGCGAGGTTATTATTAAAGTCATGAACAACAAAAGTATTTCCTTTAATCAAGTCAAATTCTTCAGCCTGATCAAACAACCCGGTGTAATGATATCCGGAGTTAATTATCAGACTTTTATCCCACTCAAAAGGCGTTAATCTGGTGCGTGCAGTGATAACAACCGGATCGGTGAAGTATAATCTTTTTTCCTTATAAAGCATAACCCATTCGTCCGGATAGTTTGTCACGTAAAAATTTAATGACATATTACTCTTTGACAGAACAACATATGCCCACGTCAACTCACTAAAATCACCCAATGCATCTTCAACATAATTTTTTATAAATAACTCAATGTCTTTATCGCTTTTCATCGGGTATTTTTAGCCTTGATAGCAAGAGGTTTATGAACGCTATTATATAATAAGGATTTTTTACTTGTGATTATTTTTATTCTCGTTATTCATCATTTTTCACGGGTACAGGTAGAAAGTACAGTCGAATGACTGACCCTTTGTACAGATTATCTTTTTTGGTGAAGTGTGTTACTGTTCTGGCGGGTTGAGTATAACAATTATTTTAAATTTATTTTAATCTTTCAGCGTCATGCATCAGGGAAGTTTAATTTTAGAATCATGATAATGTGTAATAAGGAGATATTTTTATTTCCGTGTTTTTATCCTTCTTTGAATGGCCGTTTTCTTAAACTTTCGCCTTGTTAATGGTTAACAATCAATGGGTTATGGATTCTATACTGTTAATTTCAAACCCGCTAAGAAACACCTGCAGAACGACCTGCAGGTGTTTTTTTATAATCAGAACAGTGCTTAACGCATAGTCACAAATTCTTCCGCGCCGGTCGGGTGGATCGCAACGGTGTTATCGAAGTCTTTCTTGGTGGCACCCATTTTCAGCGCTACCGCAAAGCCCTGTAACATTTCATCCATGCCGTAGCCGATGCCGTGAATGCCGACAATCTTCTCATCGGCACCGACGCAGACCAGCTTCATCCGGCAGGGCTGGCGGTGCTGAGTGACGGCGGTGTACATCGCGGTGAAGGCCGATTTGTACACTTTGACCTGGTCATCGCCAAACTTCTCGCGCGCTTCCGGCTCGGTCAGGCCCACGGTGCCGATCGGCGGGTGGCTGAACACGACGGTTGGCACGTTGCTGTAGTCCAGATACTCGTTCGGTTTGTTGTTGAACAGGCGCTCGGACAGGCGACGACCGGCGGCAACCGCCACCGGAGTCAGCTCTACCGCACCGGTGTTATCGCCCACCGCGTAGATGCCTTTCACGTTGGTATTCTGGAACTTATCAACGTTGATATAGCCTTTGTCGTTCAGCGCAACGCCGGTCACGTCCAGGTTCAGGTTGTCGGTCATCGGCTCGCGGCCAATCGCCCAGATCAGGCAGTCAACGGTCTGCTCTTTACCGTTTTCCAGCTGCAGGGTCAGGCTGCCATCGGCATTCTTTACCACCGCTTTTGGAATCGATTCGGTGTGCAGCGTCGGGCCTTCGGTGTTGATCACTTCCAGCAGCGTATCGACGATCAGCGGATCGAAGGTGCGCAGCGGCGCGTGCTTACGAACGAACAGGTGGGTTTCAGAACCCAGCGCGTTCAGCACGCCGGCAATTTCAACCGCAATATAGCCTGCGCCGACGACGGCGGTGCGTTTCGGCAGAGCCTGTAACTCAAAGAAGCCGTCGGAGTTGATGCCGTACTCGGCACCCGGAATGTTCGGCTGAACCGGGCGACCGCCGGTAGCAATCAGAATATGGTCAGCGGTAATCTTTTCGCCGTTCACTTCCACGGTGTGCGCATCAACAAAACGCGCAAAGCCTTTGATCACATCGACGTTGTTTTTACCCAGCACGTTATCGTATGAGGTGTGGATACGATCGATGTAGGCGCTGCGGTTCTTCAACAGCACGTCCCAGTTATGCTGGTTAACGGTGGTGTCGAAGCCGTAGTCCGGTCCGTACTGATAGATGGCTTCGGCAATCTGAGCGGCATGCCACATTACTTTCTTCGGTACGCAGCCCACGTTCACGCAGGTGCCGCCAAGATCTTTCGCTTCGATCAGCGCACATTTCTGTCCGTACATGGCCGCACGGTTGATGGAGGCGATACCGCCGCTGCCGCCGCCGATGGCGAGATAGTCATAATGTTTGGTCATCGAATCTTCCAGTTCAGTAAGTGAGTTATTTTTCTGGGCATAAGTGTAACGCCACTCGGCCAAATGCCGCAAAGATTGCGTCTATGATTGCGATAGGGCGGAGGCACCGAGCCGAACGATGCCTCTGCCATTTCACCTCTGGGCCATGACTGTATCGCGCAGGAACCGATCCAGCTTTGTCGCATCGCGCCTTTCACTGTCGGCCAGCGGTGGGCGATCCTGCTGCTCCAGCTGGCTGCGGATAAAGGCGTGCAGGTAAGGGCGGCGCGGGCCATATTCCGCCTCATTCGCGCTGCGTTTCATCACCAGCAGCGACTCAATCTCGGCCAGCAGTTTCGGCTCGGTCACCGTGCCTGCGACCAGTTTGTCGAACCGCATAGGTGGGGTTCCCAGACCGGCTTCGATCCACATCACGGCGAGCAGTGGACGCAGCACGTAGAAATATTTCTTGAGTCGTATCTGCTCCCCTTGCAGATAGCCGCGAAAATTTTTTCTCGCCATCGACAGGTAATGGTAGCGCGCACGTCGATCGCTACAATAGTCGCGGGCCAGCGCCTGTAGCGCACTGCTGCTTTCGGTATGCTGGCGATAAACGATCGGCGAGTCCAGCCACTCCATCAGCGTGGGGTTAGCGGCCTGCATCAGGCCAAGCGTTTTACGTAACTCCCAGCCGCACACATCCAGCTCGTCATCTATCGGCATTTCGATCACATCGCGCGGCGGCATGACCCGCAGATACCATTCCGGCTGATGTACATAGATGAAGCGCACATCATAATCGCTGTCCGGTGAGGCAAAACCCCAGCCGCGGCTGCCCGATTCGCAGGCGTACAGGATACGCACCCCGTGCTTTGCTTCCGTTTCTTCCAGCGTTGCCAATATTCTGCTGCGCATTTCGCGGCTTATCGTCTGTTCCATCATTCACTCCTTATCCTTTTACGCACACCACCTGGCGCAGGGTGTGGACAATTTCTACCAGCGAGGCCTGGGCGGCCATAACCGCGTCGATATCTTTGTAGGCCATCGGGATTTCATCGATGACGTTGCTGTCTTTACGGCACTCAACGTGAGCCGTTGCGCGCTGCTGGTCGGCTACGGTGAAACGGCTTTTCGCCTCGGTACGGCTCATCACGCGCCCGGCACCGTGGCTGCAAGAGCAGAAGCTCTCTTCATTGCCCAGCCCGCGCACGATAAAGCTTTTCGCCCCCATCGAGCCGGGAATAATCCCCATTTCGCCTTTGCGCGCGGAAACCGCACCTTTACGCGTGATCAGCACCTCTTCGCCGAAATGCTGTTCGCGCTGCACATAGTTGTGGTGGCAGTTAACCGCCTGTTCCTCGGAGATAAACGGTTTGGTTACCGCCTGCGCCAGCGCCGCCAGCGTCTGCTGCATCATCACCATGCGGTTGTGGCGGGCGTAGTCCTGTGCCCATTCTACCGCCTGCAGATAGTCATCAAAATGCGCGCTGCCTTCGGCAAAATAGGCCAGATCGCGGTCCGGCAGGTTGGCGATGTGCTGGCGCATATCCTGCTGGGCCAGAGTAATAAACAGGTTGCCGATAGCATTGCCAACGCCGCGCGACCCGCTGTGCAGCATCACCCATACCCGCTCGGCTTCATCCAGGCAAAGTTCGATAAAGTGATTACCGGTACCGAGCGTGCCGAGATGCTGGTAGTTATTGGTTTTCAGCAGTGCAGGGTACTTATCCGTAATACGTTTGAAGCCCTGTTCCAGCGCCTGCCAGTGGTTATCAACCACGCCCGGTGGATTCTGCCACGCCCCGCGATCCCGGCCCGACCGTCCGCTGCTGCGGCCGTGAGGCACCGCCCGTTCAATTGCGCTGCGAATGCCGAGCAGATTATCCGGCAGATCGGCGGCCGTTAACGAGGTGCGCACGGCAATCATGCCGCAGCCAATATCCACGCCGACCGCTGCCGGGATAATCGCCCCTTTGGTCGGTATCACGCTGCCAATCGTGGAGCCTTTTCCGACGTGAACGTCCGGCATTACTGCCAGATGTTTAAAGATAAACGGCATTTTGGCGGTATTCAGCAGCTGCTGCTGCGCTTTCGGATCGACGGGTACGCCGTGTGTCCACATTTTTACCGCAGCGCCGTCGGGGTTCTGCAACTGCTGCCATTCATTTGCCATCTGTTATTCCTTTTGCTTAACGTGGGTGACGAACCACTATTGCCAGAAGCGTGCCATTGCGGGTTTAAGCCGTGAATTTATATTTAACTTTATGAATAATATGGTTTTTAAAAAATATTTTTGATGATCGATATTGGTGCCGCAAGTTAGATTATTATCTTTTTATCTCGCTTTTTATATTTAAGGATAAACATGAAGCGCCGGGTTGTGATTGGCATGCTGGGCACCACGCTGGATAAACGCGGGAAACGCCATAACCGCTGGAACAAATGGCGGCCCACCGTCGGACTTTGCATGCAGCCGGGTTTTGCCATTGACCGACTGGAGCTGCTGCACGGCGACAACAGCCTGCAGCTGGCCGGGCAGGTGGTGGAAGACGTGGCGCAGGTATCACCGGCGACGCAGGTTCAGCTCAACGAAATCGTGCTCCGCGATCCCTGGGATTTTGAAGAGGTTTACGGCGCACTGCTTGAGTTTGCCAGCCGCTATACGTTTGATACGGAAAATGAAGAGTATCTGGTCCACATTACGACCGGGACGCACGTGGTGCAGATCTGCTGGTTCCTGCTCACGGAAGCGCGCTATCTGCCCGCCCGCCTGCTGCAAACCGGACCGGGCCAGAACGAGGGTGAGGCGAAAACGGCAGGGGCTTATTCGATTATCGATCTGGATCTGCGCCGTTATGCCACGCTGACCAGCCGCTTCATGCGCGAACAGGCCGCATCGGTTTCGCTGTTGAAGGGCGGTATTGCCACGCGAAACACCACCTTCAACGCGCTTATCGAACAGATTGAACGGGTGGCGCTGCGTTCCACGGCTCCCATTCTGCTTACCGGCCCCACCGGGGCGGGCAAATCGTTTCTGGCCGAGCGCATCTGGCAGCTGCGCCAGTCACGGCATCGGGTCAAGGGCAGGCTGGTCGCCGTTAACTGCGCTACCCTGCGCGGTGATAATGCCATGTCGACGCTGTTCGGCCATGTGAAAGGTGCCTTCACCGGCGCGCAGCAGGCGCGAAACGGCCTGCTGCGTGAAGCGGACGGTGGCATGTTGTTCCTTGATGAAATCGCCGAGCTGGGGCTGGATGAGCAGGCGATGCTGCTGAAGGCGATTGAAGAAAAGCGTTTTTTGCCTTTCGGCAGTGATAAAGAGGTGAGCAGCGATTTTCAGCTGATCGCCGGTACGCATCGCGACCTGCGGCAGCGGGTGGCGGAAGGGCGCTTCCGCGAAGATCTCTTCGCGCGTATCAATATGTGGACCTTTACGCTGCCGGGTCTGGCGCAGCGGCGTGAAGACATCGAGCCTAATCTGGAATATGAACTGCTGCGCTATGCTGGTGACAGCCAGTCACAGGTGCGGTTTGAGCCGCCAGCGAGGCAGCGTTTTTTGCAGTTTGCCTGTTCGCCTGAAGCCCGCTGGCCGGGAAATTTTCGCGAGTTAAGCGCTTCTGTAACGCGGATGGCGACGCTGGCGGATGAAGGGCGTATCGGTATCGATCAGGTGGAAGAGGAGATTGCCCGACTGCGCCGCAGTTGGTATCAGTTAGAGGGCGGCAGTTTGCCGGAGGGGATGGTTGAGCTGGATCTCTTTGATCATACCCAGCTGGAAAGCGTACTGGCGATTTGCCGCACGTCAGCGTCGCTATCCGATGCCGGGCGCAGGCTGTTTGCCGTATCCCGCCAGCAGAAAAAGCAGCCCAACGATGCCGACCGCCTGCGTAAGTATCTGGCCCGTTTCGATCTGAGCTGGGAGCAGCTGCACGGGGATAACCAGTGCTAAACTCGCCCCCTTTTCTCCTGTTCGCCGCAGGAAACAACGCTATGACGGAGTAGAAAGCGTATGGAATTACAGTTTTTAGGTACCGGTGCAGGTACCCCGAGCCGCGAGCGAAATGTTACCAGCATTTCGCTGAACCTGAGTGAATACAATCGCGGCAGCTGGCTGTTTGACTGCGGAGAAGGGACCCAGCATCAGATCCTGCGTACGCCGATTAAGCCGGGGAAAATTGAGAAAATCTTTATTACGCATCTGCACGGCGACCATATTTTCGGCCTGCCGGGGTTGCTGACCAGCCGGTCGATGAACGGTGCTACCGAGCCGTTAACGCTATACGGCCCGGTGGGGATTAAGACCTTTGTGGAAACCTCGCTGCAGTTGAGCGGGTCGTGGCTCACCTTCCCGCTGGAGATTGTCGAGATTACCGCCGGAGAGGTGTGTAACGACGAGCAGTTTCGCGTTACCGCGTTTCCGCTGACGCATCCGGTGGAGTGTTACGGCTACCGGATTGATGAGCATGACAAACCCGGCGCGCTGGATGCGGAACGGCTGAAAGCGGACGGCTATCTGCCCGGCCCTTACTATTACGATTTAAAGCAGGGGCGCAGCGTAACGCTCGATGATGGTCGGGTGGTGAATGGCTGGGATTATGTTGGCAGCACAATCAAAGGGCGCAGCCTGGCGATCTTTGGCGATACGGCGCCCACCGCGGCGGCAAACGATCTGGCGGCGGGTGTTGATTTGATGGTGCATGAGGCGACGCTGGAAGTGGCGATGGAAGAAAAAGCCAACGGTCGCGGTCATTCCTCGACGGTTCAGGCGGCCAGGGTGGCGAAGGAGAGCGGGGCGAAGCGGCTGATTATCACCCATCTCAGTTCGCGCTATTTACGCCAGGACTGTGAGCGGCTGTTGGATGAGTGTCGGGCGGTGTTTCCGGCGACGGAGATGGCGCATGATTTTGCGGTGTTTGTTGTCTGACAGATCGGGGTTGTGTTGTCAGGGAGCAGGGTGCCTGCGTTGTAAGGGGGCTGTGCAGTCTGATGCTCTGGTGCCCGCGCTGACGGGGCGTGGCCACGTCTGGCGGCCCTCGCGCCACGCGTTGCGTGGTGCCTTCGCTTCGTTCGTCAGCCTGTCGGACCGGCTCGGACGTCACGTCCCTGTGCCGGCCGAGCCTTGTGCCCGCGTCCTGCGGGCACATCCTGGCTTCCTCTCTCCGCTCAGCGCTGCGAATTGCCAGCCGTGGCCACGCCCCGTCAGCGCTGTGATCCCGGAGCTGTCTTCAGATCTGAAAGCATTGGTGTGCTGCATCAGCACGATGCGAGCGAAACGGGCGATGTCGATGCTGTGCTTTTACCTGCGCACAGTTTGATCGTTGGGAAAGTAAAGCCGATTTATCGAACGCAGATCGCCCCTGGGCTTAACGAAAAGCGAGCACGAGAACTGAAGGAGTACGGCCTCTGCGGCGGCAAAGTGGCAATCCGCAGCGCTGAGGTGGAGGCAGCTGGCCAGGAGACGACAGCAGGGACGCTGGCGTCAGTTTGAGCGCGGGCAGGAAGCCCGCTCTCAAACGGTCCGTCGGCCAGATGCCGGAGCCGAAGACACCGCGCAAAGCGCGGCGCGAGGACCGCCCGACGCCGCCGCAGAGGCCGTGCTCCCGCACGATTCACGCAGCCACCCGCAGTAAATACCGAACTCCCCGCACGACCCACGCAGCGAATCCGCAGAAATTACTCCGGAACGATCCACTCAACCTTAGAATGCCCGGTCCCGGACGGCACCAGCACTTTTTCCAGCCACGGCAGCACATTCTTCATCTGCTGCTCCAGCTTCCACGGCGGGTTAACCACAATCATCCCCGACGCCGTCATGCCGAAACGGTCGCTGTCCGGGCGCACGCCCAGCTCGATCTGCAGAATACGGCGAATGCCGGTAGCTTCCAGATCTTTACACATGCGCTTAATCTGCTGACGCAGCACCACCGGATACCACAGCGCGTAAACGCCGGTACTAAAGCGCTTATAGCCCTCTTCAATGCCCTTCACGACGGCCTGATAGTCGCTTTTCAGCTCGTAAGGCGGGTCGATCAGCACAAAACCACGGCGGGACAGCGGCGGCAGCTTGGCTTTCAGCTGCTGATAGCCATCGGCACGATCGGTGCGCGCGCGGCTGTCTTTCAGGAACTCACCGCGCAGCAGCGGGAAATCGCTGGAGTGCAGTTCGGTCAGCTGTAGCTTGTCGTATTCACGCAGCAGGTAGCGCGCAATCAGCGGCGAACCCGGGTAGTAGCGCAGCTTGCCGTTAGGGTTCAGATCCTTGACCGCTTTAATATACGGCTCAAGCTCGGCAGGGAGATCGTCCTGCTGCCAGATACGTGCGATACCTTCCAGATATTCGCCGGTACGCTCCGCATGCTCACCGCTCAACAGATACCGACCGGCGCCCGCGTGGGTGTCGAGGTAAAGATAGGGTTTATCTTTCTCGTTCAGCGAACTGATAATCAGGCTTTGTACGGTGTGCTTAAGTACATCGGCGTGGTTGCCGGCGTGAAAACTGTGGCGATAGCTGAGCATTATTTATCCTGTTGATTTTATGCGGCTTTAATTGATGGTGAATCAATTTTCTACAATTATTACCCCACGGATTACCCTACAGAACGGCGCACAGCAACGGATGCAGGAAAAAGCATGAGAACGAATTGCGCCGATTATATCAGGTCGGCAGGCGTTGCCATACAGGATAGGTGAAGAACAGCAGGTGCAGCATATTAAAGGAAAAATGCACCAGCGTAGCCACCCAAAGACGTCCGCTCCACAGCCAGGCCAGACCGTAAATCACGCCCGTCAGCGTGGCGAAAAATACCAGCATCAGTCCACCAGAAAAGTGCGCCAGGCCAAATAATACCGAGGCAATCAACAGCGCGCGCTTGTCGCCCAGCAGCGGGCTCAGGCGCTGCTGAATATAGCCACGGAACAGGGCTTCCTCCGCCAGGCAGACGAAAAACAGGTTGGCGAGCATAAACGAGCCAATCCAGGCTGGAATATGGGGCTCCACCCGCAGCGCGCCGATAACGGTCGCTACTAACAGCAGCAGAGGCATAGACAGCAGCAGTACCAGCCACCACAGCGGATTCTGCGGCTGCTGTGACGGACGTGCGATCAGCGTTGGCATGCAGCCCAGCAGCAGGAACGGGATCAACGCCTTATCGAGATTAAAGTAAAACGTGAACGGCAGGCTTTGCGGCCCGGCCTGCACGCCTGAAGCCGCGATTTGATTATTAAAACCCGGAATCATATGCAGCCCCAGCGCGATTGCGCCGGCGACCAGCAGGATCTCGCCCGGTAGCGCAAACGGCGTTTGCCGCTGGCGATATCCCCAGCAAATGGCGATGCAGAACATAATGCCAAGCGCAATAATGCCCGGTGGCAGCAGCGTTTGATCGATAATCGCCATTGCCAGAGCAATAAATAACAATACCAGTGAGCTGCGCAGACTAAATGACAAGAACAGCAAAGACAGCGCCAGCAAAAACCACATCATTTCACTCCCTGTTTAAATGAGTAATACAGCGTAACAAAGCGAAAGAGTATGCAATGCCGCACCGGCACCAGCAAAGCCGAACGTGCGGTGAGAAGCTGCTCCGATAGCTGATGAAGGGGAGATGTTACGCTGGCAACCATTGATTTTCGCTACACTTAGCCTCATGTTAAAGAAATCGTGCGTAAAAACGCGCTCCTTACACCGATTAAAGGACTACTGCGCTATGACCAACCCGTTACTTTCTTCGTTTACTCTTCCTCCGTTTTCCGCCATCAAGCCTGAACATGTGGTTCCCGCCGTGACCCAGGCACTGGATGATTGCCGTGCGGCGGTTGAGAAAGCTGTTGCCCAGGGTGCGCCTTACAGCTGGGATAACCTGGTGCAGCCGCTGGCAGAAGTCGACGATCGTTTAAGCCGCCTGTTCTCCCCGGTCAGCCACCTGAATTCGGTAAAAAACAGCCCGGAGCTGCGCCAGGCCTACGAACAAACCCTGCCGCTGCTGTCGGAATACAGCACCTGGGCGGGCCAGCATGAAGGGCTTTATCAGTCATATCGCGATCTGAAAGAGGGCAGCCACTACGCCGCACTCGATCTGGCACAGAAAAAAGCCGTCGATAACGCGCTGCGTGATTTCGAACTGTCCGGTATCGGTCTGTCGAAAGAGAAGCAGCAGCGCTACGGTGAAATCGCCGCACGCCTCTCCGAGCTGGGGTCGACCTACAGCAACAACGTGCTGGATGCGACCATGGGCTGGAGCAAGCTGATTAGCGATGAAAGCGAACTGTCCGGAATGCCGGAAAGCGCGCTGGCTGCCGCGAAAGCGCAGGCGGAAGCGAAAGAGCAGCAGGGCTGGTTGCTGACCCTGGACATCCCAAGCTATCTGCCGGTGATGACCTACTGCGACAACCAGGCGCTGCGTGAAGAACTGTACCGCGCCTACTCGACTCGTGCGTCTGACCAGGGTCCAAACGCCGGGAAGTGGGACAACAGCGAAGTGATGGCCGAAGAGCTGGCCCTGCGCCACGAGCTGGCCCAGCTGCTGGGCTTTGACTCCTTCGCGCATAAATCACTGGCGACCAAGATGGCGGAAAGCCCGGCGCAGGTAATCGACTTCCTGACCGATCTGGCGAAACGTGCGCGTCCGCAGGCGGAGCAGGAGCTGGCCGAGCTGCGCGCTTTTGCGAAAAAAGAGTTCGGCGTGGACGAGCTGCAGCCGTGGGATCTGACTTACTACGGTGAAAAGCAGAAACAGCACCTGTACTCGATCAGCGACGAGCAGCTGCGCCCGTACTTCCCGGAGCAGCGTGCGCTGAGCGGCCTGTTTGAAGTGGTGAAACGCATTTACGGCATCACCGCCAGCGAACGCAACGATGTCGATGTGTATCACCCCGACGTGCGTTTCTTCGACCTGTTTGACGAAAGCGGCGAGCTGCGCGGCAGCTTCTATCTGGACCTTTACGCACGCGAGCACAAGCGCGGCGGTGCCTGGATGGATGACTGCGTTGGCCAGATGCGCAAAGCCGACGGCAGCCTGCAAAAGCCGGTGGCCTATCTGACCTGTAACTTCAACCGCCCGCTCGGCGGCAAGCCTGCGCTGTTTACCCACAACGAAGTGACCACCCTGTTCCATGAGTTCGGTCACGGCCTGCACCATATGCTGACCCGCATTGAAACCCCGGGCGTATCCGGCATCAGCGGTGTGCCGTGGGATGCGGTCGAGCTGCCGAGCCAGTTTATGGAAAACTGGTGCTGGGAGCCGGAAGCGCTGGCGTTTATCTCCGGTCATTATGAAACCGGTGAGCCGCTGCCGCAGGAACTGCTGGAAAAAATGCTGGCCGCGAAAAACTACCAGGCCGCGCTGTTTATCCTGCGCCAGCTGGAGTTCGGCCTGTTTGACTTCCGCCTGCATACCGAGTTCGACCCGGCGAAAGGCGCACAGATCCTGGAAACGCTGAAAGAAGTGAAAGCGCTGGTTGCCGTAGTGCCGGGTCCATCGTGGGGCCGCTTCCCGCACGCCTTCAGCCACGTCTTTGCCGGTGGCTATGCCGCAGGCTACTACAGCTATCTGTGGGCGGATGTGCTGGCCGCGGATGCGTACTCGCGCTTTGAACAGGAAGGGATCTTCAACCGCGAAACCGGGCAGTCATTCCTCGATAACATCCTGACGCGCGGCGGTTCCGAAGAGCCAATGGAGCTGTTCAAACGCTTCCGTGGCCGCGAACCGCAGCTGGATGCGATGCTGAAACACTACGGCATCAAGGGATAAGCGGTTTTGAACATCTGTTTACTGGATGAAACGGGCACCGGAGACGGTGCCTTATCTATTCTGGCCGACCGCTGGCAGTTGACGCATGACGACAGTGCGTTAATGGCGCTGGTGATGACCGCCACGCACCTTGAACTGCGCAAGCGCGACGAGCCAAAGCTCGGTGGCATTTTCGTGGATTTCGTCGGCGGTGCGATGGCACATCGCCGCAAGTTCGGCGGCGGGCGCGGTGAGGCGGTGGCAAAAGCCGTCGGCATTAAAAGCGGCTATCTGCCGGAAGTGGTTGATGCCACTGCGGGGCTGGGGCGCGATGCGTTTGTGCTGGCATCCGTGGGCTGTCGCGTGAGAATGCTGGAGCGTAATCCGGTGGTGGCGGCACTGCTGGATGACGGCCTGGCGCGCGGCTATGCCGATGCGGAGATTGGCCCGTGGCTGCGCGAGCGGCTGACGCTGCTGCACGCCTCCAGCCTGACGGCGCTGACGGATATCACGCCGCGCCCGCAGGTGGTGTACCTTGATCCGATGTTTCCACACAAACAGAAAAGTGCGCTGGTGAAGAAAGAGATGCGGGTGTTTCAGTCGCTGGTCGGGCCGGACCTCGATGCCGACGGGCTGCTGCAACCTGCGCGTCAGCTGGCGACCAAACGCGTTGTCGTAAAGCGCCCGGACTATGCGCCGCCGCTGGCCGATGTGGCCACGCCGAACGCGGTGATAACCAAAGGCCATCGCTTTGATATTTATGCGCCGTTAACAGCGTAACGGCGCGGTCGTAATGTTGGGCACAGCCTGGGGATTAGCACCCGGGCTGTGCTTTTTTTGCCTTTAGCCCGTGCGGGTTAGGCTGCGATCACACAAACGGCGCGAGCGGGTCGGCGATCCTGAACGCGGTGGCCTTATCCGCTGCCGGTGGGTAGATCAGTTCGCTGACGATCGACACTTTCAGCTTTTTCGCTTCCGACCGCGTCAGCTTAACCTGCTGATCCCAGCCTTCGCTATAGACCGCGCCCCACGCACCCAGATCGAGGCAGGTGACGTAGTTTTCCTGACGATAAGGCAGCGGCGCGATATCCAGCAGGCTCGCCGCGGCGTTATTACCGGCAAATTTACCAAGCTGAATCGCGTGCTGGCAGGTCATCAGCGCGTGGTTGCCGCTGTCGTCGGTGGCGGCATAGGCCACGTCGCCGGTGGCATAAATCTCTTCATGACCGATGACCTGTAGCTGGGTGTTAACATGCAGGCGGCCCTGGCGATCGCGCGGTGCGTCAATCTGCGCCGTCAGATCGTTGGCCTGTACGCCAACGGTCCAGATAACGGTCTGCGCGGCAATTGTCTGCCCGTCTTTCAGCGTCACGCCCTCCGCCGTCACCTGCTCCACTTCCGCATTGACCTTCCACTCCACGCCCAGCTCGGTGGAAGCCTCGATAATCACATTGCGTAGCTCCTCGCTGAATCGCGCGGCTGGCTGAGGGCCGCGTTCAATGACCACCACGCGGGTTTTTGCCTGGGCACCAAGGATCTCCCGCAGGCGTGCCGGAAGTTCGGTCGCCATCTCAATACCGGTAAAGCCACCGCCGCAGACCACCACGGTGTTGCGTGTTGGGCTATCCGGACGCTGAGCCAGGCCGTTAAGGTGCTGCTCCAGGACTTCGGCGCTCTCCAGTTGGTCGAGGTCAAACGCGTGCTCTGCCACACCCTCTACCTGTGAACGATTAACGTGGCTGCCGCTGGCCAGAATCAGGCGGTCATAGCGCTGCTGCTGCGTCATGCCGGATTCGTCACGCCAGCTTACCCGGCGAGCCGCCGCATCGATCTGGCTGACCGTGCCGCGCAGGAAATTCACCCCGGTGACGTCGAACAGCGGCTGCAAAGGGGTAACCAGCGAACGCACGGCGCTTTCATAAAAACGCGGGCGCACGCGCAGCTCCGGCTGTGGGGCGATCACGGTGATGTCGATATCGGCATTGCCCTCTGCCAGCCGTGCGGCGCTCAGCGCTGACCACATACCCGAGAAACCTGCACCGACGATCAGAATCTGTTTACGCATTTTACTGTCACTCTTGTTACGGTTATTAACTAGGATTATATTTGTCGGAGTTTGAAGAAGCAAAGGTGATTTGTGCGCAAGGTGGCGCTGAAAACGCTACACTAGCGCGAGTTAACAGGGTTGAGATAAGTACATGGCTTTCTATAGTTCTGGCGTTGAGTACGGCATTCACAGCCTGATGTTTATGGTTGATAGCAGCGGGGACGCGCGTGAAATGAGCGTGCGGGAGATTGCCGATCTGCAAAATGTGCCCTACGACTATCTGGCCAAGATCTTTACCCGCCTGTCAAAAGCGGGGCTGGTGCGCAGCAGCGAAGGCAAGGGCGGCGGTTTTCAGCTGGCGCTGCCTGCCGCCAACATTACGCTGCTCGACGTGGTGAACGCCATTGACGGCGAAAAACAGGTGTTTACCTGCCGTGAGATCCGCCAGCGCACGGTGATTTTTGATGAAGCCCCGCCGGAGTGGGCCTGTTCAGGAATTTGTGGGGTGCGTTCGGTGATGGACATGGCGCAACAGCGCATGGAAGAGTCGCTGGCGCAGCACTCTATTCTGGATTTAGCGCTGAAGATGTATCGCAAGGCGCCGCAGACGTTCGTGGTGGAAGTCCAGGACTGGATTGAAGCACGGCGGCAATAAAAAGGCCGGGCGAACCCGGCCTGTGCAAGACAACGAGCTTAGTCTTCGTCTTCGTCGTTCAGCGGCACAATCAGCATATCAATGTGCACGGTATTGATCAGCTGGCGGGCGGAAGACATCAGTTTGCTCCAGAAGTCCTGATGGTGGCCACAGACCACTAAATCCACCTGATACTGCTTAATCGCATCAACCAGCACCTGGCCGAGATCGCCGCTGCCGCTAAGGGTTTCAGCAATCGGATAACCGGCACTGTTAGACAGCTCGGTCAGCGCGGTGTGGGTTTCTTCCGAAATCCGTTTCTGCATATCACCCAGATTAACGTCGATCAGACCGGTGTAGAGGTCGGAATAATTCACATCAACGTGGATCAATGAGACTTTTGCATCATAAGGGCGAGCCATCGATACTGCTTTATCAACCAGCAGTTTACTCTCAGGCGACAGGTCAACAGCAATCAGAATATGTTTGTAAGCCATGATGAATACTCCTTTTCGCGTAAGTTCTGATACATGCGGGATACGCTTGAGTATAGCGAAATTTGTTAAAGGATGTTGTGGCAGCCTGCGGTCTTTGCGAACAGGATCAACATGAATTTTCCTCCGTTTATCGCGGATGTCGTACAGAGTGCTGGAAAAATTTTGTGCAGATCTCCTACACTGATAAGAGGCGCCAGTCAGCGCTTTCTTATCGCCTCATCCGGCTGACCGCCGTATCGAGCCGATATCGATAACAGGGGCAGTTCAACCATCGCAGGGCGCAGAGGTTTGTCCGTCTGACGTTTTCTGTGGTGAATGGCCGGGAGGGGATCATGATCAGCACCATCGCGCTTTTCTGGGCTCTTTGTGTCGTTTGTGTGGTGAATATGGCGCGCTATTTCTCTTCGCTGCGCGCCTTGCTTGTGGTGTTACGCGGTTGCGATCCTTTGCTGTATCAGTACGTCGATGGCGCGGGATTTTTTACCTCGCACGGGCAGCCGGGCAAGCAGGTTCGGCTGGTGTACTACATCTGGGCCCAGCGCTATCTCGATCATCATGACGATGAGTTTATCCGCCGCTGTCGGCGCGTGCGCGGCCAGTTTATCCTGACCAGTTCCCTCTGCGGGCTGGTGGTTATCAGCCTGATTGGCCTGGCTATCTGGCATTAAGCGCGGCGTACAGCCATAAAAAAAGCGGACCGAAGTCCGCTTTCTACACTTTTTGCGTGACGGGTAACCCCGC
The DNA here is from genome assembly GCF_016624545.1 of Erwinia sp. S38. Classification (NCBI taxonomy): domain Bacteria; kingdom Pseudomonadati; phylum Pseudomonadota; class Gammaproteobacteria; order Enterobacterales; family Erwiniaceae; genus Erwinia; species Erwinia sp. S38. Next base: position 53,185 of record NZ_JACVTS010000021.1, on the reverse strand, counting down.
CGCGCTGGCTTAAATCAGCTTCAGCGCAATCCAGTACAGCACACCGGAAAGAACAATCGATACCGGCAGGGTAAATACCCACGCCAGCAGGATATTCTTAATGGTGCGGCCTTGAACGCCACCGCCGTCAACCAGCATCGTACCCGCCACCGAGGAGGAGAGAACGTGAGTGGTTGAAACCGGCATGCCGGTATAACTTGCCACGCCAATCGAGACCGCCGCCGTCATCTGCGCCGACATTCCCTGAGCGTAAGTCATGCCTTTCTTACCGATTTTTTCACCGATAGTGGTAGCAACACGACGCCAGCCAACCATCGTACCTAACGATAGGGCCAGTGCCACCGCGATGATAATCCACACCGGAGCGTACTCGATGGTGTTCAGCAAATCGCCTTTCAGCTTGGTCAGGAAGCGTTTATCTTCCGCGCTGGTTTCCGGCAGCTTGGCTGCTTTTTCCGCCGTATCCGAGATACACATCAGCATGCGGCGCAGATGGCTGCGCTGCTCAACGGTCAGTGAATCGTAGCTGGACAGGTCGTTCAGCAGTCCCTGAGCACGCTGGATAACCGGCAGCGCGCGCGCGGCATCACAGTGGAACTCCTGAGGACCGGACGGCACTTCTTCCGGCGACGGAATCGCCGGTGGCGACATCTGAATGATGTGCGTCAGCGAAGCGGCATGCTGCTGGTAATACTGCTCCAGATGGTTAACGGCATCACGCGTACGGGTGATGTCATAACCGGTGGAATTCATATTGACCACGAAGCCTGCCGGCGCCACGCCAATCAGCACCAGCATAATCAGACCAATGCCTTTCTGGCCGTCATTTGCACCGTGTGAATAGCTAACGCCAATCGCGGAAACGATCAGAGCGATACGGGTCCAGAACGGCGGCTTTTTCTTGCCATCGATCTTTTCACGTTCCGCTGGCGTCATGTGGACACGCATACGCTTTTTGTTCCCGCTCCAGTAACGGCGCAGCAGGAACACCAGTCCGCCAGCAACAACCAGGCCAACAATCGGCGAGATAATCAATGACATAAAGATGCCAATCATTTTCGGCACGTTCAGCGCATCAACCACCGAAGTTCCGGTCAGCAACGCGTTAGTCAGGCCGATACCGATAATGGCACCAATCAGGGTGTGGGAGCTGGAAGCCGGTAACCCAAAATACCAGGTTCCGAGGTTCCATATAATGGCGGCAAGCAGCATGGAAAAGACCATTGCCAGCCCGTGAGCCGATCCAACGTTCAATAACAGATCGGTGGGTAACAGATGGACAATGGCATAAGCTACGCTCAGGCCGCCCAACAGTACACCAAAGAAGTTGAACACCCCTGCCATGACGACCGCTAACTGCGAACGCATTGCACGAGTGTAGATCACGGTTGCGACCGCGTTGGCTGTATCGTGGAAGCCGTTAATCGCTTCATAAATCAATACAAACAACAAAGCCAGAACCAGTAACAAGCCGGTATGAAAATCAAGACCAGCAAATAGATGTAGCATAAGCGTTACGCCATTTTGGAGGACATGAACGCGGCGCATTATCAGCGACAAACCGCACTGGGGGAAAGTGAAATATAGACTTTTTTTGACATTAATGTGTCACTATAGTGACAATACCCTAAGAAAATTATGGTAAATCATTAAGTTACAAATTGTTTCCGCTGAGGTTTCCCCTGATGCTGGTATCCCTCCCGCCAACTCTCTACAATCAGCGTTTTTGTCGGGCAGTGCCGGGGTGAGCAGTGGAAAAATATGACGTTATCGTAATTGGCGCAGGGGCTGCGGGCCTGTTTTGTGCGGCGCAGGCGGGCCAGAAAGGGCTGCGCGTACTGCTGATTGATAATGGCAAAAAGGCCGGGCGTAAAATCCTGATGTCCGGCGGTGGCCGCTGCAACTTCACCAATCTGTATACCGAACCGGCGGCCTACCTGTCGCACAACCCCCACTTTTGTAAATCCGCACTGGCGCGTTATACGCAGTGGGATTTTATCGATATGGTGAACCGCCACGGCATTGCCTGGCATGAGAAAACTCTCGGCCAGCTGTTCTGCGATGATTCTGCCCAGCAGATTGTCGATCTGCTGCTGAAAGAGTGCGAGGCGGGAAACGTGACGCTGCGGCTGCGCAGCGAAGTGATGTCCGTGGTGCGTGGCGATTCGGGCTATACGCTTCAGCTCAACGGCGCTGAGGTGCAGGCGGAAAAACTGGTGATTGCCAGCGGCGGTCTGTCGATGCCGGGACTGGGGGCATCGCCGTTTGGCTATAAAATTGCCGAACAGTTCGGGCTGAAGGTGTTCCCGACCCGCGCCGGACTGGTGCCGTTCACCCTGCACAAGCCGCTGCTGGAACAGCTACAGACGCTTTCCGGCGTGTCGGTGCCGTCGGTGATGACGGCGGAGGACGGCACGGTGTTTAAAGAGGCGCTGCTGTTTACCCACCGCGGCCTGTCCGGCCCGGCGGTGCTCCAGCTTTCCAGCTACTGGCAGCCGGGTGAGTTTGTCACCATCGATCTGTCGCCGCAGCAGGATATCGATGCGTTTATTAATGAAGAGCGTAATCAGCACCCGAATCAGAGCCTGAAAAATACCCTGGCGAAACTGCTACCGAAGCGGCTGGTCGAGTGCCTGCAGCTGCTGGGCCATGTGCCGGAATGCACCCTGAAGCAGCTCAACAGCCGCCAGCAGGGCGAGCTGGTGACGACGCTGCACCAGTGGCGCGTGCAGCCGAACGGCACCGAAGGCTATCGCACCGCCGAAGTGACCCTGGGCGGCGTGGACACCACACAGCTTTCCTCGAAAACCATGGAAGCCCGCGACGTGCCGGGGCTGTACTTTATTGGCGAAGTGGTGGACGTTACCGGCTGGCTGGGCGGCTATAACTTCCAGTGGGCGTGGAGTTCGGCCTGGGCTTGTGCGCAGGCGCTGTGATGTTTTAAGGACGGAAAATTCAGTCGATATCTGGTTGTTTTTTCCTCAATAAGGGAGATTATCACAGCATTGACTGGTAATTTTCCATTGCCTTTATGGTCATGGGGAGTCCCTGACGGAGTAATGCTGTCAGATACTCTTCCACGTTAACAGGCGGTTTCCTCATACTCATTCGCTGTTCTGCGACTGCCTGCAGCGCCAGCGCGTGGTTTAAGTCGAACAGATCTGAAATAAACTCATCCGGATGGAGCGATTCAATGTCGAATTCAACCATCCGTGAAGCCGGGAAGTTCTTCAGATTGAGCGTTACAATTACCTCTGCATTGCACCGTACTGGGCAGCAACAACATGGCGATCGTCAGGATCGGGAAGGTTGAGGCTCCCAATCAGATTTTCATAGCCTGTAACTATCGCATCGGGGATTGCCTGATTCATCAGTAAAGTCCAATTTCCTGACTGAGGTCGGACAGTTCCTGCATAGCCTTTTGGCTATTGGTGTCGCGTTGATCTTTAAATTTCATCAGATCTGCAAACAGTACGCGGCGATGTCGACCTGTTTTGTGGAAAGGTAACGCGCCATCTTCCAGCAGTTTCACCAGGTGCGGGCGCGAAACGTTCAGAATATTGGCTGCTTCCTGCGTCGTTAACTCAGCGTGCACTGGCACAATCTGCACGGCATTACCTGCTGCCAGCTCACCAAGAATCGTCATCAGCAGCGTCAGTGCAGAAGTGGGTAACTCAATCTGGTGAGTATTATTATCAGCGTCCTGAATGGCAATTTTTTGCGTTTCCAGCCTGGTAGACAGATAGGTCGCAAGCGCTCTTTGTCCACGGATTGCCACCTCAATTTCCTCAGGCGCTGGGAGGCTCAAGCTTTTAAGAATTGAGTTTGTCATGATTATCTCATTGAATAGTGGCATTTTTTATCTGGTTTGTTGTGCGATACCCGCAGGGAGTATTCACTAAACCAGATTATACGAAATAAACGAAAATAACAATAAACGAAATATTCGAAAATTGATGGCCCTGCTTATCTACTGCCCGGCTGCGTACGGGTACGCTCCGAATGACGATGTAGAATGACTTACGATGGGCGTTTTATTCAGCATCTCGATAGTTCGCAGCAGAATGCTTTGTCTGAAAAGCCATGGATCGGCTGATTTCGCCCTTTGTAAATGCTAAGGTGCTCGGCTGTTATGGCGATTTTGAGATGAAGGGCTGAATGATGGAAGTGTTAAGCTCCAGCGATCCACTTTACACCTTATTCATGCACCCGAAATCAAAGCTGATCGTCAGCCGGTTCCGCAGCCTGGCCGGTGAAAAGAAGATGAGCGAGTGGCAGGTTTTTAACGTGCTGCTGGCGGGCTTTCTGAACTGCTGGGCCGTTAAATCTGACAACTTCAGCATTCATATCGACTTTGCCAAATCGAATAACTTCGATTTCCTGTTTGATAAGATCAATGTGACGGTGACGATTGAAGGCATGTCGGGGGAGAGTAATCTGCTGGGCCCGGACTTCTCGCTGCCACAGTACGATTCCCCCTATGAATTTTGCCGCCTGGTGAATAAAAAAGAGTACGACTCGCGCACCACCTATCTGGGCATGCACGGCAAGTCATATCATAAAGCCAACTTCCAGAGTCTGCCGCAGCCGGACGGGCACTCCGTCCTGACCTGGGAAGGCACGGTGATGGTGTATGACAAAGCCTTTTTCCATCCGAAAAACTACGCTACAACGCTGGGTTTTTTACAGGACGATCTGCATCGCACCGTCTTCGAGGCGTTAGTCAAAAGGTTCACCCAGTTCTCGGCACTGTATGATTATCTCTTCCGCCCGCTGCGCACCCGGGAAGCGTAATATCAATCCTCCGCTATGCATCACCGATCGAACCGGGTCGGCTTAATTCAGCAGTGCGGTGAACAGCGCATCAATATGAATCTCCACCGTGTCCAGGCCCCGTACCGGCAGTGCTTCCTCACCAAATAGAAGAGGCAGCTCGGTACAGCCTAAAATCACCGCTTCAATACCGTCTTCCTGCCGCATTCTTTCAATCACCGCGATGAACCGCTGGCGGGTTTGCGGATTAATGATGCCTTTCTCAAGCTCGTAGTGGATACGGTCGGCGATAAAATCGATTTCAGTTCGGGAAGGAATCGCGACGGTAATCCCTTTATCGATCAGCGGTTGTTTGAAAAAATCTGCCTCCATCGTAAAGCGCGTGCCCAGCAGCCCCACGTTTTTCAGCCCTTGCGTGACGACCGCGTCGCGGGTAGAGGCAATAATACTTACCAGCGGCACTGCCGATCTGGCCTGTAGCGCCTCAAAGACGATATGTGGCGTGTTGCCGGTCAGGGCGACGATCTCTGCGCCAGCGGCCACGAGGTTTTCAACCGCCTTTGCCAGATAATCGGTTAGCCCGGCGAAGTCGCTACGGCCGCACATCTCCAGCACCTGATAAACGTTGATGCTCTCAATGGTTAAGTTGGGAAAAAAGTCACCGCCGATCCGGCGGTTAGCTTCATAAACAAACTTACGGTAATAAAGCAGGGTCGATTCCGGGCCCGTGCCGCCAATGAATCCCAGTTTTTTCATCTCATCCTCGCTGTGGCCGCGGTGTTAAGCCGCAGCGCCTTAATCTGCGTCATTTTCCCGACGTTAAGGGATAGGAACTTTCATCACAATTGAATAAATTTGTGGCTGTAATTCAATTTTGGAGAAAATGATGGATATCGCCGACTTTCGCACCATTATCGCTCTGGTAGAGAGCGGCAGCATCACAGCGGCGGCTAACCTGCTCTGCCGCGTCCCCTCCGCCATTACCGCCCGGCTGCAGAATATAGAAAGCCAGCTGGGCACCACACTGTTTGTCCGGGCGAATCGACGCTTTATCCCCACCGCAGAAGCCAGAACGCTCTATGAGCATGCGCTGCAAATTATGCAGCTGGTGGCTACCGCCGAGCAGCAGGTTGCCCAGCCCGTACCGGGCGGCAGATTCCGACTGGGTGCGTTGGATAGCATGGCAGCAACCCGGCTCCCCGCACCGCTTGCCGCTTTGTATCGGCTTCATCGGGATATTGCGATTGAGCTGGAAACCGGGACCAGCCGCGATCTCTGTGATGCGGTGCTAGAGCACCGGCTGGATGCCGCTTTTGTTGCCGATGCCCGTGCCGATGACCGGCTTGAACGGATGGCGGTGTTTGAGGAAACGCTGGTGATCATCACGGCCAGCGGCTTTCCGCCGGTGACGTCGGCGGAGGATCTACAGAGGGAAACGCTGCTGGTTTTCCGCGATGGATGCTCCTATCGCGATCGCCTGACGGCCTGGTTCAGCCAGCATCAGCTTCGCCCGCATCGGCTGGCAGAAATGTCCTCCTATCACGCTATTCTCGGCGGGGTGAGCGCCGGAATGGGCATTGGCGTGGTGCCCGAGCCGCTGCTCAGCACCTTTCCTGCCCCGATGCCCGTCGAGGTTCATCCTTTTGACAGCAGCGGTAGCCGCATTGTGACGGAGCTGGTGTGGCGAAAAGAGGGGCTGACGGCCAATACCCGTGCGTTGATCGAGATACTGTCGCCGGACTATCGCGGCAACCACGGCATCTGACCAACGGTCACTGACGTACCTGCTATTCGCTGAATGCTTCCGCCAGATGCTGATTAAATAACCCTGAGATTATTCCCGGTTAACTTTCCGGGAATAGCTGCAAATTAATCCCTACGTTATTTGTGGCGTAATTAAAACGACTTGATATTCCCGCACAATGTTATAATCCCGCCGAAAATTACCGCACCCGCCGTCCGGCATTAAAAAATTATAGTGAATATTGAGGGAGTTATGCTCAGGCGTTTTTTTAGTTATTACGTACCTTACAAGAAGCTTTTTCTGCTCGATTTTGGCTGTGCCATTCTTGCCGGGCTGCTGGAGCTTTCCTTCCCGATGGCGGTTCGTGCCTTTATTGACAAGCTGCTGCCTGCCCAGGACTGGGTGATGATTATTGTTGCCTCGGTGGCGCTGCTGGCGATCTACCTGATTAATACCGGGCTGATGGCGGTGGTGAACTACTGGGGGCACGCGCTGGGCGTCGGGATTGAAACCGATATGCGCCAGCAGGCGTTCCAGCATTTGCAGAAGCTGTCGCTGGGCTATTACGACAACGTGAAAACCGGCCACATTATTACCCACGTCACCAAAGATCTGGAAGAAGTGGGGGAAATCGCCCACCACGGCCCGGAAGATCTGTTTATTGCGGTGATGACCTTTATTGGTGCCTTTATTCTGATGGCGACGGTGCATATGCCGCTGGCGCTGATGACCATTATTATCGTGCCGTCGATGACCTGGCTGGTCAGCCGGCACGGCAGCCAGATGACCAACACCTGGCGCAAGCTGTTTGGTCAGATCGGTGATTTCAACGCCCGCATCGAAGAGAGCATCGGCGGCGTGCGCGTGGTGAAGGCGTTTGCCAACGAGCATCAGGAAGAGAAGCTGTTTGCCCGCGATAACGTCAACTACAAAACCACCAAGCTGCAGGCCTACCGCATTATGACCGCCAGCATGACGCTGAGCTATCTCAGCACCCGTCTGGTTCAGCTGGTGATTATGGTGGCGGGCACGTGGTACGTGCTGAAGGGTGAGCTGAGCTACGGCGGGTTTATCGGTTTCCTGCTGTTGGTGGAAGTGTTCTTCCGCCCGGTGCAGAAGATTTCGTCAGTGATGGAGAGCTATCCGAAAGGGATTGCCGGTTTCCGCCGCTTCACCCAGCTGCTGGATACCGCGCCGGATATTACCGATAAGCCGGATGCACGCGTGGTCAGCGCGCTGAAGGGCGATATCGAGTTCGATAACGTTACCTTTGGCTACAGCGCGGGTTCAACGGTGCTGAAGGATTTGAATCTGACTATTCGCGCCGGTGAAACGGTGGCGTTTGTCGGGCCGAGCGGTGCGGGTAAAACCACGCTGTGCTCGCTGCTGCCGCGTTTTTATGACGTGCAGCAGGGGGTAATTCGGGTCGACGGTCTGGATATTCGCGATATGACCCAGCAGTCGCTGCGCGGTCAGATCGGGATTGTGCAGCAGGACGTGTTCCTGTTTGGCGGTTCGATTCGCGAGAATATTGCCTATGGTCGTCTGCACGCGACGGAAGAGGAGATCTGGCAGGCGGCGACCCGCGCGCGTCTGGCGGATTTGATCAACAGTTTGCCGGACGGTCTGGATACGATTGTGGGCGAGCGCGGCGTGAAGCTGTCCGGCGGTCAGAAGCAGCGTATTTCGATTGCTCGCGTGTTCCTGAAGAATCCACCGATTCTGATTCTGGATGAGGCGACGTCGGCGCTGGATACGGCGACGGAGCAGGCGATTCAGCAGTCGCTGTCCGAGCTGTCGGTGGGGCGTACGTCGCTGATTATTGCCCACCGTTTGACGACGATTCAGAATGCCGATCGGATTATTGTGGTGGACGATAGTGGGATTGTGGAGCAGGGCAGTCATAAGCAGCTGCTGGAGCGTCGCGGGCGTTATGCGCATTTGTATGATGCGCAGCTGACAAGGGCGTAGTTTTTTTGCGCTGAATGGTGACTGCGGTGACTGCGGTGACTGCGCGGACGGGTCGCGGCTACGGCTGGCGGTCCTCGCGCCGCTTCGCGATGCCTTCACTTTGTTCGTCAGCCTGTCGGACCGGCTCAGACGGCACATCCATGTGCCGACCGAGCCTTGCGCCCGCGTCCTGCGGGCTTATCCTGGCTTCCTCGCTTCGTTCAGCGCTGCGGATTGCCCGTCGTAGCCGCGACCCGTCCACGCCGTGACTGCTGAGTTGCTTTCAGAGCAAAACGAGCCTGTACATAAATTTGCATAACAAAGCCTGCTGCTGCCTTTCGCTACATTCCGGCTCAATATTCATATTGAGTACTTTCGACTGAACTGATCATTAAGCAGCGACAACAATGCCATGAAGGTGCACAGCCTCTGCCGGGGATACCGGGCAATCCGCAGCGCTGAGGTGGAAGCAGCTGGCCAGGAGACACCGACAGGACGTCGGTGTCAGGCGAAGTCGGGTCAGGGAAGACCCGTCTTCGGCGGTCCGCCCGGCCGGATGCTGTAACCGAAGGCATCACGCAGCGCGTGACGCGAGGACCGACCGGGAACCCCGGCAGAGGCTGGGAACCCTACACAATCTTGCCGCAATCCCGGCAGAGGCTGGGAACCCGGCACCGTTTTATCAACGACCCCAGCCTGAACACTCATTCCGCCCGCACCGCCCGACGTCTCCCCGACATCACATAACCGGCGCAGGCGCAGGCCGCAATAAACCACGGAATAAACTTAATCAGCGCCGAATCACTGCCGCTAATCAACTGCAGATTACCAATCACCAACACAATCGTTATCAGCATAAAAATAATCGCCAGCAGCGGAGCCCAGAACACCTGCCAGGCACTGTTATCATGCTCAACGCGATAACGGAAAAACACGATAACCGCCGCCGAAACCCCCACCTGCAACATCAGAATCGCCAGCGTGGCAATGGCCGAACCGAAGGCAAAAATATGCACCATCGGGTCCATATTGGTACTGCCCATCCCCGCCAACAGCAGCAGTAAAATCACGCTGTGCATATGGCTGGCCTTGTGCGGCGTTCCGTTGGTCGGATGCGTCTCCGACAGCTCCTTCCAGATCAACCCGTCGCGGCTGATGCTGTAGATATAGCGCGAAATATTGTTGTGGAAGGCCAGCGTGGCGGCAAACAGGCTGGTAATCAGCAGCACAGACATGGTTTCAACCGCCCACTGGCCGACGTACTGCCGGGTAATATCAAACACGAAGTTGCCGGGATCTTTACTGGCGATCGCCGCAATCTGCTCAAAGCCGTAAACCTGCACAAACGACCAGCTGGTGAAACAGAAGAAGGCGGTAATAATCACCAGCGCACAGATTGTGGCGCGTGGAATGGTTTTCTTCGGCTCCCGGCACTCCTCGGCATAGATTGCCGTGGACTCAAAACCGATAAACGCGGCGATGGAAAACACAAAGGCGATGCCGAGATTACCGTGCATAAACACCGACGGCTCAAATGAACTGAAATTCAGCGGGCCGCTCTTTTTCAACAGGATCATCACGTCGGTCAGCAGCACAATCGCCACCTCGGCCAGCATCAGCACGCCCAGCAGCTTGCCGCCGACCTCAACCCGCTTAATGCCCAGCACCCAGGCAATCACCGCAAACAGCATGCTCAGCGCCCACCAGGGAATATGGGCCGCCAGATGCTGCTCAAGGAACAGACTGCTGAAGAAACCGAGCATCGCCATAATTGCCGTCTGCACCGAGAAATAGGCCAGCAGTGCCAGCATGGAAGCCGATGCGCCCCAGCTTTCACCCAGCCCCTTTGAGATATAGGTGTAGAACGCCCCGGCATCGGTGACGTAGCGGCTCATGGTCAGGTAGCCAACGGAAAACAGCATCAGGATCAGGCAGGCGATAATATAAACCACCGGAATACCGCCGCCGTTTCCGGTGAAAATCGCCACCGGCAGCCCACCGACTACCCCGGTAAGGGGGGAGGCCGCCGCCACAACAAAGAACACCAGGGAAGAAAGTCCGAGGGTATTTTTTCGTAAACCGCTTGAGTTACTCATCGCCAGCGCCTTATTGCAGAGTGAAATCGAACCCAGAGATGTGAGCTTTCTGAGCAGGAAACTGATATGCATCATTTCTCAGCGGTGAGGGCGGCGATAGAAAAAATCGGACAGCACGGCGGTGCAACAGCTGCACCATTTCAGTGCTACTTTCTGCTAACGGGTCGCTAACCTTGCGCTAACGACCGGGGTTCAGTGATGGCGAATACGACCGTTGTAGGACTCGTGCAGCGTGCGGCGCTGATAGTCCAGCGGCGTGGTGCTGACCAGCTTTTTGAACTCGCGCAGGAAGTGCGATTGATCGCTAAAACCCAGGTCCAGCGCGAGGTCGGAAAATGACACCGCGCCCTGCTGATGCAGGCTGTTCAACGCTGCCTGGCAGCGCATAATGCGGCCGAAGGTTTTCGGCGACATCCCGGTATCCTGCCTGAACTGGCGCTGAATCGTCCGGCAGGTGTAGCCGGTCAGTGACTCCAGCTGCTCAATGCGGATATTGCCTTTTTGCCGCAGGATGGTCTGAATACTCAGCCCGGTCACGGCGGACGTTTTGCGCACCAGTCGCGAGGTAAAGTGCTGATTAAACAACTCTATCTGCCGCGAGAACTGCGAATGGCGCAGGATCTGCTCGCAGGCCAGCCGGGCATCCGGCACCACATCCAGAAAGTTAAACTCGCGATCGGTTAACTCCTCCGCCACCAGGTCCAGAAAGTCCGGCACCACCCCCGGCGCAAAGCGTACGCCGAAGTAGCGATGATCGCGGATCAGCTCCGCGCTGCGTGCTTCCAGCGTGGTGCCGCACACCCGCGCTACCGGCTTTAGCGCATCACAGTCAAACACGATATCCACGCAGCCGTCCGGGATGGCCAGCGTCAGGCTGGCGGAGTGCGCCACGTCAAAACTGTAGAAGTGAGCAATCGCCGGATGGCGGGAGGCCATCAGCGAGTACTGATGCGCCGCGCTAAGCACAAACCACGGCTGTTCCGGCTGGATGACGGCGCTCTGGCCGCAGGCAAGATCGTGTGACATAGGCGGTTCCTGCATAGCAATGATGATGCTCAGTCAATGCAATCAGGGTGCCACTTCCGTTTTGGGGCGTTTCAGCGCGTGTCGCAAATATTCAATACAGCCCCGGCAGCCTCACGATATTCATAACGCAATTCCTGCGCTATCACCCGTTTTCCAGAGGCGACCGAGATGACCGACAACACCAGAATTGATTTTCTCTACCTTTCCGAGCAGGACATGATCCGCGCCGGAGTGACCGATATGGCGAGCTGTGTGGATACGATGGAGGAGATGTTTGGCCTGCTGTATCAGGGCGACTATCGTATGGCCGGTGCCAATAACGATTCCCACGGTGCGATGGTCACCTTCCCTGAAAACTCGCCGTTTCCCACTATGCCGAAGCCGACGGCTGACCGCCGTCTGATGGCGATGCCCGCCTACCTCGGCGGCAGCTTTTGCACTGCTGGGGTGAAGTGGTACGGCTCGAATATTGCCAACCGGCAGAAGGGATTACCGCGCTCGATCCTGATGTTCACCCTTAACGATGCCGACACCGGTGCACCGCTGGCGCATATGTCCGCCAACCTGCTTTCCGCCTACCGCACCGGTGCGGTGCCGGGGGTCGGTGCTCGCCATCTGGCGCGTAAAGATTCCCGAGTGATTGGCCTGCTGGGACCGGGCGTGATGGGCAAAACCGCCGTTGCCGCGTTTCTTGCCGTCTGCCCGCAGATTGACACCATCAAGGTGAAAGGCCGCGGGCAGCGTAGCCTGGACAATTTCATCTCCTGGGTCACCGCCACCTGGCCGCAAATCGCCACCGTGCAGGTGGTCGATACCCTCGAAGAGGTCGTGCGCGGTTCCGATATCGTTACCTACTGTAGCTCCGGCGAGGTGGGCGATCCGGCGACCTATCCGATCGTCAAGCGCGAGTGGGTGAAGCCCGGTGCGTTCCTGGCGATGCCCGCGCTGTGCAATATCGACGAAGGGATGGAACGGGCCGACGTGCGCAAGGTGCTGGATAACACCGGCCTGTATCACGCCTGGTTCGAGGAAGTGCCCAAACCAGCCCACCACACCATTCCCGTTATCGGCGTGCGCTTTATGGACATGCTGGCCGCCGGACAGCTGGCCCCGGAACAGCTGGAAGACATCGGCAAAATCATCGCCGGGGACGCGCCGGGCCGCCTGAACGATGACGAAATTATCATTATGTCGGTCGGCGGTATGCCGGTCGAAGACGTGGCCTGGGGCACGGTGGTTTACCGCAATGCGCTGGCTAACAACATCGGCGTCAAGCTGAACCTGTGGGACAGCCCGGCGCTGAGCTGAGCCCGATTGCCACCTTTTTCACTCTGACACTTTTATCTGAAGGGAATAACCACATGACCAAAATTATTAAAGTAAAAACCGGCTCCATCTTCGAAGAAAAAGCCAGCTACTCGCGCGTGGTGGCGGTCGATAACTGGATCTACGTTTCCAATACTGCCGGGCGCAACCCGCAGACCAAAGAGATCCCCGAGGATATTGCCGAACAGACGCAGCAGGTGTTTGCCAATGTTGAGCAGGCGCTGGCGGCGGTAGATGCTACGCTGGCCGACGTGATTTGTTCACGCCTCTTTATTCAGGACCCTGCCGATATCCATACGGTGATGGCCATCGTCGGCGAGAAATTCCGTGGCATCGACCCTGCCTTAACGGCTACCTGCCCGCCGCTGGGTTCCACGGTGTACAAAGTGGAGCTGGAGGTTACTGCTTACCGTGGAGCCTCTACGGCCAGCGTTGAAAAGCTTAACGTTTCTCAGTAATTCACTCAGCATAAGAAGGTAATGGCGATGGCTCCTGCGATAACGCCGGTACAAACGTCCGCGAACTTCCCGCCGGAAACCACGGTGGTAATTATTGGCGGCGGCATAGTTGGCCTGACGGCGGCGCTGACGCTGGCGGAACGAAATATTCCGGTGGTGGTACTGGAAAAAGGCCGCATAGCTGGCGAGCAGTCTTCCCGTAACCTCGGCTGGGTGCGGAAAACCAGCCGCCTGGCCGAGGATATTCCGCTGGCGCAGGCCGCCGATCGGCTGTGGGCGGAGATGTCGGAACGGGTCAGCAGTGATGTCGGCTATCGTCAGGCAGGCATTATGTTTGCCGCCCGCACGGAAGCACAGATGGCGATGTACGAAGGCTGGCTGAAATCGGTCAGTTCTCTGCATCTGGATTCCCATCTGCTGAGCGCGCAGCAGATCGCCGCCCAGGTGCCTGGCGGCGGCAGCCAGTGGGCCGGAGGGATTTTCACCCCCTCCGACGGGCGGGCGGAGCCGACGCTGGCCTCCAGCGCCATTGCCCGCGCGGCGATGGCCAAAGGGGCGGTGATTGTTGAGCACTGCGCGGTGCGTACGCTGAGTACGACAGCGGGCAGGGTCAGCGGCGTGGTGACCGAACGTGGGGAAATCCGCTGCGAGCAGGTGCTGCTGGCTGGTGGTATCTGGTCGAGGCGTCTGCTGGGCAATCTGGGTATTTCGCTACCGGTGCTGCCGCTGGTGTGTTCGGTACTGCGTACGAAGCCGATGGACGGGCCGACGGACATTGCCGTTGGTGCACCGGATTTCTCCTTCCGTAAGCATATCGACGGTGGTTTTATTGTTACTCAGCGCGGTGCGCTGGACGCTTCGCTGACGCTGGATCATTTTCTGTTGGGAACGCGCTATCTGCCGCAGCTTCGCGCGCAGCGGGATTTTCTGCGGATTAAAATTGGCACGCCGTTTGTCCGCGACCTGATGCTGGCGCGGCGCTGGCGGGCCAGCAGCCGGTCGCCGTTCGAGCAGGTGCGGACGATGGACCCGCCGGTGAATGCGGAGCTGAATCAGGAGGCGCTAACCAACCTCAGGGCGGCGTGGCCGGTGTTTTCGCAGGCGGAAATTGCCGAAGCCTGGGCCGGAACCATCGACGTGACGCCGGATTCGAATCCGGTTATTGGCCCGGTGGCGAAGCTGCCCGGTCTGACGCTGGCGACTGGTTTTTCCGGGCACGGGTTCGGCACTTCACCGGCGGCAGGGCAGCTGGCGGCGGATCTGGTGTGTGGGGATGCGCCGCTGATCGATCCTGCGCCGTACCGGTTCGATCGCTTTTGAGGGTGCAGTCGGGCTGGTGAATTTAGTCGCGGATAAAACGGTGCCAGGTTCCCGGCCTCTGCCGGGGTTCCCGGTCGGTCCTCGCGTTACGCGCTGCGTGATGCCTTCGGTTTCAGCATCCGGCCGGGCGGACCGGCGAAGACGTGTCGTCCCTGACCCGACTTCGCCTGACACCGACGTCCTGTCGGTGTCTCCTGCCCAGTTGCTTCCACCTCAGCGCTGTGGATTGCCCGGTATCCCCGGCAGAGGCTGTGCACCTTCATGGTATTGTTGTCGCTGATTGGCGAAAGGTTCAGGCTATGGCGTCCAATAAGGGAATTCGGCGGAGGTGTTCTTCTATAAAAGCGTCTCAACCGTCCGTGCAGTCATTAAGGCTCCAGAAGATACAAACCAGCTGCCCCCCCAGAGCTAAGGATTGTACAAAATCTCCCACATAGGCTGTGCACTCTCAGGCCAGTGTTATCGCTGCTTCGAAAACAGTTCGGGTTACGAGGTTCAGTACGAGAATTTAGCGGATATGTTCTGCTCTAAATACGTTTCAAGAGTTATAGCCCGGACGAACCGCCGCCACGGCGTGCAATCTAAAACGCTGAATGAAGAAAGGGTATCAGCGTGGCTCTACAGCCTGCACAACACCAATTTCCATTTGATGACTGGCACAGATGTTGTCCGATCTAAAGACAGCTCAAGGGTCACAGCGCAGACGGGTTGCTGCTCCTACGGGCAATTAATAACGATGACTGAAGAAAGGACATCAGGGTGGCTGCACAACTTGGTACATCACCCATTTCGATCTGAAGACACGATTTCACAAAACAGACGCTTTCTGATCTGAAAACGGCTCAAAAGTCACAGCGCGGACGGGGGGCGGCCGCGACGGGCAATCCGCAGCGCTGAACGGAGAGAGGAAGCCAGGATGTGCCCGCAGGACGCGGGCGCAAGGCTCGGTCGGCACACGGATGTGCCGTCTGAGCCGGTCCGAACGGCTGACGAACAAAGTGAAGGCACCGCGAAGCGGCGCGAGGACCGCCAGCCGGGGCCGCCCCCCGTCCACGCAGTCACGCAGGCACCAGACGATACAAAGCAACCGCTCCCCGTCCACGCAGCCACCAGACGATACAAACCAGCATCCCCCACGCATCCCAATAATCCAATCGGCATTATGCAGAGAGTAATACGGACGTTCTGAGGGGTTTTAATATAATTCCATAAGTTTTCTATAACGGCAGATAATTATTTAAAGAAACTATCAGTTTTATATTTAATCAAACTGTGCTGTTTCGGTATTTCATTTTTAATTTACTGTTTCAGCGGGTTTTTGCGAAGTAATAACGGAGAGTGTTGCTAACAGGACGTTATTTACTCTCTGTATTTCTCTATGGCTATCTTTATTTTTATCTGTGAAATATATCCAATAAAATATTCTCCTGCATTTAGTAAGGGCTATATTTTCGTGCATCTCACTGGTTTGAAATGTATCTTTAAATTATGGTGATTATTTACCATATCTATGGCTTTCACTTGCGGACCGCCACATTCGTGTCGGTCAGAGTGGTTCTATTATTTTAATAATTAAAAAGGGATTCTTCTAATGTCATCTACAGGTGATTCAGGGGGGCGCGTGAATAAGTTTTTCCCAATACTGGTTCTGGTATTTGGATTGCTTACCGCCGTCACCGGGATTTATTTTCTCATTGGTGGATGGAAACTCGCCGCGCTGGGTGGGTCTCTGTACTATATCATCGCCGGTATTGCCTATCTGCTTCTGCTGGTTTTATTGGTGCTGAAAAAGCGCCCCGGGCTGACGCTGTCGATTGTTATTTTCGTGGCGACGGCAATCTGGGCCTTAATTGAGGTCGGCGGCGTGGCTTACTGGCCGCTGATGGCCCGTCTGGTGGTTCCGGCAATTATCCTGATGCTCAGCCTGTGGGTATTCCCCGCGCTGGCGAAGGAAATCAGTTCGCGCAAACGCGCGGCGCACCTGAGCGGCTGGGGCGTATTCGTCTGCCTGCTCGGCGTGCTGGCCGGTGCCTTTGTGCCACACGGTAAGATCTACAATCCCGCTGCGGTTGCCACCCAGCCCGCTGCGCTGGAAGGGGACTATAAAGCGCAGGCAGATCAGGACTGGGATCATCTTTCCCGCAATGCCAGCGGCACCCGCTTTGCGGCCGTCGATCAGATCACCCCGGAAAATGTGAATAAGCTGCAGGTGGCATGGACGTACCGCACCGGCCGTATTCTCGAAGGTAAAGTGGCCGGGGTTGATGAAAATACCCCACTGCAGATCGGCAACGTGCTCTATACCTGTACGCCGCAGAACGTCGTCGCCGCCGTGGATGCCGATACCGGTAAGCCGATCTGGAAGGTCGATCCGAAAGCCGCGGCCACCTCGCACGTTACCTGCCGCAGCGTCGGTTATTACGATCTCGACAAAGATACGTCGCTGTCCAGCGAAGAGAAAGCACAGGCACCGGCCGAGTGCCGCCGTCGCATCATCGCCACCACCATTGATGCACGTATGCTGGCGCTGGATGCACAAACCGGCCAGGCGTGCACAGATTTCGGCAATGCGGGCACCGTCGATCTGCGCGCAGGCATGACCCCAACCGAGAACGGCCAGGCTTATCACCCAAGCGGTACGCCGGTGATCATGGGCCACCTGACCGTGTTTGGCACCTGGATACACGATCACTCGGATAACGACGCCTCGGGTGTCGTGCGCGCGTATGACGTGCGTAACGGCGCGCTGGTCTGGTCGTGGAATGCCGAGGAAGATGCACCTGATGCGGTGAATCACACCGGCGGCACGCCAAACGTCTGGGCGCCTGCGACCTACGATCGTGACCTGAATACGGTTTACCTGCCGACCGGTATGGGGCCGCCTGACTATTGGGGCGGTAAGCGCACGCCGTCAGCCGAGAAGTTCTCTTCCGCCGTGGTCGCCGTTGATGCCACCACCGGTAAGACGAAATGGATCTTCCAGACCGTCCACCACGACGTCTGGGACTATGACGTGCCGTCGCAGCCGGTGATGTACGAGATGAAGAATGAGGAAGGCGAACGCGTTCCCGTACTGATTCAGACCACCAAAATGGGCCAGATCTTCGTGCTGGACCGCCGGACAGGCAAACCGGCCAGTAAAGTGGAAGAACTGCCGGTCACCACCACACCGACCGGGCAGGATGACCATATGTCGCCGACCCAGCCGTTCTCGACAAATATGCCAAGCCTGGGCCTGTCGACGCTGAAAGAAAGCGAAATGTGGGGGATTACGCCATTTGACCAGCTTGAGTGCCGTATCACCTTCAAGTCCGCGCGCTATAACGGCATCTACACCCCGTCGGCAGAATCCGACTATATTCAGTTCCCCGGCACGCTGGGCGGAATGAACTGGGGCGGCATCTCCATCGATGAACGTAACGGTATGATGTACGTTAACGACATTCGCATGGGCAAAGTGATGGCGCTGAAGACGGAAGAGCAGGCCAAAACTTATAAAGGCTCGCCGATCCGCTCGATGCTGGCCAAACCTTACGTCGGGCTGAAATCGGACTTCTTTATGTCGTCGCTGGGCGTTCCCTGCCAGAATCCGCCGTTCGGTACGCTGAGCGCGATTGACCTCAATACCAAAAAACTGGTCTGGCAGGTTCCGGTCGGCACCGTTGAGGACACCGGTCCACTGGGGATGAAAACCCATCTGCCGATGCCAATTGGCATGCCGACGCTGGGCGGGCCGACCGCTACGGCCGGTGGCGTCGTGTTCTTTGCGGGCACCCAGGATAACTATATGCGCGCCTTCAACAGCAAAACCGGCGAGGAGATTTGGAAATACCGTCTGCCGGTTGGCGCGACTGCGTCTCCGCTGGTGTACAAGTCGCCGCAGACCGGCAAACAGTATGTGGTGATTTCCGCAGGTGGCGCTGCGCACGCGGCGGAACTGGGCGATTATCTGATTGCCTTCGCACTGCCTGACAGCCAAAAGTAAGCGGTACTGAATGAGTCATTCGATGCCGCACTCCCGTGCGGCATTTTTTTATCCGCTTTACCCCTGAGGCGATGGGGTGCCAAAACGTGATCGCGATCACTAAATAGCCGCCTTATCGATCGTAATATAGTATTTTATATAACGACAGCTAACTCCTTAATGAAAAACATATTTCTCGGCGCGATTTTTGTCGCGCTGCCGGGCTTCGCCGCCCAAAATTCGGTATCAACCGCGTCCTCTGCCAGTACTGAAAAGCCCAGCAAAGAACAGCAAATCCTCGTCACCGCCAGCGCCCCCCGCGATTTGACCGATGAAAGTAAGGCCGGAGCCGGTTTCACCACCGCCGAGACCGATCTGGGTCCGCTGGGCAGTAAAGATCGGCTGGATACGCCGTATTCCACCACTACCGTCACTCATGAAATGATTGATAACCAGCAGGCGAAAAGCGTCAGCGAGCTGCTGAAGTATTCACCCAGCACCCAGATGCAGGCGCGCGGTGGGATGGACGTCGGCCGCCCGCAAAGTCGCGGTATGCAGGGCAGCGTGGTGTCCAACAGCCGTCTTGATGGCCTGAATATTGTTTCCACCACCGCGTTCCCGGTGGAAATGCTGGAGCGGCTGGATGTGCTGAACAGCCTGACCGGGGCACTTTACGGCCCCGCCAGCCCGGCCGGGCAGTTTAACTTTGTCGCCAAACGCCCGACGGAGCAGACCCTGCGCCGCGTGACCCTGGGCTATCAGAGCCGCAACGCCTGGAGCGGACATATCGACCTTGGCGGCCATTTTGACGATGAGAATAAGTTCGGCTATCGCCTGAATCTGCTGGATGAAGAGGGGGAAGGCAACGTCGATGACAGTACTCTGCGGCGCAAGCTGGTGTCGCTGGCGCTGGACTGGAATATCAGCCCGGGTACGCAATTACAGCTGGACGCCAGCCACTACGAATTCCTGCAAAAAGGCTACGTCAGCGGCTTCAGCTACGGCACCGGCATCGACCTGCCAAAAGCCCCGAACCCGAATAACAAGAATTACACGCTGCCGACCACCGGTAACGATCTGACCACCGACACCATCAGCAGCCATCTGATCCACTACTTCGATAACAGCTGGTCGATGACCGCCGGTGTGGGCTATCAGCAGGCCGACCGCGCGATGCGTACCGTGTCGAACACTCTGACCAGCAACAGCGGAACCCTCAGCCGCTCGGTGACCGACTCCGCCGCCGCAGGCCGCTTCCGCGTGTTGAGCAATATGTTGACGCTGAACGGTCACGTCGATACCGGCAGCATCGGCCACGATCTTGCCTTTGCCACCAGCGGCTACGTCTGGTCGATCTACTCGGCGAAGGGCAGCAGCCAGCGCTACAGCCTGGGCACCAGCAACTACTACGATCCGTCGGCAATGCAGGAACCGGGCGACGGGCGGATCATCAACAGCGGCGCGCGCTATCGCACCAGCGTGACCAGCCAGCAGAGCGTGACTATCGGCGATACGCTGACCTTTAACCCGCGCTGGTCGGCGATGGCCTACCTGAGCCAGAGCTGGCTGGAAACCCGCAGCTACAATAACCAGGCGGCAAAAACCGACCAGGTGAATGAAGACGGACTCAGTCCGAACCTGGCGCTGATGTACAAAATCACCCCGTCGGTGATGGCTTATATCAGCTACGCCGACTCGCTGGAGCAGGGCGGCACCGCACCGACCGGCCAGGGCGTGAAAAACGAAGGCACGACCCTCGATCCGTACCGCAGCGAGCAGTATGAAATCGGTCTGAAGGCCGACGTGAACGGCATGAACCTGGGCGCGGCGCTGTTCCGCCTGAAGCGTCCGTTTGCCTATGTTGACCCCGACGATATGGTTTACAAAGAGCAGGGCGACCAGCTGAATAAAGGGCTGGAGCTGACCGCCAGCGGCAATCTGTGGCAGGGGCTGAACGTTTACAGCGGCGTGACCTTCCTCGATCCGAAACTGAAAAATACCGTTTCTGAAGATACCAGCAACAAGCGGGTGGTGGGCGTGCCGAAGGTGCAATCTAACCTGCTGGTGGAGTACAACCTGCCTTCCATGCCGGAACTGGTTTACAGCGCGAATCTGCACTACACCGGCAAGCGCGCCGCCAATAACACCAACAGCACCTGGGCCGGGAGCTATACCACGCTGGATCTGGGCACGCGCTACAGCACCCGCATCGGCAATGTTCCGGCCACGTTGCGCCTGATGGTGAATAACGTCACTAATGAGCGCTACTGGGCCTCCATCTTCCCTGGCGATACCGACGGCAGCGGCAGCTCCGCCAGCGCCTTTGCCGGTACCGCCCGCGAGGTTCGCGCGTCGGTGACGTTTGACTTCTGATAACCGAGGGGCGCACCTGAGGGTGCGCCAGATAATGATGATTTCACGACTTCAACGGCGGGCGCTCAGGCTGCTGGCCATCATACTGCTGCCTGCCGCCGTCGCTGCGGCGGAGCCTGCGGGGCACACCACGATCCGCGTGGCCACGCCCTGGCCCGCGCAAACGGCGACGATTGCCATGCTCGGCTACAGCCAGAATCTGGTGGGGACGTCAGTCGTGGCAAAGCGGATTCCGCTGCTGCTGCAAAGCTATCCGGGGCTGGCCAACGTGCCGGTTATCAGCGCCAACAACGGCCACGAAATCAGCGCCGAACAGGTGATTGCGCTCAATGCCCAGCTGCTGATCGTGCCTGAAAGCATGCGGCTGGCCCAGCCGGAAGCGCTGACGGCGGCGGGCATTAACACGCTGATGCTTAAGTCGAACTCAATGGCTGCGCTGCGCGAACGGGTTACCCGCACCGCGCAGGCGCTGGGGCCGGATGCGGTGGCGGTGGATGTGCGCTACCAGACGTATTTCGACCGCAACGTGGCGCTGATCCGTGAAGGCCTGAAGGATTTGCCGCCGAGCGAACGTGTCTCGCTGTATCACAGCATGGGCAGCCCGCTGACCAGCAGCGGTCGGCCTTCGCTTAATCAGGACTGGATGGATTTGGCCGGGGCGCGCAACGTGGCGGAACAGTGGTTCGGGCAGCGCAAAAACAGCAACGGTGAAGTGTCGCTGGAGCAGGTGGTTGCCGCGAATCCGCAGGTGATTGTGGCGATGAATCACCGCGATGCGGAAGAGATCATGCACTCCCCGGCCTGGCAGGGCGTGGCGGCGGTGCAGCAGCATCGGGTGTATACCAACCCGCAGGGCATGTTCTGGTGGTGCCGGGAAACCAGCGAAGCCGTGCTGCAAATTCTGTGGCTGGCGAAAACGCTCTATCCGGCACGTTTTAGCGATGTTGATATGAATAAGGAAGTATTTGATTTTTATCATGACTTCTTCGGCATATCGCTAACCCCCGACCAGGTGACGGCAATTCTGAATCCGGTTTGATAGCCGGATCATTAGCCGTTGCCGTAAAAACTCCTCTTGATTTTGAGCGGTTGCTCAAGTAATTTCCCGCTCTTGAGCAACCGCTCAAAATTGCAATGCGGCGTGCGGACTGACGACCAACGCCGCTCAGAGAGGGTTTCCAATGCACGTTAATAACCGCTGGCTGGTGCTGGCGATCGTCACCAGTACACTATTTTTGATCGTCATTGATATGACGGTGCTGTACACCGCGCTGCCGCGCATCATGCAGGAGCTGAACGGCACGGCGGCGGAAAAATTATGGATTATCAACGCCTATCCGCTGGTGGTGGCCGGTCTGCTGCCGGGGGCAGGGATGCTCAGCGATCGCCTGGGCCACAAACGGCTGTTTATCATCGGCCTGCCGCTGTTTGCCCTCGCTTCCTGGTGTGCGGCGTTTTCCCCCACCGCCGGGCTGCTGATTGCTTCCCGCGTGTTCCTGGCCGTGGGCGCGGCCATGATGATGCCCGCCACGCTGGCGATTGTGCGCCATGTATTTGTCGATGAACGCGAGCGGGCGCTGGCCATTGGCATCTGGGCCGCGGTGGCGTCCGGTGCGGCGGCGCTGGGGCCGGTTCTGGGCGGGCTGCTGCTGGAATACTTCTGGTGGGGATCGGTCTTTTTAATCAACGTGCCGGTGGTCATGGTGGTGCTGCCTTTCGCCTGTTGGCTCATCCCACACAGCGGCGGCAATCGCCAGCGGCCTTTCGATCTGGTGGGATCGCTGCAAATTATGTTCGGTCTGGTTGGTGCGGTTTTTGCTCTGAAAGAACTGAGCAACATCAACGCATCGCTGTTCTCTGTTGTGGCCTCTGCTGCCGTCGGCGCACTGTTCCTGACGCTGTTCGTTCGTCGCCAGCAGCGTGCTGCGCAGCCGATGATCGATTTTTCGCTGTTTCGTAATGGCGGCTTTTCCGGTGGGGTGATGATTGCTATCGTTTCCGGGATTGCGCTGACCGGCGTGGAACTGGTACTGACCCAGCGCCTTCAACTGGTTCTGGGGCTGTCGCCGCTGATGTCCGCGTTGATGCTGTTGCCGCTGCCGGTGGCGTCGGTACTGGCGGCTCCGTTGGCGGGTGTGCTGCTGCCGCGCTACGGTGAGCGGGCGGTGATTATGTTCAGCTTTACGCTCAGCGCGCTGGGGATCATCTGCCTGCTGGGATTATTTAGCAGCGCGTTGATATGGCAGATGCTGGCCCTGTTTGTAATCGGATGCGGCCTGGGTGCGATGTTTACCGCTGCATCTACCTCCATCATGCTCAACACCCCGGAAGAAAAAGCCGGGATGGTCGCGGCGATTGAAGATGTTTCCTGGGAACTGGGTGGCGTACTGGGCGTGACGCTGCTGGGGGGAATGATGACGGCGGTTTACAGTTACGGGCTGGTTCTGCCGGAAGGGCTGGTCAGCGGGGAGGCGGCTTATGATAGCATTGACGAAGCGTTACGCATTGCTGCCGGAATGGGAGCGGAGCGTGCAGCTCAGCTGACGGGCCTGGCCTACGGTGCTTTCGATCGCGCCTTCCTTGCCGTGCTGGGCAGCGCCGCTGCGCTGCTGGTGCTGACTTCGCTGGTTCTGCGGCGGGTTTTGCGGCCGGTTCACTGCGTTAAGTAAATACAGAGGTCACACGGAATAACAGATGAAAGAAACTGCGGAAGAACTACGAGCCAGAATCCTGAGCGGCGCGATTGAATTGTTTATTGAGAAAGGCGTGGAAAAAGTGACCACGCGCGAGCTGACAGAGCATCTTGGCCTCTCCCGCAGTCATATCTATCACTACTTTCGTGACTGGCAGGCGCTGTGCCTGGAGGCGCTGACCGTATTTTTGCAGGCCGATTTGGATAATCTGAAAGCGAGGATCGTCGGTCAGCCCGCCAGGGAACAGCTGCGGATGCTGATGCAAACCTATCTGCCCGATGTGCAGGACGCGGTCTGGCAGCTTTACGGTTCGCTGTGGCAGCTGGCCATTCACGATGAAACCTGGGCAGTGCTGGCCCGGCAGATGGTGGATAAATGGCAGCTGCTGCTGGATGGCATTATTAACGCCGGTATTGCGGAAGGCGTATTCAGCAGCGCCGCTCCACTCCGTACAGCCCGCCAGCTGGGCGCGATGATCAACGGCTACAGCGATCTGCTGATCGTTGAACCTTCCGCCAGCGCACGCCAGCAGGCGACGGAAGATATTGAAGCCTTTATCGCGCTCGCGCTGCTGACGCCAGCAGAGTAGCTCTGCGCCGCCGCTCCGCATTGACCCGCAGCGGGCCGGTTTAACGTTTTTCCCTGCCTGCCGCCCGCATCGCCCCGGCAATCTTCTGCTGGCCGCGATCGAAGAGTGCCGTTACGGCTCCTTCCCGATCGGCGGCTTTCTTGTTCTGCCCCAGTTTCATCAGCCCGTCAATTTCACTGATGCGGATCTCAATTCCCACGACCGCTTTCAGCATGGCGCTGATGAAATTTTCCGGCGCGTCGGAAAGCTGCCACGGCTGCGGCATCGCCGACTCCTGTTTCCGGGTCAGGCTGGCAATCATCTGGCGTAAAAAATCCTCATCGTCACGGAATGAGATGCGTCCACGGACGTGCACCGCCTGATAGTTCCAGGTGGGGACTTCACGGTGCGTTTCCTGCTTTGAGGGATACCAGTTGGGGGAGATGTAGGCCTCCGCGCCGCGAAACACCACCAGCACATCGCTATCCGCTGCCACCCTTTGCCACAGCGGATTGGCGCGGGCGATATGAGCATACAGGCTGCCCATATCGCCCTCGCGCGGCTGAAACTCAAAAGGGATATGCAGTACTTCAAGCTGTTGCTGAGCGCTGACCAGCATCCCCAGCGGATACTCCGCGATCAGACTATGGAGCACCTCAGGCCGTTTTTCGCTGAATAAAGAAGAAGGGTACATGGTTCACTCCTGGTAAACATGAAAGAGAACGGGCGTGGCTGGCTACTGACCTGCCGCAGAAGGTCGTGCTAAATTACGCCAATAGTGGCCTGCAATTAAGGGCCAGTATCACGCAAAATTACCAGGCCACAATCATGTCCAGAACCGTAGCAGTAGTGGAAATTCCCTCTATTGGCGAGTTAGATCGCCAGTCGGGGCAGCTCAGCCAGCAGCTGGCGCGGGCGTTGAAGAGGGCGATTCAGCGAGGGGAACTTAAGGCGGGCGATCGTCTGCCTTCCACGCGCGTACTGGCCGCCGCACTGGGGCTATCCCGGGGCACGGTGACCCTTGCGTATGAGCAACTGATTGCTGAAGGATTTTTTCAGGCAGAGCGCGGGGCTGGCACCCGGGTAGCGAGCGATCTCACCCTGCCGGATAAATCGCCGACCGATCGGCTGCGGGACTCGGCGCCCCCTCCGCTTTCTGCCAGAGCGCAGCGCTTCGCGCGTGCCGCCGGGCAAATCTCACCGATGCCGGCCGTGCCGTTTGCGGTGTCGGTTCCTGCCGGTGACACACTGCCTGACGATATCTGGCGGCGAATTGGCAATCGCATAAGGGCTCGAGGCCCCGGCGCACCTTCCGGCTATGGCGAGCCCGCTGGCGCACCTGAACTGCGTGAGGCTATCGCCGAATACGTCAGAAAATCCCGTTCGGTACGCTGTCATGCCGAACAGGTCATTATCACCTCCGGCACTCAGCAGGGGTTGTATCTGGCGACACAGGTTCTGCTGGAGGAGGAGGATAAAGCCTGGGTTGAGGACCCGGCTTATCCCGGCATTACCTCTATTTTTGAGTGCCATGGTCGTCAGCAGCAGATGGTCAGGGTGCCGGTCGATGATGCCGGGCTGGATGTCGCGGAGGGGATTGCACGCTGTGCGGAAGCCCGGGCGGTATTTGTGACGCCCTCGCACCAGTATCCGCTGGGCATGCCGCTGTCTATGGCCCGCCGCAGTATGTTGATTAACTGGGCGAAAGAGCACCAGGCCTGGATCGTTGAGGATGATTACGATAGCGAGCTGCGCTACGGCGGCCATCCTTTCCCTGCCCTACAGGGGCTGGCTCCGGAGCAGGTTATCTACCTGGGGACTTTTAGCAAAATCCTGTTTCCGTCGCTGCGCCTGGGCTATGCCGTCGTGCCGAAAGGCATGGTGGACGCCTGGCGGGGAGCCCGAATGCTGATGGATCGCCATCCCCCAAACGCTGACCAGTATGTGCTTGCCCACTTTATGCGGGAGGGGCATCTGGATCGGCACATTCGCCGCATTCGTAGCGTGTATGCCGAAAAGCGTAGCGTACTGATCGCGGCGATCGCGCGATTCATTCCGGCGGATCTGGCGTCGGTGCAGCCCGGCGATCAGGGGATGCACCTGCTGCTGTGGCTAAGGCAGGATCTGGACGATCGTCAGGTCGTCAGGCGGGCGCTGGCGTCGGGCGTTTCGGTGCGGGCCATTTCGCATATGTATGCTGATGCCAGCCGTCGTCCCGGGCTGATCCTCGGTCTGGGGGGATTCACCGGGGATGCAATAGAGCAGGCGGTACGCTGGCTGGCAGCCGCTATTATTGCGGAGGCCGGGTAGCCTGCCGCTCCGGCAGAGTACAGGCGGCGGGCTGCGAAGCCGATCTGATTTTCGCTATCGGCGACTTAAAAAAAGCAATTTACGCGATAAATTGCCAGTACAGATAATTTTATTAAATAATTACATGATCTTATATTGTTCACTAAAACAACCATTGTGATTGTTTGCGGGCCGCCCGGCGGTAATACTGACTCAATCAGTAAAAGATTGGGACTTCGCTGGCAACCACGGCAGATGATATCTGAAGCTCCACTCCGCCTGGCGAGGTAACGATGCTGGTTTTTTTGAAAGAGAGTGAAAGCGATCTGCTCTGCACCGATGCATGGCGTCTTCCACGCCTGTTGTTTGTGTGCAAGATCGGCGGCGAGGAATCCGGTATTCCGCGCGTGATGCACAAGCATGATGAGCGCCTGGAAATCATGTTTATGGCGCGCGGCAGCGGTGATTACAGCATTGACGGGGTCCATTATCTGGTGAAAGAGGGTGACATCCTGATCTTTAATGCCGGGATCACCCATGAAGAACGCCCGCACGTCAGCGGCGATGCACTGATCTACTGCTGTGGGCTGGACGGGCTGCATATTGACGGTTTGAAACTCAACCAGCTGGAAGATCGCAAGCAGCCGGGCGTGCTCCCCAGCGGCGACCGCTACAGTGAACTGCTGTGTATTTTTGAGCTGCTCTGGCTGCAGGTGAGCCGCAAAGAGCAGAGGACGCTGGCAATTATCAACAGCGCGGTGGAAGCGCTGCTGCTTTCCTGCAAAAAAGTCTGGCAGGAATCCGCGGCGGACCCGACCAGTGAAAACAAGGTATTAGGCAAGCGAATAAAAACGTTTATCGATGCGCACTACAATCAGGAACTGACGCTACAGTCGATTGCGCGCGATCTGAATATCAACCGCTTTTATCTGATCCACAGCTTTAAGGCCTATTCGGGATATTCACCCAAGCAGTACCTGATTCGCCGCCGCATTGGTGAAGCGCAATCGCTGTTGCTCAGCTCGGATGACAGTATCGCGCAGATTGCCACGCAGGTGGGTTTTGAAAACGTGACCAATTTCCATCGGGTTTTTAAACAGATAGTCGGCATCCCCCCGATAAAGTACAAAAAATTATGGCTCAAGGAAGAGGGGTGATTCCTGAGCGTCGCAAATATCCCATGACGTTTTATCCGTAAGGATATCGGGTCCGGCTTCTGTAAGGGGGGGCCGGACCTTTTTTTATGCCGTCGGGTTCTCCGGCGCGGGTCGCCACAGCTGAACGCCGTTTCTGCCCGCTCGCTTCACGCTGTACAGGGCCAGATCGGCGCGGCTCAACCACTGTTGCAGGCTCTCCGCCTCGCTGGCGGCGGCAATGCCGATACTGATCGAACAGTGAAAATCCGCCGAGGCCGGTAGCCGCAGCCGGGTAATTTTCTGCTGCAGGGTTTCGGCCAGCGCGAGTATGCCCACTTCATCCGCATCGTGGACGATAACCCCAAGCTCATCACCGCCAAAGCGTGCCGGAATATCCTGCTCGCCCACCTCGTTGCGCAGCAGGGCGGAAATTTCCGCCAGCAGGAAATCCCCCGCCTCGTGACCAAAGGTGTCGTTCACGGTTTTGAAATTATCGACATCAAGCAGCAGCAGCCAGGCACGGCATTCACCGCGCCGGGTGCGTAAATATTCACTTTCCAGCCGACGATCGAACAGGCGGCGGTTGGGGATGCCCAGGCTGGGGTCCATCAGTGAGATGCGTTCAAGTTCGCGATTTTTGCGCCGCAGCGTCAGGGTTAACTTATATGAAACGGCGCTAAGCACGAACATATAGCCAGCGGCCAGCGGCAGGGTTAACCAGACTGTACGGGTACTAAAGCTGGTCTGCCACGGCATGCCGTTCAGCATCCACATCGGGATAAAGATCAGTAAAAATGCCCGCATCGCCGATTGCAGCTGTAGCCAGCCGCCAACGGCGTAACGATCCGAGGCCAGCACGGCCATGATGATCAGCGATGGCATTGGGCTGATACCCATCATCGCCACCCAGAAGCCGCCAAGGGCCGCATCGATGGTCAGATTACGCCGCTCGCTGGCGGTTGGATCGGCGGAGGACATCGCTACGCGGTAGGCCACCCAGGGCCAGACAAAGGCGTTGATAAACAGCAGAACGTAAAAGGCGTTGCCTTTTTGTAGTTCCAGCAGCACCGAGATGATCGGGTTAAAACAGAGAAATGTACCCAGCTGACGCATGGCAAACATGCGGCGGATAAAGCGCGTTGAGCGCAATTTCAGATGGCTGTGATCGGGTGAATTATAGTGCATGAATAAGCAGTGTTTATCCGGTCCATGGTGCAGTGTATCGGGAAACCAATAATGCGGATCGTTTTTTTGCTTATCGTGCTGAGAAATGCCAGCCGCCGAAGCGGACTGGCATCAAAAGACAGGTTTTTTACCGCATCAGAAGGTGTAGTTTGCCGACACGGAGAAGTTACGTGGCGCACCGTAAACGGCGTAGGTGCCCAGGTAGTCGTAATACTCTTTATCGAACAGGTTGTTGATATTGGCCTGTACGGAAAGCTGCTTGGTCACCTGATAGCGGCTGAACAGATTGACCAGGGTGTAGCTGCCCTGTTCAACATAGGTGTAGCCCTGCGGGCCGTAAACGCCGTCCTGCCAGGTATGGTTCTGCCAGTTCACGCCGCCGCCAACGGTCAGATCCTGCAGCATCGGCAGGCGATAGCTGGTGAACAGCTTGGCGGTAGTGCGCGGCAGTTCTGGTTTCACCGCCGTGCCGTCACGCTGCTCGGCGATATAGCGCGAGGCGCCGAAGGTCATCTGCCAGTTGTCGGTCAGCGCGCCGTTCACTTCGAATTCTACCCCACGGCTGACGGAGTCCACCGCCTGGTAAGCGTATTCGGTCGTGCCCGGGATATAGCTGTAGGTATTTACGCCGAGGTTGTTCTGCTCGGTGCGGAATACGGACAGGGTGGCGGTCAGACGGCTGTTTGCCCAGTCTCCCTTCAGGCCCGCTTCATAGCTCTTACCTTTAACCGGATCGAGGTAGCTGGCGGTGATATCGCGCGAGCTCTGCGGCTGGAAGATGCTGGTGTAGCTGGCATAAGCAGAGTACGTCTCGTTGATGTCGTAGGTCAGGCCAGCATAAGGCGCGATTTTTTTGCTGTCTTTGTCGCCGGAGGTCCCACGAGCGCTCCACTGGGTGTAGCGCGCGCCAACCAGCAGCGACAGCGGATCGGCCAGCGAGAAGCGTGCTGCGGTGTAGGCAGATTTTTGACGAATGGTGTCGTCATCTTCCACCGTCCAGTCTTTCCAGTCACCCTGTGGCGTGTTGCCGTCCCAGTTGTTGTAGTTGCCGTTGTAAACCATGCCATCAAAGTACGTGTTCATAAAGTCGTTCTGCTGACGGCTGTAGCTGCCGCCGAGCATCAGCTCGTGGCTGCGGCCCAGCAGTTCAAACGGGCCGTTGGCGTAGACATCGACCGAGTTAACTTTACGCGTGCCTTTGTTCCAGCCGCTGTAAAGGTAAGCCCCCTGGCCAGTGTCTTTGTCCGGGTAGCCGTACGGGTACATCAGCTTAGTATCGAAGGTGGTTTTGCTGTGACTGCCGTTAATCTGCGCCTGCCAACCGTTATCAAACTTCTGTGCCAGGGTGGCGAAGATTTTATTGCTCTGCTTGTCGCTGTAGGACCAGTCCGGCGCGGCGTTAAAGCTGCGGTCGTAGTGGGTGCGCTCGCCGTTGCTGTACCAGGTTGGAATGCCGCCCCAGCTCGGATCGCGGATTTCGCTCTGCTGGAAATCCCAGCCGAGTGACAGCGTGGTCGAATCGGTCAGATCCGCATCAATAATGGTGCTCAGGAAACGTTTACGTTTGTGGTAGCGGTCCAGCCAGCTGTCGTTTTCCTGATAGCCGCCGATGGCGCGGGCGCGCACGGTGCCTTCTTCGTTCAGCGGCACGGTCACATCGCCGACGTAGCGCTGCTTATCCCAGCTGCCGGTTTCGGCAGACAGGCTGCCGGTCAGCACCTTGCTGTCGGCGTGCTTGCGCACCATGTTAACGGAGGCTGACGGGTAGCCGGAACCGGTGCTCAGGCTGTTGGCGCCGCGAATCACTTCAATGCGGTCGTAGATAGCGGTATCGGCGGCGTTATCGCCGAAGTCCCAGATATCGTCCACCACGGTTGGGATGCCGTCGAACAGGTAGTTGTTAATCAGGTAGCCACGTGACCAGTAGGATGAGCGGTCGGAGTCGATATTAAATGCAGAGATGCCGGTGGTGTTGGTCAGCACGTCGCCGATGCTCTGCAGCGCCTGATCCTGCATACGCTGTTTGCTGACAATGGTTGCGGACTGCGGGATATCGCGCAGCGCCAGCGGCATTTTGGTCCCGGCGGTGGTGACCGGAACGCTGTAGTCGGTGTCAGCGGTGGGTGATGCTGCGCTGTCCCCCGCTTTTGCTTCTACGGTCAGGGTGTTTTCAGTGGTCTCGGCGGCAAATACGGGCTGAAGTGCGGAGAGCACCAGCAGAGCGGCCAGGGTTGGTTTAAACAGGGACCGGGCAGAGGATGCTGCTGTACGGTGGTGCGGCAGGGTACGCGAAGAAGACAAAATCGGGCCTCATTTATCAGTTATTTATTGACGCTTTCCCGCACCGTGCGCTGTTAAGTCCCAATAAATGGAAGGTGATTCTGGCGTGTTAATTTATCCCTGTATTAACCGGTGAGGCGCTTGTACGGCCCAATCCGCGCCGCAGTTTTCATCTTTATTAAAAAAGAGAATGAGAACTATATGTATTAGCGTTGTGGCTGTAAACGATTATCAGGCGCGAAGGACAATTAAAGTTTCGATAAGTTCCGGAATGACGAAATCTTAACAATTGCCAAAGCACTGAAAAGAAAAAGCCACCTGCAGGAGGTAGCTAAAGAAGGGGGATGGCGGGTTGGCTCACTGCGGCAGCGTGCCCTGTGGCCAACCGTGACGCGGGGGTTAGAAGTCGGCTTTCAGCACCACGCGGAAATCGGCTTTACCGGCGCGCACGTGGTCCAGCGCCTCGTTGATTTTCGACATCGGGAAGAACTCCACTTTCGGGGCGATATCGCGGCGCGAGGCCAGCTTCAGCAGCGAACGCAGCTGGCCCGGAGAACCGGTAGAAGAACCGGTGATCGCCTTATCGCCCATAATCAGGTCAAACGCGCTGACCTGGAACGGCTTCATGACCGCGCCCACCGTGTGGAACTTGCCCTGCGGCGCCAGCGCATTGAAGTAGGGTTGCCAGTCGAGGTCAACGGCCACGGTGCTGATAATCAGATCGAAACGGCCCGCCAGCGCCTTCAGCGCTTCAGGATCGCGGCTGTTCACCACTTCGTCCGCGCCCATGTCGAGGATTGACTGCTTCTTGGCCGGAGTGGAGCTGAACGCCACCACTTCGGCACCCATCGCGCGCAGAATTTTAATCGCAATATGGCCCAGGCCGCCGATGCCGATCACCCCGACCCGGCTGGTGGCGGTGATGTTGCTCATCAGCAGCGGCTTAAAGACCGTGATGCCGCCGCACAGCAGCGGACCGGCGCTGGCCGCATCCAGGCTCTCCGGCAGCGGGATCACCCACTGCCAGTCGGCACGCAGTTTCTCGGCAAAGCCGCCGTGGTTCAGAATGGTTGGCGTGCTGCCCTGCTGGCAGTTGACCTGCTCGCCGTTAATACAGGCATCGCAGTGCTGGCAGCTTTTGGCCGTCCAGCCAATACCCACGCGCTGGCCGATTTTCAGGCCTTTGGTTTTTGCCGCTTCGCCGAGTGCCGCCACGCGGCCGATCACTTCATGTCCGGCGATGGTCGGGAACTGCGAGATGCCCCACTCGTTATCGATCATCGACAGATCGGAGTGGCAGACGCCGCAGTATTCCACCTCGACTTCCACTTCCTCTGCGCCCAGCGCACCGGCTTCGTACTCATACAGTTCCAGAGCCTGTCCTGCAGCCAGTGCCGCATAGCTTTTGATTTTCATGTTTCTTACCTCAGATTCAGTTTTCGGTCGAAGGACAAGTGTAGCCGTTTAGTGAGTCAAAATGGTGTCTGCGCCGCACGTAAGGTTTATCTGAACAACTGACTGCGGGGAAAATGGGCAACAGCGCGATATTTCACACGGTCTGGCCCGCATAAATTGCGGTCTGGACCATAGTGGAAGCTAAAGGGGGATGACTACAGCCAGCATCAATATGCTGCATGGTGGTTATCGGTACATAGCAAAAGGGCCGGATATGCCCGGCCCTCAAGAATTACTCGTTAATCCGCGGATGCTGATTAATCAAGTGCGTACGCTTCGCTTCCAGCTCGGCAATCTGCTCGTTGATGTCTTCGATCTTCTGCTCGATGTTGTCGTGATGCTCCTGCAGGATTTCTTTCGCCTCGGTAATGTCCGACGCTGCCGGAGTGGCACCGCGCAGCGGCATGTTCGCCGTCTCCTTCATCGTCAGACCGGTCACCAGACCCACCAGCGCGACCACCATCAGGTAGTAAGCCGGCATATACAGATTGCTG
This sequence comes from Erwinia sp. S38, assembly GCF_016624545.1. Lineage (NCBI taxonomy): Bacteria > Pseudomonadati > Pseudomonadota > Gammaproteobacteria > Enterobacterales > Erwiniaceae > Erwinia > Erwinia sp. S38. The sequence continues at coordinate 20,055 of NZ_JACVTS010000021.1, read as the reverse complement.
GTCGCTTCAACCAGCCAGGCGGCCAGCGTTGGCGTCAGGCCCGCAATCAGCACCGAAATGTTAAAGGCGCTGGCTAAGGCACTGTAGCGGATGTGGGTTGGGAACATGGCGGGCAGAGTCGATGCCATCACGCCGGTAAAGCTGTTGAGGATCACCGCCAGCAGCAGCAGACCGGCAAAAATCAGCCCCATCACGCCGCTGTTAATCAGCATAAAGCAGGGAACCGCCAGTACCAGCAGCGCGATACTGCCGATAATGACAAACGGACGACGGCCAAATTTATCGCTCATCAGCCCCATCACCGGCTGCACAAACAGCATACCCAGCATGATGGCGATAATAATCATCACCCCATGATCTTCCGAGTAGTGCAGGTTATGCGACAGGTAGCTCGGCATATAGGTCAGCAGCATGTAGTAGGTGACGTTGGTGGCAATCACCAGCCCGACGCAGGACAGCAGGCTGCGCCAGTGTTTGGTAGCAATCTCTTTAAAGGAGATTTTCGGACCGTCGGCCAGGCCTTCACGGTCGCCCTGCTCAAGCTTATCGACGTGCTGCTGGAACGCCGGGGTTTCTTCCAGCGCGTGGCGCAGATACAGACCGATAATCCCTAATGGCAGCGCCACGAAGAACGGAATACGCCAGCCCCAGTCGAGGAATTTCTCCTCACCCACTACGGTTGAAATCAGCACCACCAGACCCGCACCCAGCACGAAACCGGCGATAGAGCCGAAGTCCAGCCAGCTGCCCATAAAGCCGCGTTTGCGGTCCGGGGAGTATTCGGCAACGAAGATTGATGCACCGGTATATTCTCCGCCCACCGAGAAGCCCTGAGCCATTTTACACAGCAGCAGCAAGATCGGTGCCCAAATGCCGATAGAGGCATGGGAAGGGATCAGGCCAATACAGAAGGTACTGACTGACATGATGATAATGGTGATGGACAGAATTTTCTGGCGACCATACTTATCGCCCAGTGCCCCAAAGAACAATCCGCCAAGCGGGCGAATCAGGAACGGTACCGAGAACGTCGCCAGCGCGGCAATCATCTGCACGCCGGGATCGGCACCGGGGAAAAATACCTGACCAAGGGCATAGGCAACGAAGCCGTAAACGCCGAAATCGAACCATTCCATGGCGTTGCCCAGTGAGGCCGCGGTAATGGCTTTGCGTAATCTACTGTCATCGATGATAGTGACGTCTTTTAAACCAATTGGTTTGACACGCTTCCTACGTGAAATCATATCAAGCACCCTGTAATTTTCTGTTTTTAATCCCAAAATTCCTTCATCACCACTCAGAGCAGATGAGCTGACGGCGCGATAATGAAGGAAAAATCCAGCGGCAAAATGCGGTGGCGACGGGCTTCAATGGCGTACTTACACGGCCCAATCACGCATCTCACCACCGTTTAGTATAGAACCTCTGCGCGATGTCGCATTTTTTCGGGTAAAAAATTCAGAAATTGATAAAAGCAGGATGTGCAGAAGCCAGGGGAAATGGTGGTCGATCGAGCGCCTTAATTAGCGCCCGACCAGGTGAATATTCCAGCATGTGGGGATTAAACGGCGCGGGTATCCTGGTACCCGTTGGCGTTGTGCTCCTGCAGCCACTCTGACAGGGCCGCGCTTTCCATCGGGCGGGCGAAGTAGTAGCCCTGGATAAGCGATACGCCGTGATTTTGCAGATAGCGTAGCTGCATTTCGTTCTCCACCCCTTCCGCTACCACCTTTAACGCCAGCTTATCGGCCAGCGAGATAATCGCATCCAGCACCGGGGTTTCGCCGTCAACCGATTCAATGGTGTTAACGAAGCCCCTGTCGATCTTCAGGTAATCCAGTGGGAAGGTTTGCAGGTATGACAACGCACAGTGCCCGGTACCAAAATCGTCAATCGCAATAATGATCCCTTCACGGCGCAGTTCGGCCAGCCGCTGGGAAACCATCCGATCTTCGCCGATCAGGCTGCGCTCGGTCAGTTCGAGGGTGATCGTCGGCTTGAGATGATCCATCCCGGCGGCAAAGGCGCGAATATCTGACATGAAGTCATCATGCTGTAGATGCTCTGCGGCCAGATTCACGCTGAGATGAAAGCCGGGGTCCAGCTGCCACTGCGCGCTGTCCTGGATCACCCTTTGCAGCAGGTAGCGGGTCAGCGGCACAATCATACCTTCGGACTCGGCGGCGGAAATAAACACATCCGGCCGCACCCAGTGTCCGTCAGGGCGCTGCCAGCGCATCAGCGCCTCAGCGCCGCTAAATTTCTGCGTTTGCAGATTAAAGACCGGCTGGTAGTGAACGGAGAATTCGTTGCGTTCTATGCCGCGGCGAATTTCATCGCGGAACGAGCTTTTGCGTTTCAGCCAGTTGCTGGTGAGCGCAACAAACAGCAGGGAAAGGATCAGCGCCATCGGCATCAGGCTGAACAGCACCTGCTGCCAGTTATAAAGCAGCTCGCTGCGGGAAGAGGTAACGCTGAGGGTGATCGCATAACGTTCAGAGTGAGTATTCAGCGTGTAGTTCCCCCACTTTTTATCACTCTGGCGGGTGGCAGGAACGCCGCTAAACATGGCAAATCCGTCACCAAATTTCATCGAAATGTCATAATCGTGGCGCATGCCTGCCGCCCAGATAAAATCAATGAAATACTGCCCGTCGACCAGCGCGTAGCTGGCGAATCCGTCACGGTCTTCATGCATAAACAGTACCGCAGGGCGATTTCTGACTCCGCTGGTTCCGGCAACGGAGAGGCTCCACAGGTCTTTATGTTCGGGCGGCAGCGGGCGACGAATAATGTCTTCTATTGAATCCTGGCGTTCGCCAAAGGTAGATGAACAGACAACATTACCGTCCTGAACCAGACCCACCGAGCGAAAGTAGGGATGCATCGAGCCATATTCCTGCAGCTCATCTTTGATATCCGCGCAGCGATGATTTTTGTATTCCTGCAGGGAGGCGGTCATGACCCGCGCTCTGTCGCTGATATTCTCCGCCTGGGACATCAGCATTGAACTGGTGACGGCAAGCTGCCGCTTCACCATTTGCCCCGCTTCCAGCAGTGTGAACATCAGGCAAAGCAGGATCGGTATCAGTCCTGCGGCAACCAGCCAGCGCAGGCCGTGCCTGGTTTTTTCAGTCGCGAGCAAAGTGTTCTCCCGTGGTGTCTGGCGGCGGTAAAACAACAGCAGCAAAAAAGGTGAATGAGGCAAGTGAGTATTATGGCAGCAACTTTACGTTGATGCGCAGCGGCTGCGGCTGATTTAAGTAGAAAAATTCGCCTTAAATGTTTAGTCAATGCCTGGATTTCTTATGATGTATTTTAAGCGACCGGCGACGGGCCGATTATTGTTGAAATCGACCTTTCGCGTCGAAAATTGCCCTCTGGTGGATTTTTTTCGACTGAAATCGGTGTGCATGTTTGAATAAACCGGGTAATTTCAATGTTTAACTCCATGGAGTTTGGCAATGAAATTAAGCGATATTCCTTTCGGCATAACGGACTGGTCGACGATTGAGGCAACGGAACATCCGGGGGAAACCGGCAGCGCGCAGTGGCGCACGCAGCAGTTTGGCGACGTGCGCGTGCGTCGGGTGGATTATACCCCCGGCTATCTTGCCGATCACTGGTGCAGTAAAGGGCATATTCTGCTGTGCCTGTCCGGCGAGCTGCATACCGAGCTTGACGATGGCCGCGTCTTTACCCTGCGCGCGGGAATGAGCTATCAGGTTGCCGATAATGCGGAAGCACACCGCTCCTGGACCGAGCACGGCGCACAGCTGTTTATCGTCGACTGATTATTTGACCGGGCGGCCATTGCCCAGCAGTATCGCCAGCTTGCTGCCGCCCGGCGTCGTTTCCATCAGAATCTTGCAGACGCTGGTCAGCGGTACGGAGAGCAGCATCCCCACCGGCCCAAGCAGCCAGCCCCAGAAAATCAACGACAGGAATACCACCAGGCTCGACAGCCCCAGTCCGCGCCCCATCAGCCGCGGTTCCAGCATATTGCCGCACAGCATATGAATGGCGATAAACAGTGCGGCTACCAGCCCGGCATCCAGCGGCGTGTTCAGCAGCAGCGCCTGCAATACCGGCGGGATACCGGCAATCACCGGGCCGATGTTAGGAATATAGTTAAGCAGGAAGGCCACTACCCCCCACAGCAGGGCGAACTTCACCCCCAGCGCCAGCAGTACCAGCCAGACGGCGAATCCCGTAATCAGCCCAATCAGCGTTTTTAAGGCCAGATAATGCGTGACGCCCTTCAGCGCCCGGTGCAGACCGGCAATGCGGATTTGTGGATTCACCAGCGCGTTACGCAGCTTGTAGGGTAGGTGATGGACCTCAAACAGCATAAACACCACCGTCATCACCACCAGCACCAGCTGGGTCATCGCGCCGGAAATCTGCGTAAACATGCTGGTGGCCACGTTGACCATCGCCCCCGGATCGAGCCGCTGCATCAGCGCTTCGCTGGAAAGCCGAATGTGAAAACGCGCGGCAGCGTGTTGTAACACCGCGAGTTTCTGCTCTGCCTGTGACTGGAGCTGCGGATAGATCGCGCTGAACTCATCCGCCGAGCTGGCGATCATGCCTACCAGCATGGCGATGATCAGCAGGATCACGACCACCACCAGGCTGATGGCCATGCCGCGCCGCAGCCCCCGCCGCATCAGCGCTGTCACCAGCGGATTCAGTACGATAGCGAGGAACAGCGCCAGCAGGAAGGGCACCACGATCTCCGCCGAAAGCTTCAGTCCGGCGAGGATAACCACCAGGGTGGCCAGTTTTAGCAGGATGTTCTGCCCAATTTTCTCCTGTGGCAGTGGACTCATGACGCCTCCGTTGTTAACCGCTCTGGAGCAAGTGTAGCGGCTGCGGCAGTGAGTCCGCCGTTTTTAGGAATGATCGCGGCGCTAACTGCGCTCCCGACGCTGCATCAGCGCCAGCGCACTGAGCATCAACGTCAGCCCGGTGGTAATCGCAATGGTCGCCATCGCCATACCCTGGCCGACGGAACCCTGTTCGAACTGCCGCCAGATAAACACCGATACCGTCTGCATACCCGCCGGAGCCAGCAGCAGCGAGGTCACCAGCTCGCGCGAGCCGATAGCAAACACCATCAGCATCGCCGCCAGCAGGCTGGGGAACACCAGCGGCAGCACGATGTAGCGCAGCGCCTGGAACTGGCTGGCACCGTGTACCCGCGCCGCCGGTTCCAGATTGCCGCCCAGCTGCTTCAGCGCGCTGCCCACGTAGCGCACCGGCCACGGCAGCAGCAGGCAGCAGTAGGAGAGCAGCAGGATCGGCCAGCTGTTGTAGGGCGTTACCGGCCAGAACGGCTGATTCCACAGCAAAATTAACCCGACGCCGACCACCACCCCGGGCAGCACGGCGGGCAGCAGCGACAGCCCGTCGATAAAGACCGACCCGCGGATTTTGCGCACCACCACCAGCCAGGCGGCAAGAAAGCCAATCACGCCGGTAATCAGCGCGGCGGCAAAGGCCAGCCCGAGGCTGGTGGAGAGCGCGTCCAGCGCATCACCGTGCTGGGCAAACAGCGCGCTGAAGTGGCGCAGGGTAACGTTCTCCAGCCGGATACCTCCGGAAAGGGTGGAAAGCAGGGCGCTGAGCAGCATCGAAGACATCGGCATGATCACCACAACGAAGGCCACCAGGCTGAACAGCACCAGCGCGGGCCAGCGCCAGTGGCCCAGCTGCGCGCCTTTGTTCAGCGCGGGTTTGCCGGTAATGCTGGTGACTTCTTTATTGCCCACCAGCTTGCGTTGCAGGGTGTAAGCCGCCAGCGCCACCAGCACCAGCAGCATCGACAGCAGCGAGGAACCGGGCAGATCGATAGGCCAGTCCGCCAGGCGCTCTTCGATGCCGACCGTCAGCATGACCACGCCAGCACGGGAGCCGAGCGCCGCCGGAACGCCGTACTCCTCAATGGCCAGAGTAAATGAAAGCAGCACCCCGGCCGCCAGCGCGGGCAGCATCATCGGTAATGTAACGTGCCAGAAGGCCCTCAACGCGCTGGCGCCGTGAACCCGCGCCACGATTGCCAGATGCTGCCCGCTGGCGAGCAGGCTGCGCGACACGGCAAAATAGACCACCGGGAAGATATTCAGGGTCATGACCAGTGCAATGCCGTTCTGGCTGAACAGCAGATCGTTGAGATCGAAGCCGATCAGTTGATACAGATAGCCGTTGTGCTGTAGCGCCAGCATCCAGCTGAGTGCAGCAATGTAGGGCGGCGTGAGGAACGGGATCAGCATGACCAGATCCCACAGGCGCGCCAGCGGCAGATTGAACAGCCCGCGCAGGGTGCCAAGAGGAATGCCGACCAGCGCGCTGAGCAGCGCCACCGTCAGGCCAATTTTAAGCGTACCGCTCAGCAGCGCAGGCAGCTGCGGGTCGCGCAGCAGGGCCGGAATCGGGCTGAACGCCCCGGCCAGCGAACCCTGGGCCAGATGCGGGAACAGCGCCTGTAACAGAATAAACAACAGCGGCAGCGCAACCAGCACCACCAGCAGCGCCACCGTGAGCAGCGGCATCAGACGAGAATTCATGGGCGATCCTGGAGGGTGGCACCGCTGAGGGTGCCACCGGGTAGGGATTAAGGTTGTTTAAACAGGTCGGCGAAACGTTTTAACACGCTGCCGCGATCGGCACTGCCGCTGCTCTGTGCCGGAAGGATTTTCAGGTCGCTCAGCAGCGGGCGTTTGGCACCGACGTCTGAACGGGCAGGCATCAGCCAGGCATCGGCCACTTTCTGCTGGCCTTCTTCAGACAGCACGTAGTCGACAAAGGCTTTGGCATCCGCCGCATTCTGGCTGCTTTTCAGGATCATCATCGGGCGTGGAGCCACCACCGTACCGCTGGCCGGGAAGATCACTTTGATCGCTTCGCCGTCCTGGATGCTGCCGTAGGAAACATAGTCCACCGCGCCAAACACGGCGGCTTTCGCACCCTGTAGCACCGGCGTCAGCGCCTGGGCGTTAGGGCCGGCAATGACCATGCCGTTATCCTTCAGCTTGCTGAACAGCTGCCATGCACGATCGCCCATGCTGTTTTGCAGGCCAATCAGCAGATCGAGAGAAGCACCTGACAGGGACGGGTCCGGCGTGGTCACCTTACCTTTAAAGGCTTCTGCGGTCAGATCCTGCCACTCTTTTGGCTCCGGGGTGCCGCTCTTGGTGTTCCAGACGATCCCCAGTGCGGAGATCCCCTGCGCCACATAGTCGGCGGTTTTGAACTCAGCCGGGACTTTTTCCGCGTTCGGGCTTTGGTACGGCAGCAGCCAGCCGCGCTGCTGTAGCTCTTCGGCGGTATCCCAGGAGGCGGAAATCAGCACGTCCGCCTGCGGATTAGCCTGCTCGGCCTCCAGTCGTGCCATCACCTTACCGGTGGTGGCCTGGAAAATATTCACTTTTACGCCGGTCTGTTTTTCAAAGCCTGCGGCCAGGCCTTTTGCCAGCGATCCCGGCCCGGCGGTATAAACGGTCAGTGCCTGTGCGTCGGCGATCATCATGCCAGAAGTCAACAACATGGCGAAAATAGCTCCTGTCTTCATCGGATTAAACAATGTCATGCGGGTTCCCCAGAGAGTGAAGTAACGGTTTGAATAGCAGAAACGGAGCCCGCGGCCAGCCAGACGATGCGATCCGCCAGGATCTCCGCCTCGCGCCGGTCGTGGGTGACGTACACCGCGGTGGTGCCGAGCTGGCGCAGCAGCGTGGCCATCTCCAGACACAGCGACTCGCGCAGATCGGTATCAAGATTGGATAGCGGCTCATCGAACAGCAGGATTTTGGGTTCAGCGATAATCGCGCGCGCCAATGCGACACGCTGCTGCTGACCCCCCGACAGATCGGACGGCTTGCGTGCGGCGAAATCGCCGAGTCCGACGCGCTGTAGCGCCTGCATTACCCGCTGCTGGCGCTCATGGGCGGAGACCCGCCGCATCAGCAGGGGAAATGCCACGTTCTGCGCCACCGTCATATGCGGCCACAGGGCGTAATCCTGGAAAACCATGCCGATATCGCGCTGTTCGGGCGGCGTGCTTTTCGCGGCGCTGGCAATCAGCCGTTCGCCAAAATGCAGCGTGCCCTGCTGCGGCTCCAGCAGCCCGGCAAGAATTTTCAGCAGCGTGCTTTTGCCGCAGCCGGAAGGGCCGAGCAGGGCGACGATAGAGCCGGGTTCGATAGCCAGATCGATGTGATTGAGTACGCGGTGTTCGCCAAAAGCATAACCAATGCCTTTCAGCGTAACGGCGACGGGTGAGCGGGTCATGGCGACACTCCGTTATTGCGCGGGCGTGCCTGACCAGCCGCCGGCCAGGGCCGGTAGCATGTGCTCACCTGAAGGAAGTTCAGGGGAGTAAAGACCATATTGTTATCCTCTTTGGGACTCTGTGGGGCGGAGTATAGAGAGGCTTTGTGACGAAAATATGGCGGTATTCGCGCCCGCTGCGGCGAATAAATATCCGTAGGACGCTAACGGTTCAGGTATAGTGAGGCCTCGACTTTTTTGCTTTGCGAGCCGTAATTTCCATGTCAGACCCGTCAGCAGGCGACGCCGCGCAATCCGGCCTGCGCTTAAATCTGCGCATTATCTCCGTTGTTATTTTCAACTTTGCCAGCTATCTGACCATCGGGCTCCCGCTGGCGGTACTGCCCGGATACGTCCATGACGTGATGGGCTACAGCGCCTTCTGGGCCGGTCTGGTGATTAGTCTGCAATATTTCGCCACGCTGCTTAGCCGCCCTCATGCCGGGCGTTTTGCCGATCTCTGGGGACCGAAGAAAGTGGTGATCTTTGGCCTGTTCGGCGCGCTGATTTGCGGCATCTGCTACGCGCTGGCGGCACTGAGCAGCTCCATTCCCCTCGTGAGTTTACTGCTGTTATGCCTGGGCCGCGTGGTGCTGGGCGTGGGGCAGAGCTTTGCCGGAACGGGGGCCACGCTGTGGGGCGTGGGTGTGGTGGGATCGCTGCATATTGGCCGGGTGATTTCGTGGAACGGGATTTTCACCTACGGCGCGATGGCGATCGGTGCGCCGCTGGGCGTGGCAATCTATATGTGGGGTGGTCTGCTGCTGCTGGCGGCGATAGTGATCGCCATTGCGCTGGTGGCGATTGTGCTGGCGTTCCCCCGGCCTGCGGTGAAAACCAGCAAGGGAAAACCGCTGCCGTTTCGCGCGGTGCTCGGGCGTATCTGGGGCTATGGCCTGATCCTGGCTATGGGCTCGGTGGGTTTCGGGGTGATCGCCACCTTTATTACCCTGTTCTATCAGGATAAAGGCTGGCAGGGTGCGGCCTTCGCCCTGACGCTGTTCAGCGTGGCGTTTGTTGGTACGCGTATGCTGTTCCCCAATGCCATCAACCGTTTTGGCGGACTGAACGTGGCGCTGGTCTGTTTCGCGGTTGAGGCGTTTGGGCTGCTGATGGTCTGGGGCTCGTGGGAGCCGTGGATGGCGAAAGTGGGTGCGCTGTTGACCGGTGCCGGCTTCTCGCTGGTGTTCCCGGCGATTGGCGTGGTGGCGGTGAAAGTGGTGCCGCCGCAGAATCAGGGCAGTGCGCTGGCGACCTATACGGCCTTTATGGATCTGGCGCTGGGAATAACCGGTCCGCTGGCCGGGCTGATTATGAGTTATGCCGGGGTGCCGGTGATTTATCTGCTCAGCAGCCTGCTGGTGTGTCTGGCGATACTGGCGACGCTCCGGTTAAAACGGGTGACGATCGCATAAAAAAATGCGGCCCTGGAAGGCCGCTAAGTGACACAGATAAGAAGTGAAATCCGGCAGATTTGCCGGATTTTCCGTTACAGCCGGGTAAACCCGGCCACGGGATGTTTAGTCCTGCAGCAGTGCGATGCTCTGACGGATTTCGCGCTCGATGTCCGCAGCGGTCCAGTTGTCCATGCTGGAAGCGAACGGCTCGAAGGCGTAGATGCCTTTGTAACCCAGCTTCTCCAGGCGCTGAACCTGCGACACGCTCTTCAGCAGGTCACCTTCGCTCAGCATGATGCGCTCTTCGTCGGTCAGCTTGCTGATTTCACGATCGTCTTCCACGCCGGACAGGTGCACCAGTCCGATGCGATTGACATCCAGACCGGCGGCGAAGTCCTGCTCCGCGCCTTCATACAGATGGTGGTGGAAGGTATCCAGCACCAGGGTAAACGGCACGTCCGCCTGGTCGATCAGCGCTAACGCCTGGCCTGCCGAGCGCAGCGAGCTGACCGGGAAGCCCAGCGGCTCAACCAATCCTTTTACACCGTAGCGTTCAAACAGCGGTGCCAGCGTGCGCAACGCGTTAACCGTATCTTCGGCAGAAACCGGCGTACCGTCGTTCAGCGGGCACATGACCAGCGCCTTCGCGCCGATACCCTGTGCATCCTTCAGCAACCCTTCAGCGCGCGCCAGCAGATCGTCGCTGATCTGGTTGAACGGATAAACGGCGTTAATCGTAATAATTTCCATGCCGTATTTTTCCGCCAGGTCTCTCACCTGCTGATGACTGAGGTCGTCAGTTACGCTGCCGCCTTTCATATCATTACGCAGTTCAACCTTGCTCAGACCCAGCTTCTGCACCAGCTGGAAAAAAGCTTCAATGCTCAGGGCTGGGGCAATTTTACGGTTAATGCAAATGCGGGTTGGATCGATAGCCATGTGATGGCTCCTGTTTCAGTAGGGTAATAAAAAAAACTCCACCACAGGGCCAGTCTTACCCGATCCGCATGGTGCAGTAAAAGTACGCATAAGAAAACATTTATTTCATAATTAGTGAATAATGAAATTTAAATTTTTAGATCCGCCTCTCAAAATTTCACTGCGCATAAAAAAACACCAGCAAAAACACGGAGAAATCGCCACGAAAAGCGCGAACAATTCCGGGGGCGTGATCGTGACGTGGTAAAACCACTGTTCCGCATGTGGCCTGCGCTGGGGGCTTTTTAGCGATGCCAGCAGGCAGGACCATTTACCCGGCAGAGCCTGACCGTGAAAAATGCGATCCATGCCGCTAAAACCGAATTTTCTAAAGTGAAATATTTGAAAAATTTATTCCAATATTATACTGTCATCCCACGCATTAGAGTTTTGCCCGGCCAGGTAGCGTTGTGATTCAGACTGCCTGCATGGGAACTATCACATCAAAGAGGCCAGAACATGACTATCGTAGGAAACTTTATTGGCGGTAAAACTTCCCTGAGCGCCAGCAACGAAACCATCCCGGTTTACGATCCGGCGACCGGCAAAGTCATCCGTGAACTGACGCAGAGCACCAGCGACGAAGTGGCACACGCCATTGAAGTAGCCCACAACGCTTTCGATAGCTGGTCACGCACTTCTCCACTGCGCCGCGCCCGTATCCTGTTCAACTTTAAAACCCTGATGGAACAGCATCGTGACGAACTGGCCGCGCTGATCGTGAGCGAGCACGGTAAAGTCTGGTCAGATGCGCTGGGTGAACTGACCCGTGGTCTGGAAGTCGTTGAGTTCGCCTGTGGTATCCCACACCTGATCAAAGGTGAGAACTCAGCGGACGTCGGTACCGGCGTTGACAGCTACTCATTGATGCAGCCGCTGGGCGTGGTGGCGGGTATTACTCCGTTCAACTTCCCGGCGATGGTGCCACTGTGGATGTTCCCAATCGCACTGGCCTGCGGTAACACCTTCGTTCTGAAGCCACCGGCTCTGGACCCGTCAGCGTCTGTCCGTATGGCTGAACTGCTGACCGAAGCGGGCCTGCCGGATGGCGTGTTCAACGTGATCCACAGCTCTAACGAAAACGCCGAGCAGCTGTACAAAGATCCGCGCGTTCAGGCAGTGAGCTTCGTGGGTTCTTCCGGCGTTGCCGAGCACATCTACACTACCGCCAGCGCACACGGTAAGCGCGTGCAGGCGTTCGGTGCGGCGAAAAACCACGCTATCGTAATGCCGGATGCCGATCTGGATGCCACCGTGAACGCCATCATGGGCGGGGCGTTTGGTTCTGCCGGCGAGCGCTGCATGGCGCTGCCAGTCGTCGTTGCCGTGGGCGATGACACTGCTGACAAACTGATTGCCGCACTGACTCCGCTGGTGAAAGCGCTGCGCGTGGGTCCTGGCATTCACAAAGGTAAAGACGAAAACGAAATGGGGCCGGTGGTTTCTGCTGCGCACCAGAAGAAAGTGCTGGGCTACATCGACAAAGGCGAAGCGGAAGGCGCGAAGCTGGTTGTTGACGGCCGTGGCATTCAGGTTGAAGGCAACCCGGATGGTTACTACGTTGGCGGCACCCTGTTCGATAACGTCACCACCGACATGGTTATCTGGCGTGAAGAGATCTTCGGACCGGTGCTGAGCATCGTACGCGCACCTGACTACAAAACCGCACTGGACCTGGTTAACAGCCACGAATTCGGTAACGGCAGCGCTATCTTCACCAGCAATGGCCACACCGGCCGTGACTTCGTGCGTGAAGTGCAGGCGGGCATGGTTGGCGTTAACGTACCGGTTCCGGTACCGATGGCCTTCCACAGCTTCGGCGGCTGGAAGCGTTCCGTCTTTGGCGCACTGAACGTGCACGGTCCGGACGGCGTGCGTTTCTACACCCGCATGAAGACTGCCACCGTTCGCTGGCCGAGCGGCCAGAAAACCGTGTCTGAGTTCAGCATGCCTACACTGGGCTAATCCTTTTCACCAACAATCCGCGCCGCCGGGCAGTTTGCGGCGGCGTGGGCAAAGGACAAAGCAGCATGTCATTATTAAATAAAGCAAAGCAGCCCGATGCACAGGGCCGTATTCAGAACGTCACCCCGGAAAGTGCCGGCTGGCGTTATGTTGGCTTCGATGCTTATCTGCTGAAGAAAGGGCAGACCCTCCAGCTTGAAAGCGGTGATAAAGAGCTGTGTCTGGTGCTGGTTGCGGGTCTGGCCTCGGTGAAAACCCGTCAGGCCGAGTTCCCGAATATCGGTAAGCGTATGTCGCCGTTTGAGCGCACGCCGCCGTATTCCGTCTACGTGCCGCACAACGAACAAATTGAAGTGGTGGCAGAGTCCGATCTGGAACTGGCGGTATGTAATTCGCCAAGCCAGGGCAATCTGCCGGCACGTCTGATCGCGCCTGAAGATGTGGGCGTGGAGCAGCGCGGCAAAGGCCACAACAAGCGTCTGGTACATAACATTCTGCCGGACAACAAGCCTGCCGACAGCCTGCTGGTGGTGGAAGTGTACACCAACGAAGGTGATACCAGCTCCTACCCAAGCCACAAGCACGACCAGGAAGATTCAGAAGACGAAACCTATCTGGAAGAGACGTACTATCACCGTTTCGATCCGGAGCGTGGCTTCGCCCTGCAGCGCGTCTATACCGACGATCGCTCGCTGGATGAGTGCATGGCGGTGTATAACCGCGACGTTGTTACCGTGCCGCGTGGCTACCATCCGGTAGCGACCATCGCCGGTTACGACAACTACTATTTGAACGTCATGGCCGGGCCAGTACGTTTATGGAAATTTACCTGGGAGAAAGATCACGCCTGGGTGAACAGCGATGAGTATCCGCGCAAGAAGTAAGTTGGTTTAGTTGTAGTGATGTACCCCGGAGGGATTCCGGCTGTAGCGATGCAGTCTGAAGCCCGAAGGAAAAGGTTGATGTTGAAAACAAGCTAATAAACGGGCGGCCACCTACGGGCTGCCCGTTTTTTTATGGCTGGCGTTTACCGCTGACTGAGGTGGGCGTGCGGCCGTAAAAGCGCTGGAAGGCAGCGCTGAAGCTGGAAAGATGCTGGTAGCCAACCTTCCACGCCACGGTGGAGACGTGCAGTCCGCTTTCCAGCAGTTCCCAGGCGTGAGCCATGCGAATTTCCGTCAGCATACGGTGCGGAGTGGTATTGAACAGCGCCCGGAACCCCTGTTTCAGCGCGAATTCGTTGGTGCCGACCTGGGTACAGAGCCAGGCAACGGTGAGTGGACGGTCGTAATGCTGTTGCAGCAATTCGCGTGCGCGTACCAGCCTGTCCTGGGCCACACCGTTTAGTTCCCGGGAATTGACTGGCGGAGGGGAGAGCAATCGGGCCTGTTCCGCCAGCAGCGTCAGCGCCGCAATCTGTATTTCAAGACCGCTGGACGCGCTGCCATGGAGTGCCACAATCCGCTCAGCCAGCTGCTGAATGCTGCTGCCGTGCTGGCCGGAGAATAAAGAGTGGACCTGATTATCTCTCTGCCGACCGCTGAGCAGACCGGTCAGCGCATACTGTTCCATTAGCGGCTCATCGATAATCAGCCGTAGCTGGCGCACCTGCTGGCCCGCCGGGAAAAAGCGCTCGCCGTGGCTACGGGAAAACAGGGCAACGGTGCTGTGACCGGCACGAAAATGATACTGACTGCCGTCGCGGGCATGGGTGACGGTGCTGCCTTCCAGCGCAACGGCGATAGTCAGGCTACGTATATCCCGCTCTGCAATACCCGGCTCGCGGACTTCCCTGCGGGGGTGGTAGTGGCAGTAGGCCATGGACAGCCCTTCATCCAGCTGTAAGCGATCGACAAACCCTCGGCAGGAAGCGTGCGCGCTCGGCTGTCTTTGCCAGCAGAAACGTGGTGCTGAATTCATCTTGCCCTCTTCTTGCTGCGGGTTGGCTCCGCCTTGCCTAAACAAAGCTCCGTTATGCCTAAGAAGCGAATGATACACAATCTCATTAAGAACTTATAGTGACCCGCAGGCTATTCACGGCCTGGCTCAACATCGCGCCACAAACGGGGCGAGGATAGAAATCACCAATTCGGAGTGAGAAATGAACGAATTATCGGACGGCAATCGCCGCCTCGACGGGGGCGCGATGGCGCGGCCAGGACAGCTCTGGCTGCTTTGGCTGGGCTTCATCATGGTGTCGCTGAATATGCGGCTGATCTTTGCAACGGTGGGGCCGCTGCTGTCGGCGCTGCACCTGAGTTTTACCTCAACGCTGCTGGTGACCACTCTGCCACTGGTGCTACTGAGCGTTTTCTCTGTGACCGGCGTGAAGCTGCGCCAGCGGATGGGGGAAGAGCGGGCGCTGTTTGTGGCCCTGGTTCTGCTGTGCCTCGGTTGTGCTATGCGCGGAGGAGGAGAGGCCATGCTCCTGCTGGGCACGGCGATTGGCAGTGTGGGTATTGCGGTGATGAATGTCATTATGCCCGCGCTGGCGCGTAAGCGTTTTCTGCCGCAGCAGATGGGATCGGTAATGGGGATTTATGCTCTGATGCTGGGTGTCGGGGCGGTCATCGGTGCCGGTGGTGCTTTCCCACTGTTCCTTTCGCTGGGGGCGGATGAGATGGCCGCTTATCAATCTCTTGGGCTGTGGGCGCTCCCGGCGCTGTTGGCACTGCTGATCTGGCTACCACAGTTGCGCCACTCCGTTGCGGCGGGGCAGGTTTCCGGGGGGCGCAACGGTGCGGGGAACGATCTTTATCGCCAACGCGTAGCGTGGTCGGTGACGCTATTTTTTGGTTTGCAGGTGCTGAATCTGTATGTCTTCCTTGCGTGGATGCCGACTATTTTCACCAGCCGAGGCTCATCGCCTGAAAGTGCTGCGCTGCTGTTTTCCGCTTCGCAGTTTAGCCTGATGATTGGCGGGTTCCTGGTGCCGTTCCTGGCGGCGCGCACACGCGATCAGCGCGGATTTATGGTCCTCACTATTTTGTGCTGCCTGGTGGGTACGCTCGGAATTCTGTATGCCCCTGGGAATAGCGCGATGGTGTGGGTACTGCTGCTGGGATTTGGCCAGGGAGCCGGACCGGGGCTGGGAACTTATCTGTTTGTTGTCCGCAGCGCCAGTGGTGAAAGTGCCGCCCGGCTCTCTGCGATGGCACAGAGTGTCGGTTATCTGATCGCCGGATTAGGGCCGCTGCTGGTGGGCTATCTGTGGAAGTTTGTCGGTAGCTGGGATCTGCCGCTGCTGCTGGTGGCCGGGCTGCTGGTACTTGAACTGCTGGTTTGCCTGCCCGCAGGGAAGAATCAACGGATATGAGGTGGAACCGGCGCAGGCAGGAGGCGAGCGCCGGTATGCATTTAGTTGGCGTTATTCAGCGCCAGCGAAACTGCCAGCGTCTGTGCCAGGCACAGGGAAGCCACCTGAGAACGGAATCCGTCAACCTGCGCTTCGCGTACCACGAAACAGACGTCGCTAAAGGCGGCCAGCGGACTCACCTGGCTGTCGGTAATGGCGATCTGATGGGCACCGCGTTTGGCACCCAGCTCAACCAGTTCTACCGCTTCACGCGCGTAAGGCGAGTAGCTGATGGCAATCACCACATCTTTTGGGTTTACCATGCTCAGCTGTTCGGCAAACATGCCACCCAAACCGTCGATCAAAAATGCACGGCGCTCAAGGTGGCGCAGAGCATAGGTCAGGTAGGAGGCAACGCTAAACGAGCGGCGCAGGCCAATCACATAGATGTTATCGGCCTCATCGAGCATTTTGACCGCTTTTTCCAGCTGCTCGGGGTTAATCTGCATCGCCAGCTGCTGCAGTGCCTGTGAATTCACCATGGTGAACACATTGAGGATTTCAGCCGGATTTTCAGGTGCCGTTGGCGTTTCATCTGTCGCAGTCTGGCGGAACAGACGTGCACGTTCGGTGTAGTTGACCGTTTCTTCCATCAGGTGCTGACGGAACACCTGCTTCATTTCATTGAAGCCGCTAAAGCCAAAGGCATTCGAGAAACGAATTAAGGTGGAGGGCGGTACGTCCGCCTGCTGTGCAATGGAAGCGACGGTGTCGAAGGCGATACTGTTACTGTTATCCAGAATATAGCGAGCCACCTGTTTCAGGCGTTTGCTTAAGGTGTCATAACGGCGACGAATGTCGTCCTGTAGCAGTGAAAGCTGTGTTGGATTGTTGGTCATTAAGCGGCTCGCTAATCTTAAAATTGATGTTCTTCTGAACGCCATTCTACCAGATGAACAAAAAATTTCACTTGATGAAGAAAGCAGCGCCTTTTATTTCATCAGGGTTGGGAATTGGTTCACAAAATTGCAACGAACTGGCAAAAATTAAGCGCCAGGATACCTCCTGGAATGAGGTGACGAAATCTCTGTTTCAGCATTTTATGCTGCATATATGTCAGCGTTAAGATACGTTGTTGGTGATGACAGAACCGCTGTTCAAATCTGATCGTGTCCTTGACAATTTTCCCGTTATGGCATGGGTCTTGACTACCAGATGCGCGGTTTCAGCATTTATCCTCTTGATATAATATGCATTTATGGTGCAATTGTAGTGTTATTAACTGTTTTTTTAGAAATTATGTTTTTTTAT
Organism: Erwinia sp. S38; assembly: GCF_016624545.1. Lineage (NCBI taxonomy): Bacteria > Pseudomonadati > Pseudomonadota > Gammaproteobacteria > Enterobacterales > Erwiniaceae > Erwinia > Erwinia sp. S38. The sequence goes on along the minus strand of NZ_JACVTS010000021.1, from coordinate 2,778 downwards.
ATCGTATGTATTATTTGCTGATTTTATCAGAAAAGGAAATTATCGAAATTAACCCATGGATGATTTAACATTTCCAGGCCAAAGCATAATTGATTATAATTAAATCTAACTTGGCTAATTTCGTTTTTTTCTTAGATGGAACTTATTATCGTCAGTATATAATAATCTTATCTGGATGATGACTTGCCACTGCTGAAATAGTAAAAAATGGAAGATATATGTGTGCATGGAAGATAGCTGCAATAGCGTTTCTATTCGGGCTTTGTCTACCCGGTTACGCTGTTGATAAGGGAACGATGACTGTTAATTTCAGAGGTCGCGTTGTTGATAAAAACCCATGCACTATCAACAATGACGATCAGATCATTGTACCTTTTGGAAATGTTTCAAAGAAAGACGCCGATGGTGTAACGATTAAAAAGAATCTGAATGTTAGTGTGAAATGTACCGGCTTGAGTACAGGTGACGGATTAAGAATGAAAATCTTAGGGACATCAGATACCTATGACTACATTCTTGATACAAGCATGAAAGGTATGGGGATTGTTTTTTATAAAAATGGAAGCCGGGTTGATATTAATACATGGTTCAATTTACCTAATCCTGCAGATAGTCTGATACTGGCAGCATCCCCTAATATTATTGGTGAAAATATTTCAACTGGCGGTGATTTTAATGCATCAGCAACTTTGCTAGTTAATATTCAATAGGTATTATTTGAAAAATTTGTGATGATCGAGATTTAACTGGATGCGTAGGTTAATTTTTAGATGATGATGAAAAAACAGTGGATACGTTATGTTTTTATCAGTAAGTCGCCTTCTTTTTCTGTTGGCATTTATATTTTCCCCAATGACCTATTCCGCGATTGCCATACAGCAGTCACGAGTCATTTTCGACGGTGATAAATCATCACAAAGCCTGTTGGTGATTAATCAAAATCCTTATGACCCTTACCTTGCACAGGGGTGGATAGAGGACGAAAATGGCAAGCGTGTCCAGGGGCCGTTGTTGATACTGCCTCCTATTCAGCGTTTAGAACCTGGAGAAAACTCGCAGATTAAAATACAGGCGCTACCTTCGGCGAGATTGTTGCGGCAGGACCGGGAAACGTTGTTTTACTTAAATCTGCGGGAGATCCCTCCCCGGGTTAAGGGAGGGAATACCTTCCAAATTGCTTTGCAAAATCGTATCAAGATCTTCTATCGCCCTGTGGGATTGAAAAATGGGGATCTTGCCAGTCCATGGCAGTCACAGCTTGTATTAACCCGACGGGATAATCGCTGGGAGATTGCAAATCCAAGCCCGTATTACATCACGCTGGTGGATGCGCAGACCCATCATAAAGGACAAAAAATCGCTGATTTTACGCCATTCATGCTGGCGCCGGGCTCCAGTGAAATGTTGCCGGGTGATATCGGCGATTATGGAAATGCTCCGGTATTTACCTATTTGAATGACTATGGCGGCCGCCCAGAAGTTACTTTTAAATGTAGCCAGGAACGCTGTAATGTCATCACCAATCGGGTTCCATCTGATTAATATCCGCGATCTTTTCTTGTAATAACGTTTATCTTAAATTTAATAAATTCGCGATGGTAATCATGAAATTAATCAAAATCATTTTCGGTAACAGCTTTCCGATAAAGGTACTGACGCTTCTGACATTGACCATTTCAACGGCATATGCTGTCCCCTCTGTGCCACCAGGAATGCCGAATGGTGGATGCTGGGCCGATCCAATGAATAATTTGTCTATATCATTAGATGCGTCTTTATTTAGTTCAAATCTGGCTGGTGCGACGGCAACGGTCCCATTTATCACACAACCCAATCATTATCCGGGATGGTGTTATAGTACAGTTGGGGCAAGGAGTGCATCCTATTTTGCCGTGGATAAAGGTATCAATGTGCCAGGTAAGTACTCGGGATATAATAAACTGACGGAGGATGTTGATTTCCGTATCGGGATTGTATTCGCTGCCAATGGAGTTGATGGTGAGTATTCGCCTCCTTTTTCGGATTACAATTTTGGCTCACTGAAAGGGCCTACGGGCTGGGGCGTTACCAAGCTGGAGGATGCTTTTGTAGGTAACAATGGCAAGGTCTATTTTAAACTTCGCCGGAAATTAATCGGTGGTGCATTCCATATTCCTGCAGGATTGGAACTGGCTAGTTTATATCGCTATGTCTATGCAGGCGATCGTCCAACAATACCGATATATCGTTTGATCACGCAACAAGCCATCATCCCTGTTCCAGTCGAATGTAGTATTAACGAGGGGAAAACGATGGACATTAATTTTGGCCTGATTGACAGCTCAGTGTTAACAACGTCGGCACTGTCATCACCTTATCAGGATAACCGTCAGCTTAAGTACAAATGTAATACCACGCTGAGCCAAAATATTAAAGTTAACCTTATCGCAGAAAGTGCATCTTTCGGCGATGCTATAAGAACCTCAAACCCGAGGATTGGTGTTGTCATGCTATATAATAATAAGCCGGTAAAGCCGAATGACGGTTTTCAGACTACGTTATACAATGGCTCAGGTAGCGATTATGTCAAGTTTGCTGTGGTGGGAAATGGTTCAAAACCCGCGGCAGGTGATTTTAATGGATCAGCAGTACTTATTATTGGGCAATTATAAAACGTTCAGGGTGAATAGTTAAATTCATTCGTTTCTCGGGGGGGGGGGGGTTTTTACCGAGTTTTTTTTTTTTTTTTTTTTTTGTTTTTTTTTTTTTTTTTTTTTTTTTTTTTTTTTTTTTGTGGTG
>NZ_JACVTS010000020.1:0-112836 GCF_016624545.1 Erwinia sp. S38 | reverse complement strand
ATCCCGCCCCCGCCCTGACCCCACCGCCGATTACCGTCGCACCGCTGGCCCCCGCACCGGTTGCCGAACGGCGGGTGCTGTCAAACGGCCTGAAGATCGTCGTGGTGCCAGCGATCCAGCCGGGATTGCTCAGCGCCAGCCTGATCGTCGACGCCGGATCGCAGTTCGATCCCCCGCAGCACGACGGCCTGGCGCAGCTGGTTGCCGGACTGGTCGCCGGTGGCGAAAACGACGGTATTACCCTGGAACAGTGGCTGTGGTCGCAGGACGCGGGCATCGCGCTGGACGTTGGCGCAGCCAGCGTCGCGCTGAGAATGCAGATGCCGGAGCCGAACGCCGCACAGGTTTTCCATCACCTGAGCGAGGTGCTGCGCCGCGACCCGACCTCGGCGGAAAGCGTTGAGGCGCACCGCGAGCATTATCGCCAGATACTCAGCAATCTGGACAGCACGGCATGGGCCTTGCCGGCGCTCAGCTTCCCGCCGCAGCACCCGCTGAAGCGCCCGGCGTTTATCCAGGGAACCCCTGACAGCCTGGCACAGCTGACGCCCGAGGCGGCGAGTGCGTTTTATCAGCGGCACTATCAGCCGCACAATGCCACCCTGCTGCTGCGCAGTTCGCTGCCCGTTGAACAGCTCATCGCGCTGCTGGAAAACAGCCTGGCGCAGTGGCAGCCCGGTGCAGTGCCTGCCCCGGAGAAACCGGCGATTCCCCCAGCCGATAGCGCGGGCGCACTGCTGCTGATCGATAGCCCCGCGGCGGCGGTGAGCACGCTGAAGGCGTGGTTTGTGCTGCCGGGCAGCGGATCGCCGCACGATGCCGCCGTGCAGCTGATCCATCCGCTGCTGGCCGCCAGCTTTGCCTCGCGCATTAACTTCGCCCTGCGCGAGGTGGACCGCCTGACCTATAACGTTACGCCGCTGATGCAGTCGCTGCCGGGCAGCCGCCTGCTGGGCTTTGAACTGAGCGTGGCCGCCGGGAGCACGCTGGCGGCGGTGCGCGCCATTCGCCGCGAATGCGATGCCCTGCTGGGCGACCGCCCGCTGACCGCACAGGAACTGGCTGGACTGATCCAGATCGAGCAGCTGCGGCTGAGCCGCCCGCTGGGCAATGACTTCGAGGCGCTGTGCCGGCAGGAGTCGCTGCTGCGCGAGGGGCTGCCGGAGGATTACCGCCAGCAGCTGCTGGACGACATCACCGGCTTAAGCGTGGATCGCATCGATCCCCTGCTGCGCCAGGCGATCGCCCCGGGGTACGGAAAATGGCTGATTGCCGGATCCGTGGCCGCCATTGCCGACCAACTGTCAGCCAGCCTGTCGCTGCCTGCCGGGCATTTCCCACCTCAGCCGGAAGATCTGTATAAATAAATTTTTTTACCGCCGGTTTTTCGTTGCGATGTTTTCACCGCTGATTCGTTCACTCAGAGATAACATTAACTCATGATTGGAATCACACTTTATGGCATCGAAACACTACCACTCCTGGCTGATGCTGGCGGTGCTGGGGGGAAACCTGGCGGGCGGTACCTCCGCGCTGGCGCAACAGGCAGCCCCAGCAGAAGACAGCGCCACCCAGGCACTGCGGCATCACTTCAGCATCCCCGGCGGCGGTTCGCTGGCCGGGGCGCTGCTGGCCTTTGGTCAGCAGAGCGGCCTGCAGCTGATTGCCCCCAGCGAACTGACCAGCGGACTTTCCAGCGCCGGGGTCAGCGGCAGCTACCCGGCGGATGACGCACTGCGCACGCTGCTGTCGGGCACCTCGCTGGGCTTTAAATACGTCAGCACCAATACCATCCAGATTTACAGCAACGCGGTGGCCTCCACCGACGGCACCGAGGTGTTAGGCGCGGTGCAGGTGGACGGCGCGCTGGATCAGGCCACCGCGATCGGCGGCGTCAACGGCAGTACCGATATCACCGCCACCGAAGGATCCGGCAGTCTGAACGGCAGCATGCTCACCGTTGGATCGAAGGGGGCCACCAGCGTCAAGGACACGCCGCAGTCGGTCAGCGTGATCACCAGTGAAACCATGCAGCAACAGGGCATTCGTACGCTGAACGATGCGATGCAAAAGGCCACCGGCATTACCGTGCAGCAGGGGAAAAACTCGCGCGAGCAGGCGTTTTACTCGCGCGGCTTCCAGATCACCCGCGCCAGCATCGACGGCGGATCGCCGATCGATATCACCGGCGGCACCACCCTGAATAAGCGTTTCTCGCCCTCTTTTGATATGTCGATGTACGACCACGTGGAGATCCTGCGCGGTGCCGACGATCTGTTTAACGGCTTTAGCACTACCGGACCGGGCGGCACCGTCAACCTGGTGCGCAAGCGCCCGCTCGATCACTTTCAGCTAAAGTACGACGGATCGGCGGGCAGCTGGGATAACTATCAGAACTCGCTGGACCTCACTTCACCGCTGAACGATGCCGGTACGCTGCGCGCCCGCGCCGTGCTGACCCGCAAGGACAGCCACCATTTTTACCGCACCGCGAAAGATGAAAAAACCGTGGCCTACGGCATGCTGGAGGCCGATCTCACCGACTCAACCCTGCTGACCTTCGGCGGCAGCTACCAGCGCATTCGCGGCGTGCCGCTGTCAAACGGACTCACGCTTTACTCGGACGGTAGCGACCCGCACTTCAGCCGCAAAACGGCGTGGGTGTTTCCGTGGGAAAAAGCCGACTCCGATACGCGTGAAGTTTTCGCCAAGCTGGACCAGAAAATTGGCGATCGCTGGAACTTCAATTTGAACTACAGCGGGCTGTATCAGCGCAACAGCACGATTTACTCCAACGTTGCCGGGGATATTAAACCGGACACCGGCCTGTTCTCAGCCGATCCTATCGCCGCTGACGGCGGTAACAGCAACAACAAGCAGTTCTCTTTTGACTCCACGCTGACCGGTGAGTTTGATGTCTTCGACCTGCCGCAAAAGCTGACCCTGGGCGCTAATTATTCCAAACAGAGTTACTGGATGACCTCGCCGGATGCGGAGAGCAATATCAGCAGCTGGTTTGGTGGAAACGGACCATCGATGGATCCGTGGAACTGGGATACCTCGGTGCCAGCTCCGTCTGTTCCCGCAGGCTACTACGCCTACCTGAGCAGCGGTTCCTCGATCAACTGGGGGATGTATTCCCAGCTGGTGCTCACCCCGTGGAAGCCGCTGCACTTTGGCCTCGGGCTGCGGCTGAACGCCTATAAAAGCAATACCCACACCAGCACCGCCTACGATCAGAGCGACACCAGCGAATTCACCCGCAAATGGGAGAGTCCCTACTACTCGGTCAGCTACGACATTAACGACGATCTGAGCTGGTACGGCAGCTACACCAAAATCTTTATCCCGCAAAGTAATATGATCTCGCCCTCCGGTCAGCAGATCGACCCGGAAACCGGCAGCAATCTGGAAACCGGACTCAAGTATGCCGAGCCGGGCGGCCTGCTGAACGCCTCGCTGTCGCTATATCAGATCCGGCTGGTGAATCAGGGGCAGCTGATTGGCGATAGCTCCGTGGATCTGGGCGGCGGACGCCAGGGCTACTACCGTAACGCCTCGGATGCGGATATCAGCAAGGGAGTGGACCTGGAGATCACCGGCAGCATCCAGCCGTGGTGGCAGACTTCGCTGGGCTACACCTACAACTTTAACAAATACTCTACATCGCCGGACGGCCTCAACGACAGCATCAGTGTGTTTACGCCTAAGCACACTATCAAATGGTGGAACGACTTCCAGTTTAACGATGCGGGGGAAACCTTAAGCAAGTTCAGCTTTGGTGTTGGCGTGCAGGCACAGAGCAAAACCAAACAGGTCGGCACCTTGTACGACGAGAAAACCGATACGATCCGCAACTACAACGCCAATACGGCGTTCTATGCGGTGTATTCCGCCAGAATCGGCTACGCCATTAACCGCAACTGGAGCGTGGCCCTGCTGGGCAATAACCTGTTTGATAAAACTTACTACTCAACGATAGGTTCAACCAGTGGCGGCTACTGGTACGGCGATCCGCGTAACTTTCTGCTGTCGATTAGCGGGACCTTTGACTAACCGGCTACTCCGTTGGCAGTCGTCGCCTGTTGCTGCACCCCGAACGATCGTTCGGGGTTTTTTATGCGCCAAATTCAGCACGAAAAAAAGCCTGCTCCGGGACCGATGCCGGTCGCTTAAAACGATGGCATCAGGCCTGCGGGCAGGCTTTTTACTTCAGGGGATTATGCGGCGTCCGGTGCCTGCTTCAGCAGCTGCAGGAACCTTTTTCTGAACAGCCGGGTGCGCTGCGGTTCTCCTGCGGCAAAGTCCTCGTGATACAACGCTTCTTTCTGCACGTAGTCGGCAAATTCGGGTGACTGCTGCTGCCACTGCAGGCGTAGTAATTCTAATGACTCCTCATATTCTTCTTCCGGAATGGCCGCCAGCTGCGGCTCGATCCACGCCCAGCGCCGATCGGCCAGCGCCAGCTCCTCGCGGCTCCATCCCGCATGAATCTGCCCCAGGTGGAACTGGATCTGATACCAGTGATGCTGAATGGTGCTTGATGCCTGCGTATCGTTGAGCGCCGACGGTGGAGAGAGGATAAACAGCGTTGAGCAGAGGTGCTGCTCCAGATCCTGCCCGCTCTGGCAGCGATCGTGATGCGCGCTGGCCTCCTGCTGGATCGCCAGCCACGCCTGGCGCGGCGTCTGCTGGCCGTTCAGATAGCGGTGGGTCAGCGCCAGCCAGCGCAGGCGCAGCGCGTTGAGCGGCGCAGACAGCACGGTTGCCCAGCGAACATCGGCATCTTCCAGCCACTGCGCCAGCAGGTGCAGCGGGGCATCGCCGTAGGCTTTTCCGCTCGCCAACACGGCGGTCAGCTCGTCGATCTGCTGCGGGGTAACGAAGTCGAGCACCTCCAGCCACAGCGCCAGCGCGGGCGGCAGACCGGTAACGCGCTCAAAGACGTCCAGCGATTCCTGCCCGGCCAGCACGTAAGGCGTGGTCAGCAGATCCTGCGGGCGCGGGAAGGCATAGTGGGAGATCTCCGCGGCCAGCGCTTTGGCTTTCAGACGATCGGTCAGGAACCCCCGCAGCGCATCGTCGCCGTAGAACGACGACCACGGCTGCACCTCCGGCACCACTACTTCCCCCTCAGATTCAATGGCGATCCCCTGCGATCGCAGCCAGCTGTTCAGATCGGAGAGGGAATCGACGCCCACCTTGCGCGCCACTTCACTGCCGTTGCGGAACAGCAGCAGCGTTGGGATGCCGCGCACGCGGAAGCGCGGCAGCAAATGTTCATACTGTTCCACGTCCAGTTTGGCCACCGTCAGCTGCCCTTCGGTTGCCGCCGCCACTTTCTCCAGCAGCGGTGCGATAGCCAGGCAGGGGCCGCACCAGGGTGCCCACAGATCCAGCAGCACCGGCTGGGAAGCATGGTTCAGGGCGTCGTCCAGCGTGCTGTCCGTCAGATTAATAATAAGGTCAGACATAGTAACTCCATGATGTTGGAACACGATTAGGCGTAATGACGCGGCGTTGCTCAGTCATACAGGGCATCGCCGCCGTTGTTGATAAACTGCAATCCAGCCGGGAACAGCGCGGTCAGTTCGTCCCGGAACAGGCTGATATCACCGGCGACCACCCACGTCAGCCGCTCGGGGGAAAACAGCTGCTGCGCCAGGTCGTTAATCTGTTCCAGGGTGATGTCAGCAATGCGCTGCTGATGGGTTTGCCAGAAATCATCGGGCTGCTCGCTGCGCGCCAGCCAGGAGATCATGTTATTCAGGCCGGGCAGGCTTTCGGCGCTGCTGCTGAAACCGAGCAGGCTGGTGCGGCGCACTTCTTCCAGCTCGTCTGCCGTCACCGGACGGTCAGCGATCAGCGCACGGTATTCCGCCAGGATCTCGCGGATCGCATCGCTGGTGCGATCCGCCTGCACTTCGGTCAGCACGTAGTGCGCCCGCTGCTGAAAATCGTTAATCAGCCGCCCTTTCGCGCCGTAGGTCCAGTTTTTGTCCTCCCGCAGATTGAGGTTAATGCGGGAGGTAAAGCCGCTGGCGAAGACCGCGTTCAGCAGCTCGAATCCGGCTTCATCGGTGCCGCTGACGCCCGGCAGCAGCGAGGCCGCCGCAATGGCGGTTTGCTCCGCGCCGGGAATATCCAGCAGCCAGATGCGCGGCCGCGGCGGCTGTTCGGCCTGCGGTACGGCAACAGTATCCCGTGGTAGCCCGGCCAGCCGCCCCACTGATGCATTCAGCAGCGGCAGCAGCTGTTCCAGCGTGGTGTCGCCGGTGACAATCAGCGTGGCATCCTGAATATTCAGCAGCTGCGGCACCGCCGCCGTCAGCGCGTCAAAGGGGGTCTGCGCCAGCCCGGCAAACGTCCCTTCCGGCCCGCCCGGCACGCGGCAGGGATGGCCTGCGGGATAGATCAGGCCCGGCAGAACGCGCTCGACCAGCGCGCTGGCCACCTGCAGCTGTTCGGTCAGCGCATCAAGCTGGATAGCGCGCTGGCGCTCAAAATCGGCCTCCAGCAGCACGCTGTACGCCAGGCGATCGCGGAGCAGCGCCAGTGAGGCGGGCAGCTGCGGGCTGCGGCAGGCGAGCAGCAGGGAAAGATGACGCAGCCGCCTGCGCAGCCCCATGCGACAGCCCAGATCGCGGCAGGCCTGGCTGAAGGCAAAGGCATCGCGTTCACCGGCTCCGGCCTGGTTGAGCAGCTCGCTCAGCAACTGATGCTGGCCGGGATGTGGCAGCGCACCCGCAGGCAGCAGCAGGTCGAGGTAGATATCGTTCTGACCGTGGCGCTCCAGCAGCACCAGCCGGATGCCGTTATCCAGCCGCGCATGCTGCGCCTGCGGCAGCACCAGCGGCACCGGAGGCAGAATGACTGGCGGTGTCGTGCGCGGCGCGGCGGTGGCCGACTCATCGGTTCTGGCGCTGAAGGGGTCAATCTCCAGCGTGTAGTGCGGGCGGCTCAGCCAGCGCTGCGCGGCCTGATGCAGATCGTCAGGCGATGCCTCATCCAGCTGGCTGAGCTGCTGGCGAAAAGCATCGGCGTGGCCCAGCGTGACCCGGCTGACGGAGAGCAGCGCGGCAATCTGCGCCGACGTTTTATAGCTGTCGCGGAACAGGTTAAGCGCATCGTTTTTCACCTCGCGCAGGCGCGCGCCATCGCACGGCTGCGCAAGGAAAGCGTGCAGCTCATCCAGCAGGCTCTGCTCCAGCGCGGCCAGCGACTGCCCCTCGGCGACGGTGGCGCTGAGAATAAACTGACTGCACAGCGCACCGTCGGCGACCTCGGCCTGCACGCTGCTGGCTGTTTTCCTGACGTACACCAGGTTTTTTACCAGCGCAGATGACAGGCCGGAGGCCAGATAGTCCGCTGCCAGCGACAGCAGCGTGGCATCCGGGCTGCCCGCCTGGGGAATATTCCACACCAGCAGCAGCGTGCCGCTGGCGACGTTCGCCTGGTAGCGATCGCGGCGCTGCGGGGTGATATCGGCGATCCAGCTGTCGGGCCGGGTCAGCGGCTGGCCGGGGGAGATATCGCCGAACCAGTGGCTAACCTTTTCCCGCGCGGTAGCGAGATCGAGATCGCCGCACAGCGCCAGCACCGCATTGGACGGCGTGTAGTATTTGCGAAACCAGCGCTGCACATCGTCGAGGGTGGCGGCAACCAGATCCGCCTTTTCACCGATAACGGTATGCGCGTAGGGATGTTCAGCGGGGAAGCAGCCCCGCGATTTAAATTCGTAGAGCTTGCCGTACGGGCCGCTTTCGGTTTCCAGTTTCTCATTGAGCACCACCCGCCGCTGCTGATCCAGCGACGCCTGGCTGATGCTGTCGCAGAAATGCCCCATGCGGTCCGACTCCATAAACAGCGCATAGTCGAGCGACCCGGTCGGCAGCGTGGCGTGATAGGTGGTGCGATCGGTGCTGGTATAGGCGTTGAGATTGGTGGCCCCGGCGCGGGTCATATGTTCCAGAAACGAGCCGGGCGCATGCTCGCTGCCTTCGAACATCAGATGCTCGAACAGATGGGCGAAACCGGTCATCCCTGCGGGTTCGTCTTTAGAACCGACCTGGTAGATCAGCTGATACGACACCAGCGGCACGTCGCGGTTTTCAGCCACGATAACCGTCAGTCCGTTAGCCAGCGTGAAGGTGCCGGTGGGAAAAGCGATATCGGCCAGAGGCTCGCGCTTATCCGATGCGGGTTGTGGCGTGAACTGCGTAGTCAAAATCAATCCTCTCTCGGCTGTGCCATGACATATCAGAACGCCGCCAGGCGGCATTCAGGGAAGACCGGCTCAGGGGCCGGGCGAGAGAGAAACGACTGAACGAGTGATTATTCGCAGCGGCGGTGAAAAATATTTTCTGCCGCCGGTTAATCAACAGGATATAAAGGTGCTTACGCTGAAGGCGGATCTAATCAGCATAATTATCTAACCATTGCGATTCATGGAGAAAAAAACACCACAAATTATACGACATTAAAAATATCGCGTTATTTTTCCGCGGCGAGTGATGAAAACGGCGGGCAGGGTCGTTTTCCTCATATCGCCGCTGTGCTCTCTGCTGACCTGCGGCTTCCCGAATGATTTCTGCCAGTGTGGTGAGGAGTGAGTGAGCGTGCATACCAATTCTGAAAAATCTGACGACGCGTCGGGTGCGGCAAAAATCCGCGTCGGTGTCGGCCTGGCGCTGCTGTTAGCTTTCGCAGCCTCGACGACCGTGCAGGCCGAAACATCGGCCACGCCGGTCGATACGGTTTCCGCCAGCGATCGGGTTACGGTACAAAAGGCGGTTCCTGCTACCGACCAGGCTCAACAACAGGCTGTTGTGCAGACGGCCGATCGAACTGAGGTGCAGGCACAGAGTCAGAACCGGTCGGTGAATACGGAGCGCGTACCGTCTCAGATTTCAGCTCAGTCGCAGAATCCTCCTACATCCAGCAATGTGGCACAGTCCCACGGGGCTGCACCCACTTCCGGCACGCCACAAACTGTCGTCACCGCAGCCGCGAAGCCGCCGGTGCTGACCGACTTTTCACCGCTCGCCCTCTATCACCACGCCGACCAGATAGTGAAAGCGGTGATCCTGATCCTGATTTTCGCTTCCGTACTCAGCTGGAGTATCTGGTCCGGCAAAACTCTTGAGTTGCTGGTACGCGGTCGCCGCCTGAGAAAAAATCTCGCGCTGCTGGCCGGTAAACGCTCGCTGCACCAGTGCGGTGAACTCTCGGCGCAAAGCTGTGAACAGATGCGTCAGGTGGCACTGACTGAACTGGATCGTGCAGATAGCCGCCTCTCAGCTCAGGCGCTACAGGCGCTGCGCGACCGGGTTGTCGCCCGCATCCAGCGCGTTGAGGCGGCAGAAGCGCGACGGGCTACCCGGGGAGCCAGCATCCTCGCCACCACCAGTGCCGTTGCGCCGTTTATCGGTCTGTTCGGCACGGTGTGGGGCATCATGCACAGCTTTATCTCTATCGCGCAGTCGCAGACCACTAACCTCAGCGTGGTGGCACCGGGCATAGCCGAGGCGTTGTTCGCCACTGCGCTGGGGCTGGTCGTCGCCATTCCGGCGGTGATCCTCTACAACGTGATCGGTCGACTGATTAGCGGCTATCGCCTGCTGCTGGCCGAATCGATGACCCTGACCCTGTGCCTGCTCAGCCACGATCTGGATGCGCTGGAACAGAACGCCCACCCTCTTTTGACGAGCGCAGCATAGCGATGGCCTTTTCCTCTCAACCCGCTGACGGCGACGATCTGAACGCGCTGGCCGAAATCAACGTAACGCCGTTTATCGACGTGATGCTGGTGCTGTTGATCATCTTTATGGTGGCGGCACCGCTCTCCACCGCCAATATTCCGCTGGACCTGCCGTCGACCACCTCCAGCCAGCCGACGCCCGCGCCGGAACCGATTACCGTCAGCCTGAAGAGCGATAACCAGCTGTATATCGGCGATAAGTCGGTCAGCCGGGCGCGTTTTATCGCCGAGCTGGATAGCGGCACCCACGGCGACAAGGACGCACGGATTTTCCTGCGGGCGGATAAAGATATCGACTACGCCCGGCTGATGACCTTTATGGATCTGCTGCGCGACGGCGGCTATACCAAAGTGGCGCTGATTGGCTTGCCCGGAGAGGCTGCGGGGACCAAGCCATGACCAGCTTTATTCTTGATAACGCCCTGCCGCCGCCCGCGAAACCGCGCGGCGAGAAGCTGCTGTGGTCAACCGGTCCTCTGCTGGCGGTCACCGCCCATCTGCTGGTGCTGATGTACCTGCTGTGGAAACCGGCACCACCACCGATGGTGATGCCCAGCCCGGCGGCGGCCCCGATGGTGATCACCATGGCGGTGATGCCAACCACGTCGCAGATCTCCAGCCAGGAAAGCGTGGCGCAGCAGGCCAGCCAGCCCGACGAATCGGCACCGCCGCCTTCCCCCGCTAAGCTGGACGTGGCGGAGAAAGAGGTGAAAAACGCCGAAGTCAAAGCGGTGGTACACGACAGTAAGCCGCAGCCGAAGGCAGAGCCAAAGCCACCCAAGCCGCAGCGAACCGTTAAGCCGCGTGAGGTGAAACCGCTGCCGAAAAAGGTGGAGGTGAAAAAACCGGCCCCGGTCACCACCCCGGACTCAATGCGCAGCAACAGCAGCGAACAGCTTTCGCGGCAGAATCAGGCACCGCAGGTCGGCGCCGCCAGTAATCAGGCCGCCTCGGCGAAACAGAGCTGGCAATCACTGATCCTCGCCCAGCTTCAGCGTGAAAAACGCTATCCCGGCTATGCGCTGCGGATGAAACAGCAGGATACGGTGATGGTGCGCTTTACTATTGACCGCGACGGCAACGTGCTGGAAACCGCCATTGAGAAAAGTAAAGGCTATGCGACGCTGGATAGAGAGTCACTACAGCTTCTGGAGCGCGCATCTCCGCTGCCAAAACCGCCGGCCAGCGCATTTACGCAATCGGACAGAATGGAATTAGTGGTGCCAGTGTCATTTGCTATTCGCAATGTTTAGCTGAGGCATAATATAAAACTATCGTCATCGTCGTTATGCGGCGGTGGCGATTATTTACGTCCGTATAAAATTAAATGAATTAAAAAAGTGAAAATATTTCATTTTTACCGGGTGGAATAAAGTCGGCAGAGAATAAATAAAGAAGGGAATGATAATCTATTTTAATTATGACTGGTTCTTCAGTAAAACTTCCCGGCAGTGCAGCACCGCTTTTACCGCATATTTTTCTACCAGGCTGCGGGACACACCGAGCTTTTCCGCGATCTGCGCATGGGTCATGCCTTCAACGCGGCTCATGTAAAGGATTTCACGAGATTTCTCAGGAAGCGAAGAAAGCGCCTCATCTATCTCCTTGATTTTCTGCTTGTAATGCAGATTTTCTTCCGGGGTAGGCATGTAGTTTTCAAACAGCTCGAAGGTGCCTTTAAGTAGCTGACTGCGGCGCTGTTCGGTGCGTACATAGTCCGTAGAGGCATTCATCGCGATGCGGATCAGATAATTTCGCGCATCGTCGTGGGTCGGAAACTGATTAGCCAGATTAAGGATGCGAAAATAAATATCCTGCGTCAGATCCTGAGCAACCTGCCGCGAACCGGTACGATAGGTGACTATCCGCTGTAATGTCGGATGGAGGTCAACAAAGACATCGACAATGTCATGCGTTGCTAGCATGGTTATAACTCCAGACGGGCAAGAATATTTCAATATTAAAGTTAATATAAAAGAATTCACCCCGTCACACTAATAATATTTCCATATATTGATTATCTGAGAATGAGTAACGTTTTGTGGTTTTTCAGGCGGATGATTGAGGCGGGAAAATACGGGCTGCCCAAAGCAGCCCGCCAGAAATCACGGTTTTTCAGCCAGGATCTTAAACACAAACGGTACCGAATCGCGCAGGGAGACGTTCACTGTTTCGCCGTGGTTCATGCCGGCATATTCATGCACGGCAACCGGGGTGCCCGCCGCCTTCACATCCTGAGCGAACCGCTGCTGCATCGCCGTCGGCACGTTAACGTCCTGCTGGCCGATACCGATAAACACCGGATGATCGATTTTCAGCGTGTTGTAGCGCAGGGACGCAAGCTGGGTGTTGAGCAGCTCCTGGAAATTAGGCAGGAAGGTGTTTTTAGCGTTGAGCTTATTGTCCATAACGTGCTGGGTCAGCGGGGTAATGCACAGGTTTTTCGCCAGCTCAACGTCGGCCACCGCATCCTTCTGGAAGTAGTTCGCAACTTTTAATGATTTATTGGTATCGGCGGCGGAAAGGAAGATGTAGTAGGCGTAAGGGATTTTCGGATCTCCCGCGTCTGCCGTTGATGTGCCGCCGCTGAAAATGTCGCTGACTGAGGTATCGGCATTAATGTAAGGCGTGCCGGTCAGTACAGTGCCGATAACGTGCAGCTTCGGCGCATAGCTTTGCTGATAGCCGGAGGCGGCAAAGGCGGCATGTGCGCCCTGCGACTGCCCCACGATGAATATTTTATTGCTCAGCGGGAAGTTTTTCAGCGAGGCACTGATGCTGTCCAGCACGCTCCAGGCTTCGCCTCTGGCATTCAGGTAATGGTGCAATCCCGACGATCCCAGCCCGGCATAGTCCGGTGCCACGACGGCAAAGCCCAGCGACAGCCAGGTATTCAGGTACTGCTTGTCACGATCGGAGCGGGGATTCAACGACGGCGCGCACTGCGTCGCCACGCCAATGGTGCCGTGCGTCCAGACCACTACCGGCCAGCCACCCTGCGGTGCCGGACCTTTTGGCAGGAATACCGCCCCGGTATCCTCGCGGTGAGTTTTGCCATCGACGCCGCTGATTGAGGTGTAGCGGATAAGTTACTGCGATGACGCCTCCTGCAACCCATGCGCTTCCGGCAGCGGCGCTTTGTCCACCAGCACGCCGTTAGGCGCTGGCGACTGGCCCTGTGCAGTCGCCGCCAGACTCAATGAGAGAGCCAGCACGCTCCCCGATAACTTGTTCGTCCCTCTCTCCTGTAACCTGATAAACGTTCAGCAAAGACCATTAACCGTCCGCGATGAACGACGATGACGTCCGACAGCCTGACCCGTGCCGCCTACCCGCCTTTGCACATCATTAGCACATAAAACTGCCACACCTGCACTTTTTATGTGCAGCTTTATCGGCAACGTTCCTGGTGCTGCGGCAGGGTTCCCGTTATTGCCACCAATATCGCTTTGAGAAATTTTCGTTTAAATATAGCGCCTTATTGCCTTATTTCTCGCCATTTTTATCGCATCACCCCAGATGGCACGCTTCATGCTTATGTCATTACATTCAAGTTACTTGAATACACTTCACACCACTTTCACCGGGGCGGTCATCATGAAACTTAAAACAACACGTTCTCTCTGCTGGGCCATGCTGTGTTCGGGGCTCTTTTCTGCGGCGGCACACAGCGCCGATCTGCTGGATCGCATTAAATCCGACAAGGCGATCACCATCGCCACCGAGGCGCGCTACGCCCCGTTTGAGTCGGTCGAGAATGGCAAGATCGTCGGCTACGACGTGGATCTGATGAACCACATCCTGCAGAAAAGCCTGCCGGGCGTGGCGGTAAAACAGCTGGATCTGCCTTTCCAGGGCATCCTTCCCGGCCTTGATGCCAAAAAATTCGACTTCGTGATCACCGCCGTTACCGTCAACAAACAGCGCATGGATCACTTCGCTTTCACCGTGCCGATTGCCGAATCCACCGTTGCGCTGCTTAAGCGTGACAACGACGGATCGATTGCCACGCTGGACGATCTCAGCGGCAAAATCGTCGGTTCGCAGGCCGGATCGGGCCAGCTGCAGGTGCTTCAGGAGTTCAATGAAAAGCTGAAGGCCAGCGGCAAGCCGGGGATCAAAGAGATCAAACAGTACGTGTCGTTTGATGAAGCCTATGCCGATCTGGCGAATAAGCGCCTGGACGGCGTTGCCCAGTCGCTCGCGAACCTTGGCCCGCTGATCAAAGCCCGTCCGGGGATCTTTACCACGCTGAAACCCATGTTAGGCCCGACCACCTACTTTGGCTGGGTTGGCCGCAAAGATTCCGACAGCGCCAGCATGGTGAAACTGTTCAGTGACGGCATCAGTGAAGCCAATCGTGACGGCACCATGAAAGCGCTACAGCAGAAGTGGTTTGGCTTCGTGATGGATATTCCGGCGGACAAAATGCCGGCACCGGCGCTGTAAGAGGAGTGATGATGGGCGAATTTCTTCCGCTGCTGACCTCGTGGCTGCCGATGCTGTTTAACGGCGCGGTGACCACGGCCTCGCTGTGCATCGTGGCGATCGTGGCCGGTTTTGCCGTCGGCGTGGTGATTTATCTGATGGAAAACGGCCGTTCACCGGTCGGCAGAGCTTTCGCCCGTCTCTATATCAGTCTGTTTCGCGGCACGCCGGTGCTGGCGCAGGTTTTACTCTGCTTCTACCTGCCCGGCGAGCTGGGGCTGTCGCTGCCGGGCTATATGGCAGCGGTGCTGGCCCTGACGTTCAATACCGCCGCCTACCAGTCGCAGATTTTGCGCAGCGGCTTTGAGGCTATCCCCCCAGGGCAGCTGGAAGCCGCGGCGATCTGCGGGCTCAGCCCGCGCCAGACGCTGTGGCATATCCAGATCCCGCAGGTGCTGCGGCTGACGATGCCGTCGCTGATATCCGAGCTGATCGACGTGATTAAGGCGTCGGCGGTGGTATCGGTGATTGCGATTACCGACCTGATGCGGGTGGGACAGCAGCTGGCCTCCGCCACCTACCGCCCGTTAGAAGTGTATATCGCTATCGCCCTCTCCTACCTGGTGCTGACCAGCCTGCTGGCACTGCTGGGGAGCTATGTTGAACGGCGCTGGAACAGGGAGAACCGATGAACGATTTCATCCTTTATCTGCCGGACTTCGCCCGTGCGCTGGGCGTGACGCTGGCGATCAGCCTGAGCGCCGCACTGATCGGTGCCTGTGGCGGGTTTATCCTGCAGGCCGTGGGCAGCCTCAGCCGCTGGCTGTTCTGGCCGTGGCGTGCGTACGTCTGGCTGATCCGTGGTACGCCGTATCTGGCGCAGCTGGCGGTGTTCTACTTCGGCCTGCCCGCCGTGGGCATCACACTGAGCGCCGTGGAGGCGACGGTGATTTCACTGGCGATCTACAGCTCGGCCTACTTCGGCGAGATCTTCCGTACCGCCTGGCAGAGCATTGGCCGTGGCCAGCTCGAGGCGGCGCAGGTTCACGATATTTCCGCCTGGCAGAGCTTCTGGCATATCCAGGCTCCGCAGGCGCTGCGGTTCAGCCTGCCGCTGCTGGGTAACCAGTTCATTCTGACCATTAAAGAGAGCGCAGTGGCTTCGATTATTACCGTACCGGAGCTGACCATGACCACCGGGCAGATCGTCGCCAGTACCTATACCTACATCGTGCCTTACACCCTGCTGATCCTCAGCTACTGGCTGCTGGCGCAGGGTGTCAGCGTGGGCGTGCGGCTGCTCGGCCGTCAGGCAACAGAGGGATAAGATGATGAGTAACGGACCGATTTTAGAATTACGCAACGTCGGCAAATCGTTTGGCAGCAACCGGGTACTGGCGGGCATCAATCTGGCGGTCAATGCCGGGGAGATCGTCACCCTGATTGGCCCTTCCGGCTCGGGCAAGACGACCGCGCTGCGCTGCATGAATTTTCTGGAAGCCTACGACGAAGGCGAGATCCTGATTAAAGGCCAGCTGCTGGGCTACAGCGGCACCGGCCGGGAACCGAAACATCGCGACGGTGCCGGGCTGATTGCCGACGTGCGCCGCCCGCTGGCGATGGTGTTTCAGCAGTTCAATCTGTGGCCGCATCTAACGGTGCTGGAGAACGTCTGCGCGCCGCTGGTGCTGGGCAAAAAGATGTCGCGCGATGACGCCCGCAAAAAAGCGACGGCGGCGCTGGCGCAGGTCGGCATGCTGGAGAAAGCGCAGGCACGCCCGGCACGCCTTTCCGGCGGCCAGCAGCAGCGAGTGGGTATTGCCCGCGCGCTGGCGCTGGAGCCGGAGCTGCTGCTGCTGGATGAACCCACCTCAGCGCTGGACCCGGAACGCGTGGAAGAGGTGCTGGATGTGATTAAAGCACTGGCGAACAACGGCATGACGATGGTGATGGTGACGCACGAGATGTCGTTCGCCGCCAAAATTTCCTCCCGCGTGGTGTTTATGGCCGACGGCTCGGTCATTGAGAGCGGCGCGCCCGCCACGCTGTTCCGCCAGCCGCAGACCGAACGCCTGAAATCGTTCCTTGCGCCGTGGTTTAAGCGCCCGCTACAGCTGGATGATGCGGAGGCCACCCATGCCTGATGCTATCGCGCTGCGCGCCGCTAATGCCATCAGCCAGCAGCGGCTGATGGACCGACTCGCGCAGCTGGCCCGCTTCGGCGCACTGGAGAACGGCGGCGTTGACCGCCAGGCGCTGTCGGAAGCTGAACTGGATGCCAGATCCTGGCTGATTGACTGGGCCTGCACCCTCGGCTGCGAGGTGTTTACCGATGCCTGCGCCAACCTGTTTATCCGCCGCGCGGGCCGCGAAGATCTGCCGCCGGTGGTCACCGGCAGTCATATTGATACTCAACCCGGGGGCGGCAACCTCGATGGCTGCTACGGCGTGATGGCCGGGATGGAGTGCCTGAGCGCGCTGGCGGCAGCCGGGATTGAGACGCTGCGCCCGATTGAAGTCGCGGTGTGGATGAATGAAGAAGGTAGCCGTTTTGCGCCCGGCGCGATGGGCTCCAGCGCTTTCGTACAGCCGGAACGACTGACGGATTACCTCAGCCATCAGGATGCGCAGGGCATCACGCTAGGCGAGGCGCTGACCCGCTGTCATCAGCGTTTCCCCGCACTGCCGCACCGCAGCGCCGTGCCAATGGCCGCGTTTATCGAACTGCATATCGAGCAGGGACCGGTGCTGGAGCAGGCCGGACTGCCGCTGGCGGTGGTACAGGGCATTCAGGGCGTACGCTGGTATCAGGTGACCTGCCTCGGGCAGGCGGCCCACGCCGGCACCACACCGATGGCCGACCGCCAGGATGCGATGACCCTCGCTCGCCGTATCGTCAGCCAGCTGGAGCAGCGTGCAGAAGCACTGCCGAAAGACGAGCTGCGCCTGACGTTCGCCCGCTGGGAAGTGGAACCCAACGCGATCAACACCATCGCCGGACGGGTGACTTTTACCCTCGATTTCCGCCATGCCGACCCTGAGGTGCTGGCCGAGTTTGACCGCTGGATGCAGCAGATTGCCGCCGATAACGTGCAGTTGGCCTGCGTATTCAATAACCCGCCCGTAGCGTTTCATTCGCAGCTGCTGGCACAGCAGTTCGCCTGCAGCGACGCGCTGAATATCGCGACGGCAACGCTGACCTCCGGGGCATTTCACGATGCGATGCACCTGGCCAGCCACTGCCCGACCAGCATGTTTTTCGTTCCCAGCCATAAAGGCATCAGCCACAACCCGGCTGAGTACACCGACCCTCAGTATCTGTACCTTGGCGCAAAAGCACTTGCCTGCTGCCTGACAGAACTGGCCAATCAAACGACAGGAGTTACCCCATGAGCACCCATACCTATCCTTCCTGCTGCGACAAAGATAACGGCAGCGCGCTGGGCACCAACGCCACTATCGGCGAGCCGATTTCCGCAGACGGCACGCCGGTTATCGGCGAACTGTACACCGTCCCTGCCCGCTGTGGCCGCGCGGTACGCTTGAGCAAGGGGCAGGTTATTCGCATCATTAACACCCCGGGCAGCCAGGTGTGCGATACCTGGCTGTTTAACAGCGCGGATTTAAGCGAGTTCTCTTCGATGGAGCATACCCGCGCCTTTATCAATAAAATCATCCCGCAGCCGGGCGATGTGCTGGTGACGAATCAGCGCCGCGCCATCGGCACCCTGCTGACCGATACCTCGCCGGGCGTGCACGACACGATGATTGCCGCCTGCGATCTGTATCGTTACAGCAATATGGGCATCACCGAGTATCATGACAGCTGCGCGGATAACATGCGCCTTGCGCTGAACGCCATCGGACTGCGCGCGCGCGAAGTGCCGCAGCCGCTGAACCTGTGGATGAACACGCCGGTTAACCCGGATTACACCATCTCCTGGCTGCCAACGGTCAGCAAATCCGGTGATTACGTAGAGATCCGCGCCGAACTGGACTGCATCGTGGTGATGTCGGCCTGCCCGCAGGATATCGTGCCGATCAACGGCTTGAACCCGCAGGAAGTCCACTTTAGCGTGACCGAATAACCGGCCTGTTTGGCCAGTGCAACAGTGCCCGGCCGCAGAATGCCGGGCGTTTACGGATTGAAGGGTTGCAGATAAACACTTATGAAAAAAAACGGCGATAGCGGTGGCTTTGTTTTACCTGATTTGGGCATGCGCCTGCGCCATGCGCGTTTAGCGCAGGAGATTACACTGAAGCAGCTGGCGCTGAAGGTCGGCTGTTCGGAAAGTTTGCTCTCCAAGCTGGAGAATGACGTGGCCTCGCCTTCGCTGGCGATGCTGCACCGGCTGGCCAGCGCGCTGGAAACCAATATTTCCGATCTGATGGCCGAGAGCTGGGTGGCGGATTCCCCGGTACTAAAGCCCGATCAGCGCCAGCGCAAACGCTTTGTTGCCCGCAACAAAAAGGGCGGCATTGAGCTGGAGAACCTGACCCATCACCATAAAGGCAGCCTGCTGCAGGGCAATATTCATATTATCGAACCGGGCGTGGCCAGCGACGGGCAGATTGAGCACCACGGCGAAGAGATGGGCTACGTGCTGGAAGGCGAAATCGAGCTGGCTTTAGGCGAGCAAACATACACCCTTACCGCCGGAGATTCATTTTATTTCCCCAGCAACGTACCGCACGGCTATCGCAACAGCGGGAAGTCGGTGGCGAAGGTGCTGTGGGTGAATACGCCGGTGACGTTCTGATTGGAGATCCGCAATAACCGTAATGTGATCCTATGCTTATAAATGACAGTGAATAAATCGTCATGCTGGTTCTTTAGTCTCATTGAGCCAGCGCCGACTCTGCAAATCCCAGCGTGTTATTTTGCAATAGAAATGGCATTAAACCAACCTGCTAATAAATTTAATGCCATGAAATATAATAACAAACATCACTAAAAGCACATTTTTTAATGTACTTTAACCTATAACAAACCCCTTCGATTTATCTCATGTAATATCAACTCAGGAACGCAATCAACATCTGATATTTTCCTTTTATTCACAATGATCTGGCTAGCATTTTCATATGCTGGAGCCCAAAGATCATTGTTGTCAACGACATTTTTATAAACAGATATTATTGATTTATCCCATGCTGCGGAAATATGTACAATTGAGGTGTCTGGAGATATAATCAAATCGGCCTCATGGACTAATGCCATGACGTGATGTATCGACATAAATGGATTTATGACTGCATTGACAGGAAGCGATATAGTAATCTCCTGTCGATGATCGAGTATAACAAGTCTGACATCGTTTTTTTCTTTAATAATTAAATCAATTATTTCTGATAGTTGACATTGAGAAAAATCCCTTTCTAAACTTCCAGTAAAAGCATTAACAATAACAATCTGACCATCACCAAAAGAATTTAAGAACGCTTTCACTTCGTTCGTAACAGACTCAGGGATATGTAAATCATAGGAACGCCTTTTTATTATTTTTAGCCCTATAACTTCAGCAGCAAGAGATATAGCTTCTGTTACATGTTCCTTTCCATTCTTAAACGAAATGGATTTACTATAGTGATTAATGCAGCCCCACTTATTAAATCCTAGCACGAAATTAGGATTAATATCTTTAAAAAGCCTCATGCGGTGGACAGGTATATCGAACAAACAAAGATCAATGACCAAATCGTAGCGGTTTTTATTCAATTGTTTAATTGTCGAAACATCGACAGTATGATTAAATTTCTTTAAGAAAGCCTCAGTATTACAATCATCCGCTTTATAGATGGTTCTGATGTAGGGATTATATTTTACGGCGGCACAGCTTGATTTTGTAACTAATAAATCAACAGTATAGCCGGATTCATAAAGGCACTTTATCAGTGGAGTCGAAACCACTACATCGCCAACTGTGCCCTCATTGCGCAGAAGCAGTATAGTTTTAACGGAATTTATATTAAACTCGTTTTTTAACCATTTATCCCATAATATTTTAGCCACGTATATCTTTACATTAAGCTTTAGCTTTTTAAAGTAATAATTCCGCCTTCTGTTCCATTCCCTTATTTTTTTGAATCGCCCTGTTGAAATGGAAATTTCCAAACTCTTACTCATAACAGCCTCCATGTCCTTTGAAAAAAAATCCATTAACATACTATGGAAAAGCATAACAGAATAATCAATTAATCGACAAGATCAAGAATATTAACAATCTTCATAATAATCTAACTATTATCATTTATTTACACTCATAACCTTATCGCATTGATATTTTTACACCCTTCACACGAAGAGGGATCATAACAAACAAAAGTCCGTGTATAAATATTTTTCGCTTCGAAAATCCAGAGCGGTTTTTTAGTCAACAGCATGCATGAATTAAGTCACTTTAATTCATTCCGTACGAAGGAATGGAGCCGGTGTGACAACCTGTAAGGATGATTACAGATATATTTAATGACAAAAAACTCAACGGGTAATGCGAAGAGAGCATTAAGGTTAAACTAAAGAGCTGCACATTTTAGTCAAGGCACGCGTAACGAGGTTAGCATTCAAGCCACCAAGCTGTCTCAGACCGCTGACCTGCTGCTTCTCGCTTTCACTCAGCTCCGCCGGCTTTTTACCCGGGAACAGTTTATCGGTGATAACCCGGGCTGCCAGCTCACCGCCGCCTGCGCCCACGCCACCGGCCAGCGCTGACTGGTTATTCAGTTCGGCGGTAACGGCACCCAGTACCGCGTGTGCCATCGCATTGGCGGCTGTGTTCACCTGACCATCCGGCCCGGTGGTCAGCTTCTTGATTTCCGTCGCCAGATACGGCGATGCGCCGCTGCCAGGCTATTCCCTGCCAGTGCCGTCAGCGCTCCCGTCACTGCCTGCATCGCCTTCTGCACGTTACTGCCTGTGCCCCACTCTGCCTGCGCATTGTTATACGCCTGCTGCGCCACCGCTGCGTCCGCCACGTCCCGGCCGTTATTCCGGCTCTGGCTCAACAGCTGCTCACGCGCTGCCGCCAGCTTCGCCGGATCTTTCTGCGCCTCCAGCGCCGCCATCTCTCCCTGCGTCCGCGCGATATCCATCGCCTGCATCCCCAGCTCGCCGATCAGCTGCGCTTCCTTCAGGCGTTTCTGCTCTTTCTCTTTGTTAAAGATCGGATTAATTATTTAAAAATCAAAATCATATTTTTCGATAGTAAAAAAACCATATAATCAAGCCTATCCATATCCCGGCAAGCCCTACTTTAAAATAGTTAAGCAATCTACCATAAAAAAAATAAGCTATATTTTCTCCATTTCCAATCCAATACCCGAACAAACTTGATAACATTGCCATAACAAAAAAACAATAAAAGTGGCGAAACACAAATAAAGTAATGCTATAAAAGATTTATATTTCCATCTCATTATTTATCCCCTCATTTATCTTTTAATGCCTCATTTACTCCCTCTGTGAGACCTCCTGAAATCACAGAATTCCCGCTATTACTAAATATTGAAGGTATAGAACTTTGTGGAACTGGCTTGGTTATCGTCCAAACACCTGTTGGAACCCAGTCATATTGCTTTGATACTGGGTTAAATATTTTATCAGCTTGAACCTTAAGAACATTCCCAGCAGCATAACCCGCTGCTGTACCAGATTTACTCAGTATTGCAGCCATAAAAGGATCATCTCCTTTTATTTCAGCTGAGTAGTAACCACCTGCAGCATTCCACGTCACTGTCGGATTATAAGTTTTACCAGCCGTGATGGCTCCAATAACACCTGCACCTATCACATCGGAAAGTCTTACTTCACCTGTGGTTCCATACTGTATAACCGCACTGCCAGTAGCCGACGCCCCTGCCGCAATTAACAACACTTTCCTCTGAGTGACACTGTTCGTAATAATAGCTTTTCCGCCCATCACCGCTACAGGCCAGGAAGTAGGTGTCAGTATTACATCCATAATCCGATCGCCTGTCGTTATATTATCCTGCAGGAATTTTAGATCAGAACCATTAAGATATTTCACTAAAGCTGCGGCATCAGGATCTTTCAACTTGTCGCTCAGCCTTATCTGATGCTTATTTTCATCCAGAGCCACATTAGTATCCGCCTGAACCATTTACTCCCAGGTGACACATTTAACTCCGCCACCTGTGCAGGCTTCAACCAGTTCCTTACTGTTTTTATTACTGATGTCGATATATTTCTCGACAACCTTATTACAGTCACCACCAGATGCTTTGCAAGCCTGCATCTCTATATCAAGCTGTCGTGATTCTTTCTCACTCAGATAGTTATTCTCAACTGTATCAAAACCCCAACCATTAGAGTTGGTTGGGATTCCAAAAAAATCACTCCGAGTTGAAAGGTGGTTTTTTACGAGCTTTATATTTATCTATCAGGTTAAAAAATATTGCAGCTAATGTAATTGCTGCACCTGCAATGATGCTTTTAATCACATTACTAACAATACCCTCATACGATATATATAACTCACCTATTTTAATTAAGCTAACCCCAGCCCTAACAGCCAAACCGAGCAAGAAAAAGGTCATAGAAAAATACAGGAACAACGCAATATATTTAAATATATTTTTCATTGTTTATCATCCTCCTGTTTTTTAAGGATGTCTTTACTTGCATCATTTACTGACTCATATATGAATGCGCCTCCGATATCATAAATGAATCCAGGCAATTCCTTACCTACCAACGAATTAACACCCCCCGGAGCTAATTCACCAAATATTCCCCCAGCCCAAGCCCCGGCAGCAGAACTGCCCACAGCACTTACATCTGGCCCATCAGTGAATACTGTGCCTCCTGCAGCTATCCCGACGTTCTGCCAGACGCCACGTCCCGGTGCCAGCGCACCTGTAATCCCAGCGGATATACTTCCTGTATAGTCCCAGCTATTATTTTCATTACCTGATTCATTCAGGTTAAACCATTGATACGTGCCATTAGCGATTTCCGCAATCACTGCTCCACCCACTACTTTACCTGCCGAGGCCGCTGGCCCCAGATAAGCAGCACCCACTATCAGCACACCATCTTTATATCCATTCACGATGACTTTGGTGATATTCGCACCTTCAGGCAAATCCCCCTTCACCAGTTTATCTAGCCCGGCCTGAGTTTGTTCCGGTGTCAAATTATTGTCTTGAGCATACTGGCTCCATGAGGCAACCGCCTGACCATAATTCATCATCCCGGCAGGCAGACTCAGCGTATTATTCTCAACCGCATTCTTCCCAGCCTGACCACCGGTTACCGCTCCGGAGATATCCCCTGACGCCACTCCGCCTGCAATCCCAGCCGCAAGCTGACTCAGGCCGCTGACCTGCTGCTTCTCGCTTTCAGTCAGCTCCGACGGCTGTTTACCCGGGAACAGCTTCTCCATAATGAAACGGGCCGTCAGCTCACCGCCGCCTGCGCCCACGCCACCTGCCAGCGCTGACTGGTTATTCAGTTCGGCGGTAACGGCACCCAGTACCGCGTGTGCCATCGCATTGGCGGCAACGTTGTCCTCGCCGATGCGTTTCTTGATTTCCGTCGCCAGATACGGCGATGCGCCGCTCGCCAGTGCGCCCGCCAGGTTATTCCCTGCCAGTGCCGTCAGCGCTCCCGTCACTGCCTGCATCGCCTTCTGCACGTTACTGCCTGTGCCCCACTCTGCCTGCGCATTGTTATACGCCTGCTGCGCCACCGCTGCGTCGGTGATGTTTCCGTCGCCGGGCTTATGTTTACTCTCCAGCTCCGCCCGCGCTGCCGCCAGCTTCGCCGGATCTTTCTGCGCCTCCAGCGCCGCTATCTCTCCCTGCGACCGCGCGATATCCATCGCCTGCATCCCCAGCTCACCGATCAGCTGCGCTTCCTTCAGGCGTTTCTGCTCTTTCTCTTTGTTAAAGATCGCACTGATGCTGTCGTCGTTGGCGTGCTCCACGTCCCGGTTCAGCTCGGCAATATCCTGCTGCTGATGCTCTCCGTCGCGGACAGTCAGCTGACCGTCGCTGACCGCGGCCTGCGTGGTGCCAGCCGCATGGCCGCTGTTGTTCGCACCGGACAGCATTCCACCTGCCATATTGGTCAGCAGGTCTTTGCCCACCGGGCCACCGGTGCTCAGCGAACCGCCGCTGTGCTCCGCGCTGAAGTCCGCCCGGTTGTCGATATCGCTCCAGCCCAGCGTACCGGTGTCCAGGCTGTTTTTTGCTTTATCCGCCGTGCTGGCAATCACCGTACCGTCAAGCTGCGTGTGCTTACCCACCGTAATCTGATAGCCGCCGTCACCGGCAAACAGCCCGGTCTGCTCGTTCACGCTGTCGAAGTTACTGTGCAGCTTGTCCCGGCTGGCGCTGACATAGCCCGAGCCGGTCATTGAACCAAACGTAAAACTGCCGCCCGCACTGACATTCTGCTGCTTCGCGTCGTAGCGATCGCTGTCCTGCTCGCTTTGCAGCGTCAGGTCACGGCCCACGTCGGCGGTAATTTTCTCGCCGCTGACCTGTGCGCCCTTCAGCGTGGTGTCGCGCCCGCTGGTCAGGCTGATGCCGCCGCCCGCATCCAGCGTGGTTTCAGTATGCGTCAGGCCGTGGCCTTTTTCATGACCTTTACCGGCATTAACGCTGGCGGAAACACTGATACCGTATCCGCCAGCTCCCGCGCCGATACCCACGCCCACGCTGCCGCCTTTGCTGCTGTTCTTACCTTCGGTGCGTTCGGTGTTTTGCGCCGACAGCAGGTTAATATCCCGCGCGGCGTCCAGCGTCATCCCGCCGCCCGCCTTCAGCGCGCTGCCGCTGAGGGTGATATCGCCGCTTCCGCCGGTTTGGTTTTTCCCGGTGGCGTTAATCGACAGGTTCTGCCCGGCAGTCAGCGTGCTGCCCTGCGACTGGCGGCTTTCGCTATGCGTTTCGCTTTTCGACGACTGGCTGCCGTAAGATGCGCTGATCCCCACGGTATTAGTGGCACCCTGCGCTGCGCCGTTGTCGCCTGATTGCAGACCGGCTGCGGCGTTGCTGGCATTCGCGGCTTCAGTCACCAGCCCGTCCCGCTCCAGCGCCTGTGCCGCCTGCACGCCGGAGAGTGCAGCCTGAGTATTTTGTAGCGCACTGAGCCTTCCGTCGCTCTCCTTCCTCGCCTGTTTCGCGGTACTGACCGCCGTGTTCAGCGCACTGCCTGCCGTTCCCGACAGCGCCACGCTCAGCCCGCTCTGCTTCGTTTCAAACGTCTCATTACGCGTGCGCTGGTCGTAGCCCGGATCGATCTGCACGCTGTCGCCGCTCAGGGTCAGATCTTTCCCCGCTACCAGATCGGCACCGCCGATATGCAGCTTATCGCCCGCCGTAATGCTGACGTTACCCTGGCTGCTGCCCACCGTGCTGACGCTCTGGCTCTGGGTGGTGCCTTTCTCATCGAGCTCATGGCGCGTGGACTGTTTACCGATGCTGAAGCCAATGCCGCCGCTGCCCAACAGTCCTCTTTTTTTCTTCTCCTTCAGCAGGTAGTGGGATTCACTTTCCGTGGCGGCGCGGATATCCACGTTGTTACCGGCCTGCAGGGTCACGTCATGGTCGGCTGCAATCGCCGAACCGCTGACCGTTACATCCTTCCCGGCGACCACGCTGACCGTGTCGCCGCTCAGCAAGGTGCCCTGCTCACGCGTCACACGATCGTTCTGCACCGTATGGGTGGTGGATTTTTTCAGGAATCTTTTTTTCTGCGAGTGCGATTCAACGTATTCCGACTGCTGCTTCGTGGCGCTGTCGAGCAGCACATCGTTCTTCGCCTGTAGCGCAATGCCCCCTTTTTCACTGTGCAGCGTACTGCCGGTGGCGGTGATATCGCCCTCACGCGCAATAACGGTGACGCCATCACGCCCGCTGAAGGTGCTTCCCGTGACCTCATCGCGCGAAGAGTCCACCACGCGGCTGCTTTTGGATTTCCCGCCGCCCCGTCGTTCGCTGTCCAGATCCTGCGTCTGCTGATGCGCTTCTTTAATGGTCACATCGTTGGCGCTTAATCCAATGTTGCCCGCCGTGCTGTCAACCTGTGCGCCTGCGGCCAGCAGCGTGTTACCCGCATGCAGGCTCACGCCTTTGTCGCCGCTCAGCGTGCTGAGCAGCAGGCGTTCCTCTTCACGACTGTTGCTGACCGATGTGGTACGCGCTCCGGCCTCCAGCTGCGTTTTATTACTGGTGCTGTCCGCCAGCAGTTTGATATCGCCGCCCGCCTGCACGCCAAGCTGCTCTCCGGCTTTAACCTGGCTGCCCTGCAGGGTGATATCCTGCCCGGCCTGAAGGCTGAGGTTGCCCCCGGCACTGAGCTGGCTACCCTGCGCCTGCTGCCATTCGCCGCTGACCTGCGCCATACGCTTACCGGCCTCTTCCGTCACGCCGGTATTACGATTGCCCATCGCCCCGGAGATCACCGCCAGGCTGGCGGTGTGGCTGCTTTTCGCTGCCGAGATATCCAGACTGTTGCGCGCATTAAGGCTGAGGTTCTGCGTGGCATCCAGCTTCGCGCCCTGCAGGCTGATGTCGCTACCGCTCAAAGAGATATCCCCGGCGCTCATCGTTGCCTGGCGCAGGGCATCCTGCAGATTGGTGCTTATCGACAGACTGTCGGCCTGCACGTTGATGCTGTCGGCTTTTATCTCTCCGCCCTGATGGCGGAAGTCTGTCGCATCAATGCTGAGCGCCCGATCGGCGAACAGGTTGCCCGCGTTCTGCACGCTGTCGGCGGAAAGTTGCAGATTCCCCCCGGCAATCAGCGCGCCATCACCGGTCAGCCGCAGGGTGTTCTGCGCCAGGTACACTTTTGGAACCCATACCGTTTGCGGGCCGCTGGCGGTCTGTACGGTTTCACTGACCAGCCAGACGATATCCTGCTGAAGTGCCGAGATCTGCTCCGGCGTCAGCGCCACGCCCGGGACCAGACTAAACGCCTCCGCCACCTTCACGCCGTTATTCATCAGCTGCTGGTACTGCTCCATGGCGTCTTCGCCCCGGACCGATGCGCGGCCTGTCAGCTTCAGCACCTGCTCCCGCACCAGGCGCTGCTCATAGAAGCCGTCGCCCAGCCGTTTTTGTACCCGGGACGGGTCGTAGCCCACCCGCTCCAGCATGTAGTCACTGCTGATAAATTTGCTGCGGCTGGTAAAACGCTCGTCGGTGACGATCAGGAACGGAGAGCCAGCGGCAGTATCCTGGCGGAACAACCCGTTATTCGGTATTGAGGTCGCAACGTCACCCAGGTGCTGTTTTTCGGTGAGTGCCAGTTCAGCAGGCAGCAGCGGCCGCCCGGGGAAGGTTATCGTCTCCGATGGCTTGCTGCCCGGCGCAAGCTGCGTTTCCCCCTCCTGGCGGCCTGCTCCTTCAACCTCAAAGGCCAGCGGATTGCGCTGCCACTCGGCGCGTTCGGCTTCCGCCGCCTTCAGCGCCGCTTCCACGCTGCTAATCTGCGCCTGATTGACCGTGGTGTTGCTGATGCTGGCACCGCTGATGGTGACGTTACCGTTGCCGGTAATGATGCCGTCAATAGTGGTCAGCGCCGTCGTTTCATCACGATTGAAAGTGGGATACCAGTGTTTGGTATTACGATCGTAGTGGTCAACGATGTATTCCTGGCGGCGTTCGTTAACCGAATAGCCTTTATTTTCCACCGTCCCGCCGCCGCCGATAGACAGATTGCCGTTGGCGGAAATGGTGCTGGCATCGTTCAGCAGCCTGTCGGTGATATGCAGTGCCATACTGCCGCCCGCCAGGATACGTGCGCCGGTGCCTTCCGAGATCAGCCTGTCGCGCGATGCGGTGCCGGTAACGGAACGCTCGCGGAGGTTGTTGTAATCGTCTACAAACGGCGCATCAAAGATGTCCAGATGCCTTTCAGGGTCCCATTGTTC
The DNA here is from genome assembly GCF_016624545.1 of Erwinia sp. S38. Lineage (NCBI taxonomy): Bacteria > Pseudomonadati > Pseudomonadota > Gammaproteobacteria > Enterobacterales > Erwiniaceae > Erwinia > Erwinia sp. S38. Next base: position 84,744 of record NZ_JACVTS010000020.1, on the reverse strand, counting down.
AAGACGCCCGCGATCGTGTTCACGCCAGAACGTATTGTGATAGGGCGTCGGAACGTCGTTTTGCCGGAATCCACGCGTTTCATAAAACGTCATGTCATAGCTGCCGTCCGCATGTGGGATGAGGGAAAGGTAATTCACCCACATATCAGTCACAGCGCCTTTATCGTACTTAACCCGGACTTTTGCCCGCTTTCCTGTAGCATCAATCTCTAGTAGTGTGCCGTACGGGCTATTTTTTACCGCGTCCTCATTCTGGAAGGTCATCTGCTGTGTCGTCGGTGTCATCGTGTTTTTATCGGTGCCGACTTCCGATCCATACGATCGCCAGTAGTAGTTATACCGATGCCACTTGTATTCGCTTTTCTCCGCGTCGCGCTCAATTTCCAGCCCTTCACGCAGATTCTCCAGACGGCGGGCCTCGATCGTGATATCACCATCGGCCTCGATAAAGCTGGCGCGGTTTTCGATCAGATCGCCGCTGCCAAGATGCAGACGATCTCCGCTGTAGATCAGCGATCCGTCGCGGTTAGTAACGCGCTGCGTCGCCTGCAGATCCAGATCCTGCACGGCGGCGATCGCTGCCGCCTCGCCGTGGTTATCGACGATCCGGCCATGGATCGTTATCTCATCGCCCATCACCGCAGCCGCGTTATCCAGAGTGTCGACGTTCAGCGTCATCCGGTTGGCCTCCAGTCGCCCGCCGTTGACCAGCATGCCGGTTGTCAGCCGCAGCACTTTCCCCACCAGCGATCCGCGGTTGGTCAGATGCGTACTGTTAAGGGTCAGGCTGCCGGGCAGCAGCCAGTCAGTGAGGTTGGTCATCACACCGGCCACGGTCAGCGTGACTACCGTGTTGCTGTTCAGGGTATCGCCTGTGCGATGGGTATAGTCCGTTTGTACTGCCAGCGTCAGGGCCTGCTGACTTTGCAGCATGCCGCCCTGATTGTTCAGCGTGCGGGTATTGAGGTGCAGCGTATTGCCGCTTTGAATGGCGCCGCCCTGGTTGAGTAGCGCAAGGGCAGAAGCCACGGCACGGGCATTAAAACTGAGTGCGCCGTTAGCCAGAATACGCCCCTGGCGATTATCCAGCGTATTCAGCCCACTGAATGTCATCGCACCGGCGCTTTGCAGCCGACCAGCGGTGTTATCCAGTGCCTGCACGGTGAGCGTCGTCAGCGCGCTGCCCAGCAGCAGGCCACCGTCGCGGTTGTTCAGCCGCTCCGCCTGCACGCTCAGTGCATCCTGGCTGCTGACCGTTCCTGCTGCGCTGTTATCCAGCTGTGCGGTATGAAGGGCCAGGGCTCCGGTGGAAACCAGCTGCCCGCTCTGATTACTGACCTGCGTGGCGGTCAGCGTCAGCGCATTGCCGCTGTGGATCTTACCCTGGCGGTTATTCAGCGTTTCAACGCGGTAAATACCACGGCCCTGGCTAATCACCGTGCCATCGGTATTTTCCAGCCGCACGACGGTCATTTCCATGCCGCCACGACTGCTGAATACGCCCTTGCGGTTATCGATCTGGCCTGCGGTAATGTGCTGATCGCCGTTGCTGCGGATGGCTCCGGCGGCATTGGCGATCTCGCCGAAAATGCGCAAAGCCAGCTGCTGCTGACTGTCTATCGCCCCGTCGCCGTTCAGCAGGGACTGTGCCACCAGCGTCAGGCTTTCGCCGCTTTGCAGCTGGCCCGAACGGTTATCAAGCCCCTCGCCCAGCATCAGCATCATCTGCTGCTGGCTGTAGAGCAGGCCGCTCTGGCGGTTATCCACTTCCCGTGCGGATACGGTCAGCCGCTCACCCGCCAGCAGCTGCCCACCGGCGTTATTCAGCCGACCAGCCGCGGTGGCATTCTCTCCCTGCACGCTCAGCTGCCCGCCCGCGCTGATTTTCCCCGCACGGTTAACGATATCCCGGGTGATTTGCAGCGCCAGCCCGGCGGCGGACTGCATCATGCCCAGTTCGTTGTTCAGGCTGGTTGCGACAAGCGTGGCATCCTGCTGGCTTTGTACGCTGCCCTGATGATTATCGAAGGTGCCGCTGCCGGTCAGCGTGCCGTTATGGTTATTCCACTCCCCCGTCAGTGCCAGCGACAGCGCCTGCTGGCTGAACACCACGCCCTGCTGGCGGTTGCTGAGCTGGCCACCGGTCAGGGAAAGCGAGCCGCCGCTTTGCAGTGAACCGCCGTCATTATTCAAGCCGCTGCCTGCACCGCCCTGCCAGCCCAGCGCACGCTGCGCCGTCAGCCGCCCGGCCTGATTCAGCACATCGCCCGACGTGCTGAGCTGAAGATCGCCGCCGGACTGCAATCTGCCACCGCGATTATCAAGGCGGGCAGCGGCTGCGATAACGGCGGTTCCCCCCTGCGCAGTCCCCTTGCGGTTATCCCACTCTCCGCCGCTGCTGACCGACAGCCGTTCACCCGCCTCAAGCAGTCCACCGGTGTTATCCAGCGCCTGTTGTGCGTTCAGTTTAAGATCCTGCTGCGCGACGATCCGGCCTTCGGCGTTATTAAATCGCTGCGCCGCCAGATCCAGCTGTTTTCCGGCGGCCAGCAGCCCGAGGGTATTTTGCAGCACCTGGCGGGCCTCCAGCGTCAGCGAGTGCTGGCCGATAATCCGCCCGTTGCTATTGTCGATCCGCCCGGCAATCAGCCTGAGCGTTTCACCGCCGATTTCGCCGTCGCGATTATCCAGCGCCTGACGGGCATTCAGCGTCAGCCGCTGGCCGGAGAGCAGCCTGCCGCCCGCGTTATCAATATTTTGTGCAGATACGCTCAGCTCGGTTTCGCCCTGCGCCGTACCGGCCTGATTGTGCCAGTCGCCTTCCGTGGTGATGATTAATCTGCCGCCCGCGCCAATCATCCCCTGCCGGTTATCGAGGTCCTGCTGTGAGGCCAGGTTCAGATCGCCCTGGCTGATGACGCTGCCCTGCGCGTTGTGCAGCTGCTGCATCGTCATCTTCAGCTCGCCGCCGTTCAGAGTACCGCCACGGTTATCGATCGCGCCTGCGGTATTCAGCGTCAGGCGTTTTCCCGCCAGCAGCTGACCGGCGGCATTATCAATATCACCCCCGGCACTGACGGAAAGCGCCGCCTGACTGACGAGGGTGCCGTTCTGGTTTATCAGGCGCGAAGCATCAAGTGCCAGATCGCCATTGCTGCCCAGTTCACCACGGGTGTTATTGAGATTCCCGGCGATCTGCCAGTGTTGCGCGGTGCCATCCAGGGAAACCAGCCGCCCGTACTGGTTAATCAGGCTGCCACTGTTCAATGCCAGCCGCTGCGCTTCGATCGTGCCGTGGCTGTTGTCCAGCGTGCCGCTGATCGTAAAGCGGCTTTCCGCGCTTGCCGACTGCGACCAGGCACCCTCGTGGTTCAGCAGGTTGCGGGCGCTGATATCCCAGCGCCCGGCTTTCACCTGCGACTGCTGCGCCTCTATATTTCCCGTTGTCCTGATGTCCAGGCTGCCGCTGTCGATCTTCGCCTGGCGGATTGCCACGCTGCCGCTTTTCGCCGCTATCGTGGCGTGGCGGGCAGCGAGCTGGCTCTGGCTGGTATCGACCTGCCGCGCGCTCAGACTGACCTCTTTTTTACTCAGCAGGCTGCCGCTGGCGCGGATATCCCCCTGGCTGTTTAAAATCAAATCCGCCGCCTGCACCAGCTGACTGTTGGCATTACTGCCCGCCAGCAGATGCCCGCTGCTGGTGACATTACCGCCCGCTTTAAGGTACACATCCCCGGCGGCGGCCAGCGTGCCGGACTGGCGGATATCGCCTCCACGGCTTTCGACGGTCAGCGTACCGCCGCTGTGCAGTTTGCCGTGATGCTCAATGCTGTCCTGCGCGGTTAGCGTGATGTTGCCAGCAGCCTGCGTGAACGCCTCCTGCTTGCCCGGCTGCCACACCAGACGCCCGGCGCTGCTGACGGTCAGGGTGTTTCCCGCCTGCAAATGCCCGCCCTGATTCCGCACGCCAACGCCAGTTTCAGTACCCATCATGCGGATTTGCCCGCTGTACATGCCGCCCATCTGGCCCATATCGATGGCCAGCTCGGGCTTTGCACCGCCGCCGGAAATCGGCTGTACCGACTTGCCGTCGGCGCTGATGCGGTTGCGGCCGGCAATCACCGCCAGTTCATCGTTAGCCCAGATGCCGGCATTGACCTCAACCGCACGGGCAAGGAGATCGACGTAGCCTGTGTCGTGACGGGCATCGCCATTCAGGCCGCCGCCTTCAATGCGGAGCGTGCCGCGCTCAACCTGATAGCCGGAGATCGCTCCGCTGGCATCCCGCTGTGGTTTACCGGTAGTCAGCGTCATTCGCCCGGCGTTGATGGTGCCGCAGCCGCTGCAGACGATCCCCGACGGGTTGGCAACAATGACCTGAGCACGCCCGCCCGCGACTTCCAGAAAACCACGCAGCTGGCTGGGATTATTGCTGTTCACCTCGTTGAGGATCACGCGTGCAGGCGCATTGCCCGGCTTCAGATTCGGGTTACCCTGGATCATCCCGGCCAGCTGCGTGGAGGTCATCAGCGATGAGTTGTTGAGGATCGCGCCATTCCGATCGACATCAAACTGCGTGAACTGGTTGTGCGAGACGCCCGCCTGATTCGGCGCAGTAATGTTGACCTGCGACAGCCCGTTCTGGGTGGCAATCACCTGCGGACGCAGGCCGGGAGCCGCGCTGCCGTCGGCCACGATCCCACCGGCGATGGCAGGCCCGGCGACGATAGCCAGCCCCAGCATCCACACCGCACGGCGAACGGTCACCCACAGCCGGGGCGCACCGTTGCCCCGGCTCTGCCCCGGTTCGGTACTGCAGCTGCGGGCCAGCTCGGAAACCACCCGCAGCTCTCCGTGAGTGCGGCTGAAGATAAGGCGATAGCAATGTTTATTCATGATTTTCGTCCGTGAAAAAAGCCAGTCCGTTTGGTGCCGCCGTGGCGTTTCCTGCCGGCGGTAAAGGATAATCAGCGGTGTCAGATTTCCAGGTTCAGGCTAAAACCCGCCGTAGCGCCTGAGGTGTGGAAGCTGTCCGCTTTATACAGCGGCACGCCGGCAAACAGGTCGTAGCTGAACCGCTGCCACAGCGATCCCCGCACGCCAAGGGCGCTGCCCGCCAGCTGGTGTCCCACCAGATAGCGGGTGCCGGGTCCGTTTACGCGCCCGTAGTCCGCGGCCAGGTACAGCTCCTGCCCCTGTGCCAGCACGTTCCACGCCAGCTCGTTGCGCCACAGAAATCCCTTCTCGCCGGAGAGCATCTGCTCGCCGTCAAAGCCGCGTACCGTGTAGCGCCCGGCAATGGCCATGCGTTCCTGCGGCGTCAGTGCGTTGCTGCTCCACTGGCCGCGCACCGCGGTGTAGTAGCGCCACGGCTGTTCCGCCAGTGCGAAAGGCTGATTAAGACTGAGATCCGCCAGCAGGATGCCGGTACGGGCGCTGCCGCTGTGAGTGAGTTCTTCCGGGGCGCGCTTCGCGCCCAATGCGCCCGTGCCGCGATGCCAGTTGATATTGGCATCCAGCGTGCTGTCGCCGAGGTAGCTGTGCTGATTAACGCCAATTTCCCAACCGGCGGTGCGGCGGCTCTGTTGATCCATATTGATGCCGTCGACCGCATTGGTGGAACGCTTGCGCCAGCCGCGCAGATTCAGCGTGGTTTTGTGCGACTGATTACGAAAAATCAGCCGCGACAGGGTCAGCTGGGCATTGTTACTTTTGCCGCTGTAGGTCAGCACCTCGTTGGCGTTAGGGATATTCTGGTGGTAGGTATAGTTGTTGTAGTTGGCCGACAGCGCCCAGTATCCAAACGGGAAAAAGTAGTTCAGGGCATGAGAATGGTTGCCAAACGGCCCGTGTTCAAACAGGTCTTTGCCCGTATTCACGTAGAACAAGTCGTTCTGGGCAAAGGGAGCATCCACAGCCAGTGTAGCCGATCCCAGGTAGCGGCCGGTGCTTTTCGACCCGCTGTCATCCAGCCCCAGGCTCAAACGTACCGGGCGGCCTTCCTGCCAGTTCACCAGCAGATCGCTGGTTGCATCCTGCTGACCGGGAACGATCTGAATATCGGCGGCGGCGCTGGGAACGCGTTTAAAGTTCTCCAGCCCCTGTTCGATATCACGCAGGTTAAGGATCTCACCGGGGGAGGCCGGAATGGCATTCCACAGCCGACCGCGCCACGAAACGGTATCGTCAAAGCGAACCTGGCCGATACGGCCCGGCTGCAGCGTCAGAGTCAGCACGCCGGTCGTCAGATCCTGCTCCTGCGCCATCACCCGCGTCGTGACATAGCCTGCGGCCAGAATGGCGTTCTGTACCTTGTTTATCGTCAGCACGATACCCTGGCTACCGAGGCAGCGCCCTTTTGCGCCCTTTGCGGCATTCAGCGCCCAGCCAAAACGATCGGCGGAATCCCCGATCAGGCGCAGGCTGTTGATAATAAAGCAGGGAGACTCATTTTGCGGATAATCGGGCAGAGCCACATCCGGGCGGCGCAGCCGGGCATCGGGGTGCGGGGTATTTTCCTCGCGCAGCACGCGCTCGCGCTCCTGCTGGCGTAGCTGTTCCTGCGCATCTATCGAGGCGGCTTCCCGCGCGGGGCTGTTGGGTGAAGCCAATACCGGCGTGACGGCGACGGACAGGCCAAGCCATCCCCATCGAATAAGACGTAATAAACCCTGAGCGCAGTCCTGGCGCATTCCCTGCTCCTTGCGTTGTCGTCCATGCTGGCACCTCGCCTTTCGCTTTCCAAACCAGAAAGCAGGCTGCGATCGTATTAAGGTGCCTGTTCAAAATACTGCAAACCGTAAAATAATATGTCGGGCTACAATACTATTGGAGCCACAGGAGAAAATGCAAATTAAATTGACAGAATATTCAAGCCGTATGGGAATTATTTAATTTACTTTCCAGATGAAGGATAAATATCATGACTTTATCTGCCCCGTCAGCCAGAATTTTTTATAGCGGGCCGGCGGTATGCCAACAAGATTATGAAAGATGCGGTGGAAGTTATTCACATTGTCATAGCCCACCGCATTAGCGACTTCCGTCACGCCTAAATCGGTACTGAGCAGTAGCGTCTGCGCTTCGCCTATTCTCCGCCGGGTTTGATACTGCTTAGGTGAATAGCCTGAATAGGCTTTGAATACGTGTGCCAGATAAAACTGGTTCATATTTAGCGCAGCGGTAATCGATTTAAGGGCAATATCACTTTTATAGCGGCTGTCGATGTAATCTTTAATTCTCTGCCCCAGCAGGGATTCCGAAGTTTCCTTTTCCTGCTTATTGGCAACCCAGATACTGCGGCACAGCAGTAACAGTGCGCTGAGCAATGCCTGGCTGATTTCTTCCCCGTATACGCTTCTGCTGCTAACGTGCTGCCACATCTGTCCGAACATTCCGCAAATCTCGGCGTAAGCCTCACCGCTGGGCATGACCGCAACCTGCGAACGGGCGGTAAGGAAATTAAGCGGCAGCCCGTCAAACTTCAGCTGTTCAACTCCGCAGCTAAAAATCAGCAGATCGTCTGAGGCATGGGGATTTTCATCATGCAGGATGCCGTGGTTAAACAGCAGAATGTCGCCGCGCTTCACGTGATAGCCGCGACCGTCAATGTTGTAAATGCCGCTGCCCTCAGCGATAAACATCAGCTCGAAGCGGTCATCATGCTGGTGCATCACGCGCGGAATGGCGGCCTCCATGCCTTCAGCCTTGCAGACAAAGGCCAGTTTTGGCCGTGTGCCCTGCTCAAAGAAGCGGGAAGAGGACTGTGGGTTGAGGCAGTAGATCTGCATGATGTCTCCAGTGGGTGTGCCGCTATTCTTGCATCATCAATGACGGCAGTAGTCATCATTTTTGCTTTTTATGATTATTTAACCTGTTGAGTTTAAAAGCTTTGAAAATAATCGCCAGTGGCAGAAATGTATAAATTTGCTATCGCTAATTTTGCAGAAAAGGAAACATGATCGCCGTCACATTTTAAATCTGTTCATAAATCACACCGGAGTGAGTCATTTTTAATACAAACGTATAAATAGAGAAAAATCGCTGACGATCTGTCGCTCAAAAATCCCCCACTTTATCCGGTGGAGCGAGGAAATAATTAAAATCATCAAAACGGTATATGTATTAAAGTGAATTTCGAAACATCAATTTCGGCACATCTTCATTCTTGCTTTGTCAATCATGACAATGGTTAATGTGATTAATGTCACTCAAAACGCGCAATATCATGCGCGTTTTATGATCTCCGGCACGTTCTTAAATCTTATCTTTTCGCCCTCATGGTTTTTTATTTTCACTTTGATGTAACGTAACCTCAACGACAGCACTTTCACTACGTAACAACCGGTGAAAATTAGATTCCCACTCTGTCTTTGCATTCAGAAAAGGGTGACTGAATATTTAGCGCCAGCTTTGCGCTATAAAAATTAATTAATCATAACCTAATCGATAATATCGGCTCGTCCCTGTTTTACCTTATAACCAGATGGAACAGTTATGTCTAATATTACAAACCTGCAAAATAATAAACGGATGCGGATGATTACTATCGTCTCGACGATAGGCGGTCTGTGTTTCGGCTATGACACCGGGGTTATTTCCGGCGCATTAATCTTCATGAAATATGATTTAAATCTGACGCCTGCACAAGAAGGATTTATTACCTCATTCCTGCTGTTCGGTGCGGCGTTAGGCTCCTTATTTGGCGGCTATCTTTCCGATAAACAGGGGCGACGCAAAAACCTGCTGTGGGTTGCCGCTATCTTTATGTTTGGTGCACTGGGCACGGCATTTGCCTGGGATGTGCCCTCAATGATTGTGGCGCGCTTTATTCTGGGCCTGGCGGTCGGCTGCGCCTCGGTGACGGTGCCGATTTACATCTCCGAGCTGGCGCGCGCCGATCAGCGTGAGCGGCTGGTGACGGTTAACGAACTGATGATTGTGACCGGGCAATTCCTCGCCTATAGCGTCAACGCCACCATCGTTAATCTTTATCCGGATATGGGCCACAACTGGCGCATCATGCTGGCCATCCCCGCACTACCGGGCGCGCTGCTGTGGATCGGCATGTTAATGATGCCGGAGTCACCGCGCTTCTTTATACGCCGTGGCGAAACCGAAAAAGCCATTAACGTATTAAAGACCCTTCGCGCTCCGGAAGAAGTTGAGCGTGAAATCAGGGAGATCCAACAGGTTATTAAAGCTGATGCGGTGAAGTTTAATCTGTTCGAAGAGCTGAAAAAGCGCTGGGTGGTACAGCTGCTGTTAATCGGCCTGATGATCGTCCTCGCCACTCGCGTGACCGGGATTAATACCATTATGTATTACGCACCGACGGTGCTGAAGTCGACCGGGCTTGGCGATGCGGCAGCGGTGACCGGCGCAGTCGCCAACGGCGTGGTATCGGTACTGGCCACGCTGCTGGGAATGGTACTCATCGGCAAACACTCGCGGCGCAAAATGTTCTTTACCGGCCAGGCGGGCGTCACCATCAGCCTGATCTTAATCGGACTGTCCTTTAAGGTTTTCTTCCACACCGAAACCCTCAACGGCGTTGACACCCTGCACGCGAACTTCGACGGCGCCAGCTACATCATTCTCGGCTTAATGCTGGTGTTCCTGGTCTTTATGCAGGGATGGATTGCCCCGGTGTTCTGGCTGATGCTGGCAGAAATCTATCCGCTGCGGATGCGCGGGGTGGGAATGGGCTTTGCGGTATTCGGCCTGTGGATCTTCGACTTTATTATCCAGCTTATTTTCCCGGTCCTGCTCAGCCAGTACGGCGGCGGAATGACCTTCGGCTTCTTCGCTGTCACGAATATCGTCATGCTGGTTCTGCTGGTGAAATATCTGCCGGAAACGCGCGGGCTGACGTTAGAACAAATCGAGAAAAAGTTTCGTTTTTAACTTAAAGATGTAAAGGGAAATAGAATGACGGTAAAAATCGGTTTAATTGGCCTGGGTATGATCGGCCGCGACCATCTTCAGCGTTTTAACAATGTCATTACCGGCGCGCAGGTCACCGCAGTCTGTGATATTAACCGTGCAGCGGCCGATGCCGTTGCCGCCGAATATCACGCCACGGCGTTTTATGATGCCGACGAGCTGATTAACTCAGACCAGGTTGATGCCATATTTATCTGCTCGATTGGCCCGGTGCATAAAGCGCAGATCCTCTCCGCGTTTAAAGCCGGCAAGCCGGTATTTTGCGAGAAGCCGCTAACGCCAACCGCAGATGAATCGCAGGAAATCATCGCTGCTGAAGTCGCGGCCGGTAAGCGCCTGCTGCAACTGGGCTTTATGCGCCGCTTCGATCCGGGCTATCAGGCTCTGAAGCAGACCATTGACGGCGGTGAGCTGGGTGAAATCATGCTGATCCACTGCGCGCACCGTAACCCGTCGGTACCGGAAAGCTATACGCTGGAAATGGCGGTCAACGACTCGGCCACCCATGAAATCGACATTATTCGCTACCTGCTGAACGAAAATATCGTCTCGGTGCGCGTGGATAAACCACGTAAGAAAACCAGCCGGGCGTATCCGCATCTGCAGGACCCGCTGATTGTGATTTTCGAAACGGAATCCGGCGTGCGCATTGATGATGAGCTGTTCGTTAACTGCAACTACGGCTACGACATTCGCTGTGAAGTGATCGGTGAGAACGCCATCAGCGGCCTGACCGAGCAGGCGCTGACCTACACCCGCTCCCCCAACGGTGTCAGCCGCCATATTTCCCAGTCCTGCATGGAGCGCTTCGCCACCGCTTACGACCGTGAAGTGCAGAACTTTGTCGACAATATTTCCCGCGGCAGCGCCATGACCGGCCCGTCATCGTGGGATGGGTATGTTGTTGCGCTGGTGTGTGATGCCGGTCTGGCATCGCTGAAAGATGGCCAGAAACACGATGTCACTATTCCAGAGTGCCCTGCTCTTTATTTGGCATAACACAGTCAGTGTCAGGAGAACGCCATGTTGAAATTGTCTGAAGAGGTTATTTATCTGGACTGCCAGGCCGCGAATAAAACCGAGGCAATTAAAATCGCTGCGGATGAGCTGGAAAAGGCGGGCTACGTTAAGCCCGGCTTTTTTGAGGCGATGCTGAAGCGGGAAAAAGACGTCTCGACCTGTATCGGCGCGGGCATCTCCTTTCCACACTGTGCCAAAGAACATATCGATCTGGTTAAAAAAACCGGCTTCCTGATTTTCCAGTTTCCAAACGGCGTGAGCTGGGGAGCCGGTCAGGTGGTCTTTATTATGGTCGCCGTAGCGGCGACGAAAAATGAACACGTTCAGGTACTGGCGGATATTGCCGATATGCTGGGGGATGATGCCAATACGTTAATCCTCGCCAGCGCCAAAACTAAACGTGAATTTATTGACCAGTTTGAACAGCATTAATCTTTTTATTAAGGATGTAGCATGAAACTCGCATTATGTACCGATGTTCTGGCCGATCTTTCCTTCCCGGATATGCTGGATAAAGTGAAAGGCTACGGTATTTCCGGCGTGGAAATGACCGCTGGCGGCTGGTCGCCGTGCCCGCATGTGAAAACCGAAGAGCTGCTGGGCTCGCCGGAAAAACTGCGCCAGTTCCAGGCCGAGCTGGCTAAACGCGATATCGAAATCGTGGCGCTGAACTGTTCCGGCAACCCGCTGGCCCCGGGCGAGCTGGGTGAGAAGCACACTCAAAGCAGCTATCGCGCCATTGAGCTGGCGGGCAAGCTGGGCGTGAAAAAGATCGTGATGATGAGCGGCCTGCCGGGCGGCGGACCGGAAGATCGTGTGCCGAACTGGATCACCTCCACCATCTCCTGGCCTGATTACATGCCTGGCGTGATCGACTACCAGTGGAATGAAGTGGCGATCCCATGGTGGAAAAAATTCGTACAGCACGCGAAACAGCACGGGATCGAGAAGATCGCCATTGAAGAGTTCCCGTGCCAGCTGGTGTACAACCCGTCCACGCTGCTGCGCCTGCGTAACGAAGTGGATGAGATGATCGGTATGAACCTCGATCCTTCGCATCTGATTGCTATGGGCGCGGACCCGATCGCAGCGGCACGCAAGCTGGAAGGCGCGATCTTCCACGTTCACGGTAAAGATGCCCGCATCGAGCGCGGCCTGGCGGACGTTGACGGCCTGATGGAGTATCAGCCGGTGACCAATACCAAAACCCGCACCTGGAACTACGTGGCGGTGGGCTGCGGCAAGGATCTGCTGTGGTGGAAGGAGTTCTTCTCGGTGCTGCGGATGACCGGCTACGACGGCTACGTATCGCTGGAGATGGAAGATCTGACCATGAGCGTGGAAGCGGGATTACAGACGTCGATTGATGCGCTGAATGCCACGCTGAGCCGCTAAATCATCGTTATCGGCTCAGGCTTCAAAGCCTAATTGATAGGGGTAACGACATGGCTGCGGCGATGCCGTTACCCTCAACAGATCGGAAACTCGGCGCGGTCTGCACGCCTTTTCACGCCACCTGCTAACCTTCAGCGATCGTCGCAGCGGCAATATGGATCTTCTTCTTATCAACCATGCTGGCTCCCCACAGGCGGAGCCCACTTGGTTGCCGGCGGCGTGTAGTCGTTAAAGTAGTCGATAATTTCCGCCAGGCTGTCGGAAAACAGCAGCATATCGATATAGCTCTGCCTGATAAATCCTTCAGCGGCCATGCGCTCAATCATCGCTTTCAGCGGCTGGTAGAAACCGTTCACATCCAGGAATGCGCAGGGTTTCTGATGCATACCGAGCTGCGCCCACGTCCACTGTTCGAAGATCTCTTCCATCGTGCCGGCCCCGCCCGGTAAGGCGATAAAGCCCGAAGACAGCTCCGCCATCCGGTGCTTGCGCTGATGCATATTCTCCACCACCACCAGCTCGGTCAGCCCGGTATGGCCAATTTCTCGCTCAAACAGCGCATGAGGGATCACCCCGGTCACGCGTCCGCCGTGCTGCAGGGCAGAATCCGCGACCGCGCCCATCAGCCCCACCCGGCCACCGCCGTAAACTACGGCAATATCCTTTTGCGCCAGTAGCTGGCCCGTGGCGCGCGCTGCATTCATATACTCTGGGGAACATCCTTCAGCTGAACCGCAAAAAATGCCGATTGAATTCATCTTTTTTCCTTCGGAATCGTTCTGTTCAAATAGGGCGACTGTCATTGGCTCACAGGATACGCGGGAGCGATTATCCCCGCCAGAAATGGTCACGGAGCGTGGCTTTTTCGTGGGTATCCTGCGGGTAGTTTCGAGGTTACACGATGTGTATTACCTTCATTCGTGAATGATGGGCAGATGCCACAGTTCGCGTTTTTTCACCGCTTGTCTATTGCCAGCCTTCCGCACTATGGCACATGCTGTGGCGAGACAAAGAGACTGCTTCAACGTTGAATAAGACCGTTTTATGCCTGCAATCGATCACCTCTTCCAGCGGCTTGCCCGCTCCCCGTTCCGTCAGCGCTTTCATTTGGGCAGCGCGGAATATCGTTATTGCCAGGAGAAAGGCCGGGCGCTGGTCGAGCAGCATACCGCAGAGTTTGTCCGCGCCCGGTTGGCACCGGCAGAACCAGCCAATGACGGAAAACAGACGCCGATGCGCGGCCATCCGGTGTTTATCGCCCAGCACGCCACCGCCACCTGCTGCCGCGGCTGCCTGAGTAAATGGCATGATATCCCTCAGCATCAACCGATGAGCGAACGGCAGCAGCAGTGGGTGTGTGAGGTCATTCTGCACTGGATCAATCAGGAGATGCAGCGGCCTGCTCCGGTAAAGGCAGTAAAAGAAGTAAAAGCAGCAAAGAAAGGCAGGCAACAAGAAGAGAACGGCGGCCAGTTGGATCTGCTGTAGCGGCGCGGGCCTCCCTGCCCGGCGCGGTTTAGTGCGATGCCCCGACCGGGCGCTGCATACTGAAAAACAGTTGATAAAGGTGGCTGCGCAGCGCCGCCTGCCGCTGCAGCAGCGTTGGGTCCGTCAGATCGTGACGCGGGCGCGGCAGATCCACCGGGATAATGCTGTTTACGCTGCCGGGGTTCGGCGACAGCACGACGATACGGTCGGCCAGCAGAATCGCTTCGTCGATATCGTGGGTGACAAACACCACGGTTTTCCCGCTCTCCTGCCACAGCCGTAGCAACAGCTGCTGCATCTCGAAACGCGTAAAAGCATCGAGCGCGCCGAATGGCTCGTCCATCAGCAGCAGTTCCGGGCGCACCGCCAGCGCGCGGGCAATCGCCAGCCGCTGCTTCATGCCGCCGGAAAGCACCGAGGTCCACGCCTTCGCCTGCCCGGCCAGCCCCACTTTCTCCAGCAGCTCGCGCGCCGTCTGTCGGGCGGCCTTTTTCGTCGCACCCTGCAGCGTCAGGCCGAAGGCGACGTTATCCTCCACGCTCAGCCAGGGAAACACGGAATACGACTGGAACACCATGCCGATCTTCACTGCCGGTGCCAGCCGCAGCTCGCCGGAATCATGTTGTTCCAGCCCGGCAATAATCCGCAGCAGGGTCGACTTGCCGCAGCCCGACGGGCCGAGCAGCGCCACGATCTCGCCCTGCGCCACCTGCAGGTCAATATCCCGCAGCACCTGTCTGTTTTTTCCAGCGTGGGGGAAGGTTTTCCCCAGCCGGCGAACGTCGACAACGCTGGTCATCGCGTGGCCTCCTGTGCCGAAGGAACATAGGGAAACAGCAGCCGGCCGCCGAGCACGAACAGCGCGTCGCTGATAATACCGACCACACCGATGGCAATCACCCCGGCGAACAGCGTGGTGATATCCATATAGCGGGAAGCGCGCAGGATGGCGAAACCGATGCCGCTCTGTGCCGCCACCATCTCCGCCACCACAATGTAGGTCCAGGCCCAGCCCAGCGTAATGCGCATCTTCTCCCATATTGCCGGGAGGGCGGCAGGCAGGATCACCCGCAGCAGGCGCTGGCCGCGCGTGGCACCGAGGATCGCCGCCGACTCCTTAAACTCTTTCGGCACCTCACGCAGGCAGCCCGCGACCATCAGGGTGAGATGGAAGTAGGCACCGATAAAAATCACCGCCAGCTTCTGTCCCTCACCAATGCCCATCCACAGCACCAGCAGCGGAATAAAGGCGGTGGCGGGCATATAGCGGATAAACGAGAACAGCGGGGCCAGCAGGTACTGGCCGCGCGTGGTCACGCCCATCAGCACGCCGAACGGCACCGCCGCCAGCACCGCCAGCAGGAAGCCGGCGGTCACCCGCAGAATGCTGACGCCGAGGTCGCGGCTCAAACTGCCGTCGATAAACAGCTGCTGCGCGCGGGCGGCGACCGCCAGCGGTCCCGGCAGGAACATCGCCGGGAACAGCTGCGCCAGCCACACCCCTTGCCACAGCGCGAGCAGGATGAAAATGCCGAGCAGGCCGTAGCGGTATTGCCGCCCGCGGTGATGACGCGACGCGCGTTGCTGCTGAGGATTCATTACTGCCCGCCCGTTATTTCAGTACGGTGCGCAGTGCGCTGCGGTCAACCAGCTTGTCCGCCGTCGCCGGTTTGGCGATGGCACCGGCCTGCTGATAAATCGCCGAGCCGTTATTGATCACGCTGTCGATGCCGTCATCCTGCAGGAAATAGGCTTTGTTGATTTCCGGCGAGCCGAATTTCAGCAGCGTCAGGCCGCTCTTCACATCCTCCAGCGGGATGCCGGACGTTTTGGCGATAATGGCTTCACTCTCCTGCGGATGGCTGTGCCAGAACTGGTATGCAGCAAAGTAGGCGTTAATAAAGCCGGTGACCGCCTGCGGATGCTGAGCAATAAAGTCGGTGCACAGCGCCAGCGTATCGGCAATCAGGCCCGGTTTCTGTTTGGTGCTGTACAGCACGTGGCCACCGGCACGTTTGCTCGCCTGCGCCAGCCATGGGTCCCAGGTGGCGGCAACGTCGATCTGACCGGCGATAAACGCCGCACCGGCATCGGAACCTTTCATATTCACTACCGAAATATCCGACGGCTTCAGGCCGGCATCTTTCAGCGCGTTAAGCAGCAGGAAATACGCGGGCGACCCTTCCTCCACGCCGATCTTGCGGCCCTTCAGCTGCGCAACGTCGGTGATATCTTTGGTCGCCAGAATCCCCTCCGCACCGTACGACTGGCTGATATCCAGCACCTGCTTCAGGCCCAGCTTTTCGGCGTTGTAGAAAATGAAGGTGTCGACGGTGCTGACCCAGCCGTCGAGATCGCCGCGCACCACTGCGGCAGCGGTTGACGGTTTGTCTTCGGTGCTGACCAGATCAACAGTGAGATCCTGCTGTTTGAAATAGCCTTTTTCCTGTGCCAGATACAGCAGACCGTAGCCGACAAAGGTATTTGCGCCGATCTTGATGGTGGTGCTCTGCGCCCAGGCAGAGACGTTAGCGAGCAGCAGCGTCGCTAGCAGTACGAGTGATTTTTTCATAAGTGCCCCTGGTGTTAGGAAGAGAAAATTTTGCCGTAATGTGTTGAATTATGATGACAATCAGCTAACTGCATTGCATGCCAGGCCAGCGCCTGGTTACTGGTAATCACCGGAATACCGAGGTCGACTTCCAGTCGGGTAATAATGTCGGAGCAGCGCATCGCGGTGCAGGAGATAAACAGGCCGTCGGCACCCGACTGCCGTACCAGCTGCAGTGCGGCCTGCCAGATGGCCTGCGGCGCAACGCGGCAAATCTGCGGATCGCTGTTCTTGCTGAAGCAGCCGCGCGCCACGACTGCCGCTCCCCCGTTCGCCGGCCAGAAGTCGTCGAACAGCTGATTCAGCGCGGGTTCGTAGGGCGTCAGCACCGCCAGCCGGTTAATCCCCAGCGTTGAGACCGCCGCCAGCGCCGCGCGGATTGGGTCGGTCACCGCCACCTGCGGGCGCGCCGCCCGGATAATCTGTTCCAGCGCTGCGCTGCCCAGCACCATCGACGCCGAGGTGCAGCCAAAGGCGATAACGTCCAGTCGGTCGTTAGGGACCAGCCGCGCGACCACCGCCGGGATCTCATCCCGCAGCGCGCCCAGCGTCTCCGGCGACAGCGTCGGTGCCATGCTGATGCGAGAAGCGAACAGCCCGACACCGTCGGCCGGCAGGAAGCGCCGCACCTCCTGCTCAATCACCACATCGCTGTCCAGCACGATCAGGCCAATTGCCGCGTGCCGCGCAGGACCGTCGTCACTCTGTGCTGTAAAGGTTTGCCACTGGTTCATTATTTTCATCTCAACGTCTGTAATACCCTTACAATCCGATAATTGAATTGAAGAGGGAAATACGCAGTTATTCTTTCTTATTATTTTTTAATTAACGCCTATCATGTTGTTTTTAATAAAAATATAAAAAACCACATTAATCACATCAGGCGAAACAACATCAATATATGAAAAAAACAGAACGATCAGTCCGGCTCGTTGGCCGCCGCCAGCAGCGTGTGCAGCAGCAGGTCAGCGCCGTTCGTTGACCACGCTGGCAGGATGTTCTCGGCCTCGTTGTGGCTGATACCTTTTTCACAGGGAATAAAGATCATCGCCGTCGGAGCCACCCGGCTGAGGTAGCAGGCGTCGTGCCCCGCTCCGGAAACCATGCTGCGCTGCGTCAGCCCCAGGGCTCCGGCAGCATGCTCGATGTGTGCCACACAGCCCCGGTCAAAGGCGATCGGCGCGTAGTCAAAGATTTTCCCGGCGCTGACCGTCAGCCGCCGCTCGCCGAGCGTTGCCAGCGCAGCGTGCAGCGCGGCCTCCATGCGATCGAGGGCGTCGGCGTCGGGATGGCGAAACTCAACGGTGAAGAACACCCGGCCCGGCACGACGTTGCGCGAATTGGGGGTCAGCTGCGCCATACCGACCGTCGCCCGGCCGTCGTCGGCGAACTGCCTGCCGATGCGCTCTACCGCCAGCGCCACCTCGGCGAAGCCGCACAGCGCATCCTGGCGCAGGTCCATCGGCGTGGTTCCGGCATGCGCCGCAAAGCCGGTCAGGGTAATTTCAAACCAGCGCTGACCCATCGCCGCGCGCACAATGCCCACGTCGGTGCCGGTCTCCTCCAGAATCGGTCCCTGCTCAATGTGCAGCTCGAAGCAGGCGTGAAGCGGGATCGCCCGCGCCGCCGCCGTACCGCGATAGCCAATGGCCCGCAGTGCCTCCTCCACGCTGATGCCGTCGCCGTCGCGGCGTGCCAGCGCGTACTCGCGGGAGAACACGCCGGTCCACACGCCGGATGCCAGCATCGCCGGGGCGAAGCGCGCGCCCTCCTCGTTGGTCCAGTTCACCAGCAGCAAATCGCGTTCGGTCTCAATACCGCGCTCGTTGAGGGTGCGCAGTACCTCCAGCCCCGCCAGCACGCCGTAAATGCCGTCGTAATTGCCGCCCAGCGGCTGCGAGTCGCCGTGTGAACCGGTCATTACCGATGCCAGCTGCGGATTGCGCCCCGGTCGGCGGATAAATTGATTGCCAATCTCGTCAATCTCGCAGTGAAAACCCGCCTCAGTCGCCCAGTGGCGCAGCGTGTCGCGCCCCTGGCGGTCCTCGGCGCTCAGCGCCAGCCGGGTAACTCCACCCGCCGGGGTGGCACCGAACGTGGCAAAGGTGCGCAGCGTCTGCCACAGGCGTTCACCGTTAACCCGCAGATCGGCGCTCATCGTTCGCCGTCCGGTTTCACCCGGTAACGAAAATCGCAGCGTGGCGCGCCCGACATCACGGTAGTGGTCCGCGTCAGCTCGACGTCAGGCGCATAGCCGACGATAAACTTGTCGTCGCGCGCGCAGGAGAGCAGGTGACCAATCTCACCCAGCCCCATTTCGTGATACATCTCCGCGTAGCGGCAGCGGGTAACGTCATAGTTGTACTGCTGGCCGTCGTCGTCGAGTACCCGTACCTCCAGCGCGTTGTCTTTCTCCCACAGGTATTGCAGAGCGACGAAACTGCGCAGATCGGCCCGTTTCGGCTCACGGGCGGCAAATTCGCGCCCGGCCTGGATCGCCGCGTTTTCGATCGCCTCGCCAATGATCGCCTGTGCACGACCCTTGCCCAGATCGCGCACCAGCAGGTCATAGATCGGTTTGATGATCTCCGCTTCAATTTTCCGGCGGGCAAGAATGCCCAGCTCCTGATTCTGACTACAGCTCATCGTGCCTCTCCCGTTAGTTACACCCCGACGCCAGCGTAGCCGCCAATCGGGTATCCACAGTTGTCGTATGGAATAGTGCGTTGCGGGCCTACGATCCGTTAACTGAGTTAAATTGTGAAATACGGAATCCTTCTTACTTATCGTAAAATTGATTTGAGGTAGTTAGCTGAATTCACTATGTTTTATAAAAACGCCAACCACCTTAAAACTGAGAATTATTGATTCATATGAATAAAACAGAACAGTCGGGTTTTCCGGCGAGCGGTGAACTCTCGGACGACCCGCCGCTGCGGGCGGTGCGCGTATTTGAAGCTATCGCCCGGCTGGGCAGCCTGAGCGCCGCAGCGGACGAGCTGGATATCTCGCCGTCGGCGGTCAGCCACCAGCTGCGCGTGCTGGAGACGTTTCTCCAGCAGCCGCTGACCCACCGTCAGGGAAGGCGGCTGATCCTCAGCGCCGCCGGGCGCGAATACTACCGCTCGATCCGATCGGCCTTCAGCGTGCTGCGCCAGGCAACTGGGCATCTGATGGAGCAGAACCGCTCGCGGCAGGTGACTATCAGCCTGATCCCGCTGTTCGGTATGGGCTGGTTTATTCCGCGGCTGCCGCGCTTCACTAATGCCCATTCGTCGATCGAGATCCACGTGGTTTACGCCAACCACCGTAACTACCACAGCGATGCGTCGGATCTGTCGATTCGCTTCGGCAGCGGCCAGTGGACCGGCTATCAGGCGGAGAAGCTGATCCCGGGCAGGATGATCCCGGTGGCCAGCCGCGACTTCCTGCGCGTGCACGGCTACATCGATACCCCGGAGATTCTGGCGCAGAGCCGACTGGTACACGACGAGGAGCGATCGTCGTGGCAGCAGTGGTTCACCGAACAGAACGTCAGGCGCTTTCGCCGCGACGGCGCGCTGTTTGAGGACGGGCTGCTGACGCTGGCCGCAGTAAGGGCCGGGCTGGGCTGCGCGCTGATGCGCGAGCCGATGATCGCCCCCTATCTGCAGTCGGGGGAACTGGTCAAGCTGTTCGACCACGCCAGCGACGACGGCCGCGACTACTATCTCTGCGTGCGGCAGGGAGTGGAACTGAGCGAAGAGGGCAAAGCGTTGCAGCGGTGGTTGCGCGAAGAAGCAAACCGTCTGTGAACCGCACGCCGGTGGTGAACACAAAGAAAGTAAAGAAAGCCGGAAAAATGCATCAGCAGGATGCCTGGGGGCAGATGGATCTGCTGTGAGCCTGTCGGATTTTATGCGCTGGCAGCTAATCTTTCGCACTGCTGCCGCATGCCTGTAAAAATAGCCTCCGCGACTTTCGCAGGAAACGAATCAGGCAGCAAACCGGCTACTTTTTCGATCACTTTCGGTGTGATTGCAATAAGTTCGTCGATCACAGACTCAACGTATTGGCTATCCAGCCCAACTAATTCTCCATGATTAAGCCAGTGTCGCCGCTGGATCCGAAAAAGCTCGTAATAGTTACCGCTACCGCGAACAGCCATGGCCAGCTTGCATTTCCTACAGGCAAGCTGACCCCGTGCCGTGCCGATCACCGGCCATGCGGATAGAACATCATAAAGAGGCGTCAGCTCATATCTGTTTTGCGGTTCAAGCGTAATGCTGAAATTCTTTGCATGCCCATCCGTCGCGGCCAGTAGCCAGAAAATAATCTGCACTTTAAAGAACTGTTCCCTGTCACGCGCCGCCCGCTTTGAATGATTCAGGATGGCCATAATATCGGAAATTCCCGGACCGCCATCCGCCTGATATTTCTTCAGCGGAGAAACCCCCAGGGCCTGGCACAGATCCTCCTGGGGTAGACGAACGATCCATTGACGATCCTGCGACCACCTCCGGTCAAAGCGCTCAACGCTCAAAACTTTCTGCTCTTCAAACTGCGCAATATGCGTTTTTGCGACAGGAATACCATAACTATCAAGTATAAGAGAGCACAGCCATTCATTTTCCACGGAGGTACTCATGTCTGCCTGCATATTGCCGACCAGCCCTAGTGGCAGCTTGAATATATGGGTGGTCGGTGTGTTGCCTTCAGGCAGGCACCACTGCCCATTCTGCCAAAGAAGGGCCGTTTTTTCCTGAGCACCGGCGATAGATAAACGCAAATCGCCAGGTTCAGACTGCCGTCCTGGCAACCCTGTCGTGGTATCGCGCAGTACAGCGGCAACTTCAGCTTCAGAAAGCGGGCGGCAGTTCACTGAGAATAAATTACTGGGATGCTCACCTGCATTCAGTAACTGTATCGCACCAACACAGTCCCTTCCCAGCTCAGCCAGAAGATCGAAAGGCTCAAGACTTTCAGCTTGATAACGCATCGCTAAACGCCTGCGGATCCCTTCGCTATCAGGCAGCAAATTATCAAAATAGTCGCGTACAATACTGCCACGCCAGGGTTGATTACCCGGCGTGAAAGGCAGTGAAAGCGACAGGGGCCTGCCCAACTCGTCATCAATCCACTCAGGCAGATATTCCAGCCGATCTTCTCCCCTGACCTTTTCCCAGAACCCCACATGAATGCCATTCATCCAGATAGCTAAACGCTGCTGAGTACGCCGCATAGTTTCACCATTTCTCCTGTCTGGCAGGCGAATAGACTTCTTTCATTGGCTCCTTCGCAGCAGTGACCATCAGCGAAGAAGGTCCGGCAGAGAGCACCATTTCAATGCCCAGCACAGTAAAGACCTTATACAGACGTTCGATGCTGGCGCTGGCAGGATTGGCTTCCAGGCGGGCATAGGTTTGCTGTGTTACACCCAACCTTTCTGACACATCCTTCTGCGTCATCCCTTTTTCCTTACGGAAACCAACCAGCAGCGGCCTCAGCTGATTCAGGGTCTTCAACGGATAAACAGTATTCATAGAGTTTCAACCCTCATTCTAAATCTGTACAAAATATAATCGGCCCTGCCACTTTACACCCGATAGGCTGTTAATGCAAAATACAGCTTAAAGACTGTATAAAATCTAATACAGCCTGTAAGCTGTAATAAATATAAACAGCTCTTAAGCTGTAAAAAGTAACTATCCGCTCGCGCCTGAAATGGCGAAGAAATTGCTTAAACCATTACCTGCCGAACTAAATGTGATCCATTACACCTTTCTTCACAAAAGTGCCCACTCCCACCTCGTGCAAACTTGCCCGGCAAAAAACAGCATAATCAATTAATTAGAGCTAGCTGCACAAACGTGCCGGAAAACACCCAATCATTAAACAAATGTGCAAGACAAAGCTCCGTAAAACTGGCCTGAAACACGTGAATATTACTTTTAAGTCGTTCATCGATCGGGTTATATCAGATCAGGACAGCGAAAACGTGATTTGCACAAATGTGCAGAAACCCGAGGATGACGATGGAAACCAGCGATGATATCCGCCTGATTGTAAAAATCGCCCAGCTCTATTACGAGCAGGATATGACGCAGGCACAAATTGCCCGCGAACTGGGGATCTACCGCACCACGATTAGCCGCCTGCTCAAACGCGGCCGGGATCAGGGCATCGTGACGATTGCCATCAACTACGACTGCAACGAAAACCTGTGGCTGGAACAGCAGCTCAAACAGAAATTCGGCCTGAAAGAGGTGGTGGTTGCTTCCTGTGAATCCCAGCAGGAGGACGACCAGCTGAACATCATCGGCCAGCACGGTGCGCAGCTGGTCGACCGACTGCTGGAACCGGGCGATATCGTCGGTTTTTCATGGGGCCGGGCCTTACGTGCGCTGGTCGACAACCTGCCGCAGGCCGGCCAGTCGCGGCATACGATTTGCGTACCGATTATCGGCGGCCCGTCCGGGAAACTGGAAAGCCGCTATCACGTGAATACGCTGACCTACGATGCCGCCGCGAAGTTAAAAGCAGAGTCTCACCTGGCAGATTTTCCGGCGCTGCTGGACAACGCACTGATTCGTAACGGCATTATGCAGTCCGAGCATTTTAAAACCATCTCCTCCTACTGGGATAATCTGGACATCGCCCTGGTAGGGATTGGCTCCCCGGCGATTCGCGATGGGGCAAACTGGCACGCGTTTTACGGCAGCGAAGAGAGTGACGATCTCAACGCCCGCAGCGTGGTCGGCGATATCTGTTCGCGCTTTTACGATATCGACGGCGAAATGGTTGAAACCAATATGAATGAGAAAACCCTGTCGATAAAAATGGAAAAACTAAAACAGGCGCGTTATCGCATCGGCATCGCGATGGGGGAAGCCAAATACGCCGGTATTCTGGGTGCGCTGCACGGTAAATATATTAATGGTTTGATAACGAATAAAGAAACCGCCGAGTCGTTACTGAAGTAAAAAATAACAACGTGATTTCACGCAGATTTTTCTGCGGGAAATCCCTTTATCTAAAAAACGAGGGGTATGAAATGAACACATGGTTAAACCTGGAAGGGAAAATAATTATCGTTACCGGCGGCGCATCGGGAATTGGTTTGTCAATCGTCGATGAATTACTGGCGCAGGGTGCCAATGTACAGATGACCGATATCCACGGCGGTGATAAATATCATAATGGCGAGAATTATCATTTCTGGCCAACCGATATTTCCAGCGCGACTGACGTTAATCAAAGCGTAGAAAATATCATTCAAAAATTTGGCCGCATTGATGGCCTGGTCAATAACGCC
Source organism: Erwinia sp. S38 (assembly GCF_016624545.1). Classification (NCBI taxonomy): domain Bacteria; kingdom Pseudomonadati; phylum Pseudomonadota; class Gammaproteobacteria; order Enterobacterales; family Erwiniaceae; genus Erwinia; species Erwinia sp. S38. The sequence continues at coordinate 60,991 of NZ_JACVTS010000020.1, read as the reverse complement.
GGGGTCAACTTCCCGCGTTTATTAGTCGATGAAAAGGCACCGGCGGGCCGTTATGAACTGAATGAAGCAGCCTTTGAGAAAATGGTCAATATCAATCAAAAAGGCGTGTTCTTAATGTCGCAGGCGGTCGCGCGGCAGATGGTCAAACAGCGCGAAGGGGTGATTGTTAACGTCTCGTCGGAAAGCGGGCTGGAAGGTTCCGAAGGCCAGAGCTGCTATGCGGCAACCAAGGCGGCGCTGAACAGCTTTACCCGCTCATGGGCAAAAGAGCTGGGCAAACACGGCATTCGCGTCGTGGGCGTTGCGCCGGGCATTCTGGAGAAAACCGGTTTGCGTACCCCGGAATATGAAGAGGCGCTGGCCTGGACGCGCAATATCAGCGTGCAGCAGCTGCGCGACGGCTACAGCAAAAATACCATCCCGATCGGCCGCTCTGGCCGCCTGAGCGAAGTCGCGGACTTCACCTGTTACCTGCTTTCAGAGCGTGCAAGCTATATAACCGGAGTGACCACTAACATCGCTGGCGGTAAAACGCGCGGTTAAGGAGAGAAAAATGGTCAACGTTATTTTCTGTGCCCATGGCCAGTTTGCCTGCGCCGTACTGGATTCCGTGAGGATGGTGTACGGCGAGGTCAACGCCACGGCGGTGGAGTTTGTCCCGGGTGAGAACGCCGGGGATATCACAGCTAAACTGGAAAAGTTAGTTAGTGCTCACAATGAACAGGAGTGGCTGATAGCCGTGGATTTACAGTGCGGAAGCCCGTGGAATGCGGCGGCAGCACTGGCCATGCACAATCCCCGACTGAGGGTCATCAGCGGCCTGTCGTTACCGCTGGCGCTGGAAGTGGTGGATAACCAGGATGCACTGAACGTTGATGCCCTGTGCGAGCACCTGACCGCGATAGCCAGCCAGTGCTGTGTCGTCTGGCAGCAACCGGAAACCGTTGAGGAGGATTTGTAATGAACATTACGCTCGCCCGTATTGATGACCGCCTGATCCACGGCCAGGTCACCACCGTCTGGTCGAAAGTGGCCAACGCCCAGCGCATTATTATCTGCAATGATGACGTATTTAACGATGAAGTCCGCCGCACGCTGCTGCGCCAGGCCGCGCCGCCGGGTATGAAAGTGAACGTGGTGAATATTGAAAAAGCCGTCGCGGTTTATCACAACCCACAATATCAGAATGAAACCGTCTTCTATTTATTTACCAATCCGCAGGATGCGCTGTCGATGGTTAAACAGGGCGTAAAAATTGCCACACTGAATATTGGCGGCATGGCATGGCGACCGGGGAAAAAACAGTTAACCAAAGCGGTTTCTCTGGATGAGCAGGATATTCAGGCTTTCACAGAACTGGATAAGCTGGGTGTAAAACTGGATTTACGCGTGGTGGCGTCCGATCCATCGGTAAATATCCTCGACAAGATTAAAGAACACGCCGCCACAGAATAAAAAACAACAGCGCCTGTATTTATGCCGTGACAGGCAGGCACCGTCATATTTCAATGGTGAAAAAGATGGAAATAAGTACCCTACAAATAATCGCTATTTTTATTTTTTCCTGTATTGCCGGAATGGGCAGCGTGCTGGATGAATTCCAGACCCACCGTCCGTTAATTGCCTGTACCGTTATTGGCTTAATTCTTGGGGATTTAAAAACCGGGATTATGCTCGGCGGCACGCTGGAGCTTATTGCCCTAGGCTGGATGAACGTTGGCGCGGCGCAGTCGCCTGACTCCGCGCTGGCCAGCATCATCTCCGCCATTCTGGTGATTGTCGGCCACCAAAGCATCGCCACCGGTATTGCTATTGCGCTGCCGGTCGCCGCGGCGGGCCAGGTGCTGACGGTGCTCGCCCGCACCATTACCGTGGTGTTCCAGCACGCGGCGGATAAAGCCGCAGAGGAAGCGAAGTTTGGCACCATCGATCTGCTGCACGTTTCCGCACTGGGCGTTCAGGCGCTGCGCGTGGCCGTTCCGGCACTGATTGTTTCGATGTTTGTCAGCGCCGATATGGTCAGCAATATGCTGAACGCCATCCCGGAATTCGTCACCCGCGGCCTGCAAATCGCCGGCGGCTTTATCGTGGTGGTCGGCTACGCCATGGTGCTGCGCATGATGGGCGTGAAGTACCTGATGCCCTTCTTCTTCCTCGGCTTCCTCGCGGGCGGCTACCTCAATTTCAGCCTGCTGGCCTTCGGCGGCGTCGGTGTGATTATCGCGCTGATCTATATCCAGCTGAATCCGCAGTGGCGCAAGGCCGAACCTCAGGCTTCCACCACATCTTCCTCCTCCCTCGACCAGCTTGATGACTGATGGTGACCACAATGGAACAGAGAAAAATCACCCAGGGCGACCTGATTAAGATGTTTCTGCGCTCGAACCTGCAGCAGGCGTCATTCAACTTCGAACGTATTCACGGGCTGGGCTTCTGCTACGACATGGTTCCCGCCATCAAGCGCCTGTACCCGCTGAAGGAAGATCAGGTCGCGGCGCTGAAGCGGCACCTGGTGTTCTTTAATACCACGCCAGCGGTCTGCGGGCCGGTGATTGGCGTGACGGTGGCGATGGAAGAAGCGCGCGCCAACGGTGCCGATATTGATGACGGGGCAATTAACGGTATCAAAGTGGGATTGATGGGACCGCTGGCCGGGGTCGGCGACTCGCTGGTGTGGGGCACGCTGCGCCCGATCACCGCCGCGCTGGGTGCCTCGCTGGCGCTGTCCGGCAATATTCTCGGCCCGCTGCTTTTCTTCTTTATTTTCAATGCGGTGCGCCTGGCACTGAAGTGGTACGGCCTGACCTGGGGTTTCCGTAAAGGGGTCAACATCGTCAGCGATATGGGCGGTAACCTGCTGCAAAAACTGACCGAGGGGGCATCAATCCTCGGCCTGTTTGTGATGGGGGTGCTGGTAACCAAATGGACCAGCATCAGCGTGCCGGTGATTGTGTCACAAACGCCCGGCCCGGACGGCAGCACGGTGACGACTACCGTACAGAACATTCTCGATCAGCTCTGCCCCGGCCTGCTGGCGCTGGGCCTGACGCTGCTGATGGTGCGTCTTCTCAACAAAAAAATTAACCCGGTGTGGCTGATCTTCGCCCTGTTTGGCTTAGGGATTGTCGGCAACGCGCTGGGCTTCCTGTCCTGAGTTTCCGCCCCGCATCGCTGGCGGGGCACACTAAACAATGAGGTGGTTTATGAAAACAACAGCTTTACGCCTGTACGGCAAACGCGATCTGCGCCTGGAAACCTTTGAGCTGCCGGAGATGCAGGACGATGAAATTCTGGCACGCGTGGTGACCGACAGCCTGTGCCTCTCTTCCTGGAAAGAGGCCAATCTGGGCGCGGACCACAAAAAGGTGCCGGACGATGTGGCAACTAATCCGATCATTATCGGCCACGAGTTCTGCGGTGAGATCCTCGCAGTCGGCAAGAAATGGCAGCATAAATTCCACGCCGGGCAGCGCTACGTGATCCAGGCCAACCTGCAACTGCCGGATCGCCCCGACTGCCCGGGCTATTCATTCCCGTGGATCGGCGGTGGCGCGACTCACGTGGTGATCCCCAACGAGGTGATGGAGCAGGATTGTCTGCTCTCCTGGGAGGGCGATACCTGGTTTGAAGGATCGATGGTCGAGCCGCTTTCCTGCGTGATCGGCGCGTTTAACGCCAACTATCACCTGCAGGAAGGCACTTATAATCACGTGATGGGCATTCGCCCGCAGGGCCGCACGCTGATCCTCGGCGGTACCGGCCCGATGGGGCTGCTGGCCATCGACTATGCCCTGCACGGCCCGATCAACCCGTCGCTGCTGGTCGTCACCGATACCAATAAGCCGAAGATGAGCTATGCGCGCCAGCACTATCATTCCGAGCCGCAGACCGAACTGCATTATATCGACGGCAACGAGGCCGATTACGATACGCTGATGGCGCTGACCGACGGCAAAGGCTTTGATGATATTTTCGTTTTCGTTCCGAAGGAGCATCTGCTGACCCTCTCCTCTTCGCTGCTGGCCCCGGACGGCTGCGTTAATTTCTTCGCCGGCCCGCAGGATAAGGCCTTCAGCGCGCCGGTTAATTTCTACGATGTGCACTATGCCTTTACCCACTACGTCGGTACTTCCGGCGGTAATACCGACGATATGCGTGCCGCCGTTGAGCTGATGCAGGCGAAGAAAGTCAATGCGGCGAAGATCGTCACTCATATTCTGGGGCTGAATGCGGCCGGGGAAACGACGCTGGATCTGCCTGCGGTGGGCGGCGGGAAAAAGCTGGTGTACACCGGTAAATCACTGCCGCTGACGCCGCTGGGTAAGATTGCCGATCCTGAGTTGGCGGCGATTCTGGAGCGGCATCATGGGATTTGGTCCGGCGAGGCGGAGCAGTATCTGCTGGCGCACGCTGAGGATATTAATGTGGGGTGATGGTTGCAGCTTCGGGCTGGATTAGATGAGTGCTTCGCTATCTGCATGAACGAATGGTTGTAATGCCCGGAGTTAGCGCTGGCGGGTTGTGCCCCCGGTCGGGCGTCCTCGCGCCGCTTGCGCGGTGCCTTCACTTCGATCGTCAGCCTGTCGGACCGGCACAGACGCGCGTCCTGCGCGGCTGTGCCTTTCGCCTGCGTCCTTGCAGGCGAATCCTGGCTTCCTTTCTGCGTTCAGCGCTGTGGATTGCCCGCTCGGGGGCACAACCAGCCTGCTTTCGGACTTCCGTGTTGCCTGAAAAAACCAATCAGCTCTTCCTTCTTTCAATTCTGCACTATGGATTGCTCATTCGGGGGCACAACCAACCTGCTTTCTGGCTTCCGCGTTGCCTGTATAAAAAGAAAATCCCGGCTGGATCTGAAGTTTGGCGAGATGTTTTGCATGAAACGTTGAGATAGTTTAAAAAAACCAAAGCTCATGCTTCGGGTCTGTACATTTATGCCGTTGAGCGCTCATTCCATGCATCACTATACTGAATATTTCCGTCGTTATATTTCCAGGTAATCCTTTCATAACGAAGTTCTACGCGTTCCATATGATTACATTTTTCTACAGTTTTTGTGTTGTACATCGTCGGCATCACCGCCACCACTTTGACGCCTTCAAGAAGCATATTAAAATATTCAACCTCCTGGCCAGCGTCATTAATTCTATACCATTTTATTTCAGCGCTTCGTAGTGACTGACCTGTAGCAACCGCTTTGTAAAGATAAGGTGTTGAACTATCGAATTCTTTTTCAATAATCATTGGTGCATGAATGCGGGTTCCAGTGATTTTCCCTGTGTTATTATCCGTAGGAATATGTAGCCCGTGGCCAAAACCAATAATTTCTATACTACCTTCCCGTTCGTTGACATCGGATGAACCCTTAATCAACGCATCGCCGTCATCTCTGAGCCACAGATGAGCAGGTATAGCCATAATCAAATTCCTTTTTAATCATAAAGCCAGCGTCCAGCCTTAGCTGATTCCACCAGCATATTTAACGTAAGTGGTTTGGGTTCAAGCCACTGCCATTTATTTTTTTTTGAACGTAAAAAAATTATCGGGATAAATGTTTCTTCGTTAGGCCAGTAACTGTGAAAGGCGAAGGTCTGTCTGTCGACAGAAAAACGACTGAAGTAATCTTCAAGTATGTCCATCGCATCATCAGCTGACCAGGGATATTTCCCCGTCGACAGGCTGGTTTCTAATGTCAACATCGGCCGCTTGAAAAAAGGAAACACGCGGCTGTTCCAGTTTTCATCATACCAGGCCATCACTTGCCGTTGTGTTACGCAGGAAGCACCCATTAAGCTCTTACCATATACGATCGGAAGGATGTGCGAGGGTATTATATTTATTCACTGCTTTGAATGAAATAGTAGACACATCAACTGCCAGTATTATCCATCCCAATACGGGAATGGTTCTGCCAACGAATGTTCCTAATTTCTGAGTCATTATTCTTTTAGTGTTAGGAGGAAACCCCACCCACGTTGGAAGCCTGACTGGCATCATACGCTCCCTGAATAACCGTCTTGAATAGACAGAAGCAATAGAGGTTCCCGGTGTCGCTCCTGAAAACTTCCCTGCTACCGTAACGGTATTGGAACCCATATATATTGCAGCCACTGCAGTGATGTCTGATATACCAAAATGGTCTAATGTTTCATCAATCATAATCCAGAAAAACAACTCGCCGGCACTAAGATTAGAAGATCCATCATAGAAGTATGTTCCATTTAATTCTTCAACTGTATCCATAAGTTAACCTCTTACATTCCATGTAATGGATTAAATGGTACGTCTAAATAAAATTCAATTCACGACTTGGTTTATTAAATGTGTAACAAAAAGCGAAACTTCAACATTAAACTGAGAAATTGCCTCTTTGCGTAATAGTTGAATCATTACTACTGGCTATCGCCAGTAGTATTTAATCTAACTTGTAATAGAAAAAATGAGCAATGCCTTATTATTCCCTCTCATTTTTAAAGATAATAATGTGCTATATGACATTTTCCTCAGTAAGCTTCCCCATCACCAAAAGCGCCTTCCAGCAGGCAGATTTTCGCCGCGAACTGCGCTCCGGCGTGTAGTGCTACCGCAATATCCCCCTGCTGGCGGAAACTCAGCAGAAAGGCGGTGATAAATGCATCTCCCGCGCCCAGCGTATCAACGGGCGTAACCGCTTCCGGTGCCTGCTGATACCAGTTTTTCCCGTCGAACAGCAGCGCACCTTCAGCACCGCGCGTGGCAATCGCGTATCGGCTCCCGGCTTCAACCACCTTAACCAGCAGTTCGCGCGTTTCCTCAAGTGAACGATCCGCGCAGGAGAAAAATACCGCGTCCAGCCAGCGGCAGAGCGGCAGCGCCTGTTCGGTTACGAAATCATCCGAGAAATCATAGCTCAGCCAGCCGGGGAGCTGCGCCAGCTCGGGCAGCTGTTCATCGATATAGCTGTAGCTGCTGGTGTGGATCAACGAAAAATCCTGCAGCCAGTCGCGATGCGGCAAAATAAACGCCATCGATTCTGTCTGCCGCACGCCGCCAAGATTGGAATCAAGAAACACCCGCTCGCCCTGTTGGATAGTCAGACGCGCATAGCCATTTTCCCCTGCCACCTGGCGGCAGTAGCGTGTATCGATACTGCGCGCGGCCAGCGCACGCTGCACGTGCTCCGCCGCATTATCATCACCAAAAATCCCCAGATAGGCAGACTCCGCGCCCAGCATTGCGGCATAGACGCTGAAGTTCAGCGCATTGCCGCCGGGGTAACGCACGCGCCGGTGCTCATATTTATCGACAACGTTGTCGCCCACGCCAATCACTTTCATCTTACGCTGCCCTTAGTAGTCCACGACGCCCATGTAACGACGGGTTGAAAGCGGATGCTGACGGATATCGGCCAGCGCCGCGCGGTAGTCGCACATGATGCTGTAAAACAGTACCGGGTTAAAGTAGTCCACTACCGACGCGGGCAGCGCGTTCAGGCCCAGCTCACGGGCATCCACTACCACGGTTTTATCGTTGTAACGGTTCAGGAATGACAGCGCACGCTGGTCGAGTTCACGCGTACGGCCTTCGTTCATCAGCAGAATAAACGGTACGTGATTGTCGGTGACTTCAAACGGGCCGTGGAAAAACTCGCCGCTGTGGATGGAGGCAGCATCAACACGCTGCATCTCCATCAGCGAGCAGATGGCAAAGCCATAGGCATGGCCGTAAGACGCGCCGCTGGAAAGCACGTAAAACAGGGAATCATGCTGATAGCGGTCCGCAAAATCCGTACAGCGATCGGCCACCTGCGTCCGGCCCTGGCGGATCACCGCATCGATCTGCGTGAAGCCCTGCTGGAAATCCTGCCATCCGGCATAATCCTCCACCTGGCGCAGCACATCGACACACAGGCTGAGGATCAGCGCCATTGGATTATCGGTCACCGGCGTGTCATCTCCCCACTGGTACAGCAGGTTATGGTCGGCCCACTGCAACAGCTGCGCTTCCGCATTGTGAGTCAGCGTTACCGTTGCCGCACCGCGCGCTTTCGCCAGCTTCGCCGCCGCGACGGATTCCGGCGTGTTACCGCCGTGCGAGCAGACGATAACCAGCGATGATGCCCCCAGCGCTTTCGGCGTGGCGTAAACGAACTCATTGGCGGTCATCATCCACGAACGCAGGATGTCACTCTGCTCGCTGAGGAAATAGTGAGAGGGATACATATCCACCAGCGAGCCACCGCAGGCCACCAGGAAAATCTGACGCAGCGGAGTTGTCTGGAAATGGCTGCTCATCAGGGAGGCGATAATGGTTTGGGTCTGCATGGCGTTACTCACCGTAGATGTTGAAATTAAAGTATTTTTTCGCTAAACGATCGTAAGTTCCGTTAGCGCGGATGGTATCGATAGCCTGGTTAAAACGGGCCAGCAGCACCTGATCCTTCAGGCGCAGACCGATACCGGTGCCGGGCCCGAAGATCGTATCGTCTTTGACCTGTGGCTGGATAAGCGTGAAGCTTTGCCCCTGTGGCTTGTTGAGCAGCGCTTCGGTAATCACCACCGCGTCGTCCAGCGTGCCGTCAAGGCGACCGTTGATCAGGTCGGCATACACTGATTCCGCATCCGGATAGGTAATGACTTCCACGCCCGCACTACGCCAGTATTGGTTGGCATAGGTTTCAAATACCGATCCCTGCTGCACGCCAATACGCTTGCCCTTCAGCGATTCCGCCGTGGGATGCAGCGAGCTGTTCTTCGCAGCGATCAGGAATGCCGGCGTATTGAACAGCTTGTTGCTGAAGGCGATCGCTTTCTTACGCTCTTCGGTGATCGATAAGGACGAGAGAATCGCATCAAATTTCTTGGCCTGTAGCGCCGGGATCAGCCCGTCAAAGCTGTTCTGCACCCAGGTACATTCCACTTTCATCTCCGCACAGATGGCATTGCCGAGATCGATATCAAAGCCAACCAGCTGACCGCTGGCGTTTTTCGATTCAAACGGCGGGAAAGTGGGATCGATGCCGAAACGGATCTGATCCGCAGCCGTTGCTGAGTGGACACTTGCTGACAGAGCGAGAGCGGCCGCCAGTACTGCGATAGTTGTTTTTATTCTCATAGCTGTTCCCCTGGTGTTGCATTTATACCAAAAAACATACCATGAGTATTGATATACGCTTTTAGTGCTTTATATAGCAACAATTATTGTTGATTAAATACCAAAAAAATCCGGATGGTATGTTATTATTTGTGCAGTTTGTCGCTTCAATTAAACGCATTTAGTTCACTAAAACAATATCTTGATATTCAACCTGTTTCATTTTCAACATCAGAGCTAAACAGACCATGAGCACATCTGAAAAGCAGACCAGGAAGCCCAGAAAAAGCTATCTTGAGGCACGTAAGCGGCTGCTGGAGATCCTCCATTCCCCCGATTTCAACAGCGGCGATCAGATCCCCGCCGAACGCGAGCTATGTGAGCTACTGTCCCTCAGCCGGATGACCGTGCGCAAACTGCTGGCGGAGCTGGTTGAGGAAGGTGTGCTGGAGCGCCGGGGCAATCAGGGCACCTGGCTGTTGGATACCCCCATTGAACGACCGCTACAGCCCGCATTGGGGATCGGTAAGATCCTTGAGCTTAACGGTGCCGTTCCCAGCAGCCAGCTGATCTATTTCCATATATCTACCGCCAGCGCCCGTATTGCACGCCTGCTGCATATTGCAGAGGGCGACGAAGTGGTGATGATCAAACGCCTTCGTCTGGCCGACGGGCAGCCTTTCTGTCTGGAAACCAGCTATTTACCCCGGGCGTGGGTCGTGGATCTCAGTGCCGAAATGCTGGAAGAAGCCGGATCGCTGTATCGCCTGCTGGCCGAACGCTACCAGATTCAGGATGTGTACGATGAAGGAACGCTTCGCGCTGCGGCGATGAACGAAGAGGAACATCAGCTGTTGCAGGCGAAGCCGGAGAGCCCGGCGCTGGTGTATCGCGGGGTGATTTACGACAGGCAGCGTCGGCCAATTGAGTATCTGGTTTCGGTGAATCATCCGCAGCGGGTGGCTTTTCGTATTAACGGGGGATTAAATGAGGTGGATGCTCCGGCGGTTTAACGGTCGGTGAGATTCGATGTGAATCGGTGGTAACGCTGGCTGGTTGTGCCCGGTCGGGCTGGTCCTCGCGCCGCTTTGCGGTTCCTTCACTTTGTTTGTCAGCCTGTCGGACCGGCACAGTCGCTTGTTTGCAAAGTCTGAGTTGGCGCTGGCTGGTTGTGCCCCCGGTCGGGCGTCCTCGCGCCGCTGCGCGGTGCCTTCACTTCGTTTGTCAGCCTGTCGGACCGGCACAGACGCGCGTCCTGCGCGGCTATGCCTTTCGCCCACTTCCCTGTGGGCGAATCCTGGCTTCCTCTCTGCGTTCAGCGCTGTGGATTGCCCGCTCGGGGGCACAACCAGCCTGCTTTCTGACTTCCGCGTTGCCTGAAAAACCAATCAGGTCTTACTTCTTTCCGTTCTGTGCCGTGGATTTCCCGTCCGGGGCACAACCAGCACGCTGAAGGCCAGAAATATCACCATTCCTGCGATCGTTTTGCTTAAGTGCAGTTCATGACAAATCCATTTTGTGAACTGCCGTCGCTAGCTGAAGGTCCTGGATAACAACCTGAGAGCAGTCTTGAGCAATACAGCCGGGTTTGAGTACTCAACGCTGAACTACGTTCTTAAAACAGCGAGCACTTAGCCAAAAGGGGCACGTCCTCTGCGGCGGCAGGGCAATCCGCAGCGCTGAGGTGCAGGCTGTGGGGCCGGAGAGACCAGCATGGATGCTGGGCTCAGGTGCAGCGCGGGCAGGACGCCCGCTCTGCGCCGATCCGCAAGACCTACAGCCGGAACCGAAGGGACCGCGCAGCGGCGCGAGGACCGCCCGGCCGCCGCAGAGGACGTGCCCCGATCGCTAATCCCACCGCCAACCCAAATCGCTAATCCCACAGCAATTAACACCGCATACTCAGCAGCCCCCCACCCCATTGCTATACTTATCAATCACCCGGAGCACATACCCTCTCAGCCCCTGGACAACAAGGAATACAAATGCTCGTGCTGTGGAATACCCTGATTGTCCTGGCGACCGTCGCCGCAATGGAAGTGATTGCCGCGCTGACGCACAAATACATCATGCACGGCTGGGGATGGGGCTGGCACCTCTCGCACCATGAACCGCACAGCGGCAAATTCGAAGTGAATGACCTGTATGCCGTGGTTTTTGCCGCGCTGGCGATCGCGCTGATCGCCACCGGCGCGTCGGGCGTCTGGCCATTACAGTGGATTGGGGCGGGGATGACGCTGTACGGCCTGCTCTACTTTATCGTTCACGACGGCCTGGTCCACCAGCGCTGGCCGTTTCGCTATATTCCGCGTAAGGGGTACTTAAAACGCCTGTACCTGGCCCATCGGCTGCATCATGCGGTGCGGGGGAAAGAGCACTGCGTGTCGTTCGGTTTTCTCTATGCGCCGCCGGTGGCAAAGCTACAGGCGACGCTGCGCAGCCGTAATAAACAGGCACACACCAGCAGCGACAGAACCGACAAAACAACAGCAGCTAGCGGGGACGCTGCCACAGATCGCGCGCACGAGGCGTCGGCTTCGCGAGGCGAGAACTGAGCGCCTGCGCAGCACCCTTAACCAGCAGCCCGAGCTTCTCCGGCCGACTGGTCCCCTGGCGAACATCCCAGGCGCGGGGGCCGGCAGCGCTAACCTTCACGCCAATTTCGCGATAAACGCCGTGCGCAGAGGCAATCGCCCACGCGCTGCGTAAAGGCAGGCCGGGCAGACCGGCGCGGGCAGAGGCGTAGTAAGGTTCCGCTGCCACCACCAGCCGCTGCGCCAGGCGCGCCAGTTTGTCGCGATAAACCGGATCGGCAATCTGAGCGGCGGTGATGCCTTCCTCAGCCAGCCACTGCGCGGGCAGATAGTAGCGCCCCACCTGCGCATCTTCTACGATATCGCGGGCGATGTTGGTTAACTGGAACGCCAGCCCCAGGTCGCAGGCGCGATCCAGCACCGATTCGTCACGCACGCCCATCACCCGCGCCATCATCAGGCCCACCACGCCCGCCACGTGATAGCAGTAGCGCAGCGTATCTTCAAACGTAACGTAGTGCGTTTCCCGCACGTCCATCGCGAAGCCCTCAAGATGTTCAAAAGCCAGACGTGGGGGAATGCCGTGACTTAGCGCCACCTCCTGCAACGCGGCGAAGGCCGGGTCGTCCATTTTTATGCCGTCAAAGGCACGCTGCGTCTGCATTTTCAGGCAATGCAGCCGCTGTACCGCACTGTCGCTGTCCGGGGCCGCCTGATGAAAGCCCAGCGCCTGGCCGTCAATCACATCATCACAGTGGCGGCACCAGGCGTAGAGCATCAGCGCACTGCGCCGGGTCGGAACATCAAACAGCTTTGATGCGGTGGCAAAACTCTTTGATCCTGCCGCCATCGTTTCGGTGGCGTGATCCATCAACGTGCTGTTCGTCATTGGAGATCCTCCAGCATCAGGCGAGCGGTGGCTTTTGCCGAACCGATGACGCCGGGTATGCCCGCTCCCGGATGGGTGCCCGCGCCAACCAGATAGAGGTTGCTAATCCGGCTGTCGCGGTTATGCGGCCGGAACCAGGCACTCTGCCGCAGGATCGGTTCGATGGAAAATGCCGATCCCTGCCAGGCACCCAGCCGATCGCGGAAATCGAACGGCGTAAACATGCGGTGCGTCACCAGCTGCTCGCGCAGGCCGGGCATGTAGTGCTGCTCCAGATAGGCGAAAATGCGGTCGCGCAGGCGCGGACCTTCCACCGTCCAGTCGAGATCCGCCGTGCCAAGATGAGGTACGGGCGCTAACACGTAGTAACTGCCGCAGCCCGGCGGAGCCAGGGACGGATCGGTCACGCAGGGCGCGTGCAGATAAAGGGAAAAGTCTTCCGACAGCGTGGGGGAGTGAAAGATCTCATCGATCAGTGCCTTATAGCGCGGACCAAAACAGACGGTGTGGTGCGCCAGCTGGCTGTGATGCTTATTCAGCCCGAAATAGAGTACAAACAGCGAGTTGCTCAAGCGCTTACGCTTCAGCGATGCGCCGCGTGCCGCGCCGATGGGGTGGTGCCCCAGAAGTTTTGCATAAGTCTGTACCACATCGGCATTTGAAGCCACCGAAGCCGTTGCGATCCGCCGCCCGTCCTTCAGCTGCACCGCGCAGATGCGCTCGCCTTCCGCCTCCAGCCTGGTCACTTCGGCGTTCAGCTCCAGCGTGCCGCCGAGATCCTCAAACAGCTTCACCAGCCCCTGCACCAGCGCCCCGGTGCCGCCGCGCGCAAACCACACGCCCCATTCCCGCTCCAGCGCGTGGATCAGCGTGTAAATGGACGAGGTGGCGAAGGGATTGCCGCCGACCAGCAGCGAGTGGAAGGAGAATGCCTGGCGCAGCTGTTCGTTTTCAATAAACGCCGATACCCTGCCGTAGACGCTGCGCCACGCCTGAAGCCTTGCCAGCTGCGGCCCGGCGCGCAGCATATCGCGGAAGGATAAAAACGGTACGCTGCCCAGCTTGAGGTATCCTTCTTTAAACACCGCCTGCGAGTAGGCCAGAAACTGTTGGTAGCCTTCCACATCGCGCGGGTTGAGGCGGTGGATCTGTGCTTCCAGCCTTGCCTGATCGTTGTCGTAATCGAAGACTTCACCATCTTCCCAGCAAAGCCGGTAAAACGGCGTGACCGGCAGCAGTTCGACGTAATCCTCAATGCGCTTACCGGCCAGGCTGAACAGCTCTTCGATCGCCGTTGGGTCGGTAATCACCGTCGGTCCGGCGTCAAAAGTGAATCCTTCTTCCCTGTAAACATAGGCGCGTCCGCCCGGTTTATCTCGCTGCTCCAGCAGCAGCGTGGGGATACCTGCGGCCTGCAGGCGGATCGCCAGGGCAAGGCCGCCGAAGCCAGAACCGATAACGACTGTTTTATTCATCGTGAAAAACTCGCAGCCGGGGGGAGTAGTTCAGTGCGGCGCGCAGGGCTTCGCCAACCGGAACCGGTGGCTTACCTGCCAGAATCCGCACCCTGTCTTGCAGCGTTAGCTGACCCGCGTAGAAGCGGGCAATCAGTCCGTGGTTCAGTTGATAAAATCGCTGCATCACCTGCCAGCGCGCCTGCGGCGGCCCGGCGAGAAACAGCATGCGGTTAAGCAGGCGAAAGAAGCGCTGACGCCGCCACTGTGCCAGGGCGTAATCCTGAATCAGCCTGAACAGCGCAGCGGCGTTCAGATCGGGGGCTGCGGCGATTAAATCCGCCAGCGCCACCGCCTGCGGCAGTGAATAACCGGTGGTGGCGTGAAACAGCCCGACGCGCAGCCCGCTGCCCGGCAGCCCCGCCTGTGCCTGCCAGAACGCACGCGCATCCCCTGCCAGCGCGATTGGCAGATTGCCCTGCTCTTCTCGTTCCAGCCGTTCAAGCATCCAGCCCTGACGCGCCGCGTACTGGCGGATCTGCTGCCGCGCGAGATCGCCGCTCAGCGTAGCGCGATCGATGTAGTGCGTATCTTCAATCAGCAGCCGATGTTCGGAAAGCGGCAGAGTGTAAACAAAACGGTAGCCCGCCGACTGGTCAACGGTGGCATCCATCAGTATCGGCCGGGTCAGACCGTGCGGCTGGCTCAGGCTCCACTGCTGGCCTAAAAAGGCCTGGCAGCCGACGATCAGATGGGGACTGGGCCGATAGCCGCGCCCGTCAATCACTGCCGCCGCGCTCAGCGTTTGTCCATTATCCAGCGTCACCGTTTCCGGCGTCAGGCTAACGGCTCGAGCACCGGTCCACAGGTTGTCCCCCAGCGCCTGACGGATCGCGATGGCAAAGTGTTCTGAGGTCACGCTGATATACTCGCCCGCCAGCGTGCGGTTCATCGCCGGGAAGCGCACGTCGTATCCCGCCCAGCGGTGCGCCACCAGCGGCGCCAGCCAGCGATGCTGCCCGGGCAGCAGATCGCGCTGATGGAAGGACCAGGTGTGATTACCGCCCGGTTCAGCATCCGACTCAATCATCAGCACGCGCAGCCCTGGCTGCAATTGACGCAGCCGCCAGGCAATCAGACCATTCGCCAGCCCGGCACCCACCAGTATCAGATCCCAGCGAGGTGCACTCATTCAGCGGGGACCAGTTTAGCCTGACGGAGATCGCGAAGGCTGCCGCTGCCGGAGCAGAAGCAGGCTATACGCAGTTGTTCAATCATCACCTGAAAATGATCAACCACCGCCTCGCCGGAGACCGTTGCGCAGCTCAGTACACCTGCGGCCTGGCCGACTAAATTGGCTCCCAGGCGCAGCGCTTTCGCCGCATCTATGCCATCGGCAATACCGCCGGAAGCAATCAGCGGCACGTGCGGCAGCGCCTGATGCAGCTCTGTCAGCGCCTGCGCGGTAGGGATACCCCAGTCGGAGAAAGCCATCGCCACCGCCCGGGCCTGCGGTGATACGGCCCGCTCTCCCTCCACCGCTGCCCAGCTGGTGCCGCCCGCGCCGGCGATATCCAGCATCGCCACACCCACGTCAACCAGTTGACGCGCCACCGGTACGGACAGCCCCGCGCCAACTTCTTTGACAATCACCGGCACCGGCAATGCTTCAACCGTATGGGCAATGGCGGCCAGCACGCCGCGCCAGTCGTGGTCACCCCCGTGCTGCAGGGCTTCCTGCAGCGGATTAAGATGGATAATCAACGCATCGGCCTCAATCATTCCGACCGCCCGCCGGGCATATTCCGTACCGCTTTTTCCGGCGATTTGTGCCGCGCCAAGATTTGCCAGCAGCGGAATATCCGGAGCAAGCTGGCGCAGTTCGCGCGTCAGCCCCCAGTCCTGTTCGCTTTCCAGTGCCACGCGTTGGGAACCCACGCCCATTGCCAGCCCGAGCGCCTGAGCGGCCTCCCCCAGGTGACGATTAATACTTTTGGCGCGCCGGGTCCCGCCGGTCATCGAACTAATCAGCAGCGGAGCCCGCAGCGTTTTACCGAAAAGCGCGGTGTGAAGATCGATGCGATCGAGACTCAGCTCCGGCAGCGCACAGTGCTCAAAGCGCCAGCGTTCAAAACCGGTTGTACGGGTTTTCACCCTGCGCGAAGGGTCAAGAATGATATCGAGGTGATCGCTTTTTCGCTGGATAAGATCGCTCATTAGCACCCCGGCTGCGTGCTGTTTTTACCAAACTGCGCCATCTGATTGTCGAACCAGGCATGCATAAAATGCCGGGTAGAGAGGCCACGATGACAGGCGCTGGCGATATGTTCATCCGCGCTGCGCAGATGTTCACGCAGCTTCTGATGGACCGCTTCGGCACCCAGCAGGGCCACCAGCGTCGATTTGCCACTGTCCTGGTTAGCGTCTTTGCCGGTGTTGCTCAGCCCGTCGGAGAGATCGTCCATCAGCTGGAATGCCTGTCCCAGATCCTGAGCGAAACAGCGCAGGCGCTGACGGGTTTGGAGTGAAGATCCGGCTACGATGGCCGCCATCTGTAATGAGGCATCAAATAAACGGCTGGTTTTGAGTTCGTTGGCCAGCAGGATCGCTTCGCTGCTTCTCGCCCGGCTGCCTTCGCTGAGATCGAGATACTGGCCCTGCACCAGCCCCTGCGAACCCACCGCCAGCGAAAGTTCTGCAACGGCCTGGGTTTTGCAGGCGGGAGTCAACGACTGTGCTTCCACCACCACGCCAAAAGCGCGGCTAAGTAGCGCAACGGCGGCAAGGATAGCGACACTCTCGCCATACTGAGTGTGGATAGTCGGACGACCGCGGCGCAGTAACGCATTGTCCATACAGGGGATATCATCCAGCATCAGCGACGCGGCATGCACCATTTCAACCGCGCAGGCAAGGTCGAGCAGGCCGGGCTGCTCTACTGCACAGCCCAGATCGCGGGCGGCAAGGATAAGCAGCAGCGGGCGAACGCGTTTCCCGGATGCCAGCGTGCCTTCGCGCATGGCGGTAAACACCAAATCCTGCTGTTCTCCGGCGGGTAAAAGCTGGTCCAGGCGGTTCTGCAGGGCTTCCCGTAGCCTTTTCAGTTCGTCTTCATGAGTGTTCATCGTTGCAGGCTACCCCTGACATTCACATGGCTTTATTTGCAAAGCCTAGTGCAATATTCAGAAATTTCTCTGAGTATTGGGGGATGCGACAAACTTTTACAAAAAACATATGGTTTGTACAGGTTTCCGGCCGTCTTCGCGCTGGGATCTAAACCTGCAGCTGCTGAACCAGGGCAATGACCTGCTGAACCTGTTCATCGGTTAACGCCCCGTCTTTGGCAAATCGGATCCGGCCCTGCTTATCCAGTACCACCACCGCCGATCCGCCTTCGGCCAGCCGCCAGGCCTGCCTGACTGCGCCCTTTTCATCCACCACAAACTGTGCGCCGGGCGTTTCCCTTTTGCTGCTTTCCAGGCTCTGCCGGACAAACATCGCGCTGCCGGGGATGGCATCGTCGGTATTGACGATGGTTGTAATCCGGACCGTGGCGGCAGGGAAGCGGGCATTTTCAATTGCCTGAATTAACGCGGCATTGCTCTCTTTCGCTGCCAGTCGCCCGGCCATGTGCAGCACGATGCCCGTTTTGCCGGTCAGCCTGGCGCTGTCCCAGCGTTGGTAGCGTATTTCATCCTGCTGCACGGCCAGCTCGCCGCGGTCCGTCACGCCGACCGGCGGCAGGGGCTGGCCGGGGATCAGGTTGTGTGCGGAGGTGATAAACGGCAGGCCGCTGAGGGTCAGCAGGAGGGAAAGGCGCAGCAGCATAGTGGGGTCCGGGGTGGGGGCTGGGTTACTGACTATAGGTGATGGTTTTGTGTTTTGCTCAGAGGGGATTGCTGCCGGACCGGCTCAACAGAGGGTCGTTTGCAAAGTCTGACGTTAGCGCTGGCTGGTTGTGCCCCCGATCGGCCGGTCCTCACGCCGCTTGCGCGGTGCCCTCACTTCGATCGTCAGCCTGTCGGACCGGCACAGACGCGCGTCCTGCGCGGCTGTACCTTTCGCCTGCGTCCATGCAGGCGAATCCTGGCTTCCTCTCTGCGTTCAGCGCTGCGGATTGCCCGCTCGGGGGCACAACCCGCCTGCTTTCTGACTTTCGCGTTGCCTGCTGAAAATTAAAGACAACACCATTCAGGCTATCGTTTTACGTGTTGAACAAAGAGTGATCGGGGGATTCTACTGAATTGGATGGCGGAAAAAATCAGACGCAGTATCGGCAAGCATCTTCCTCCACAAAACCACTCTGTAATCAGCAGAGAAAACTCCCCACCAACCCGTTTTAACAAACTGGCACTACGGATATCAGGCCGAATACAAAGTATGAAAACAAACTTTAATATTTCAGGAGCAGCGAGGAATTAGCCGTAAGGAGCACATCCTGCAAACAGATGCTGAATAACGTTCCTGAAACAGCGAGCAATTAGCCAAAAGGGGCACGTCCTCTGCGGCGAGCGGGCAATCCGCAGCGCTGAGGTGCAGGCTGCGGGGCCGGAGAGACCAGCAGGGATGCTGGGCTCAGGCGCGGCGCGGGTAGGACGCCCGCTCTGCGCCGATCCGAAAGACCCGCAGCCGAAACCGAAGGCACCGCCAGCGGCGCGAGGACCGCCCGGCCGCCGCAGAGGACGTGCACCGATCGCCAATCTCAACGCAACCCACCCGCAAGGCCCGAAGCCGGAACCGAAGGCACCGCGCAGCGGCGCGAGGACCGCCCGGCCGCCACAGAGGACGTGCACCGATCGCCAATCCAAACCGCAAGCCCCGCAGCAGAAAACGTACAGCGATCTCCATTCCCGCCGCCATTCACATCGCAATCTCTCAAGTAAAAAAGACTCACAAAAATAGAAATGCCAATCATTATCATTCTTTATATCGTTAACACTCCGTTTAGAAAGTGTTTATTAATGTAACGCCGCGTCTTTTCGAAATTACTTAATGGTCCTGATATGAAAAAAAATAACATCACCGCCGCAATCCTCTTTGCGGTATCAGCACCCGTTTTTGCCCAGGAAGGCACTCTGGTAGTAACGGCCAGCGGCTATGAACAAAAACTCACTAACGCACCCGCCTCAATCTCCGTCGTCAGCCAGGATGAACTGACCAAAAAGAATTACAGCGATCTGGGTGAGGCACTCAGCGGCATGGAAGGTGTAGATGTCCGCGGTGGCACCGGGAAAACCGGCGGGCTGGATATCTCCATTCGCGGCATGCCCAGCAGCTACACGCTGATCCTCATCGACGGTATCCGACAGAATGCCAGTTCCGATACCACCCCCAACGGTTTCGGCACCCTGAATACCGCCATGATGCCGCCGCTTTCCGCTATCGATCATATCGAAGTAATCCGTGGCCCGATGTCAACGCTTTACGGCTCCGATGCCATGGGCGGCGTCATCAACATTATTACTAAGAAAAATACCGACGAATGGCACGGCGGGCTGAACCTCTCCCATTCGGTACAGGAACACAGCAAATGGGGCGACAGCTCGACCGTGGGCCTGTACACCAGCGGCGCGCTGATCCCCAATACGCTGGATCTGACCCTGCGCGGCAACTTCGAACACCGCCAGGGTTCCAGCGTCACCAGCCTGAGCGACAGCGGCAGCGATACGCGCGTTCCCTATCCCACCAAAAGCAATAACTACACCGTGGGCGGGCGGCTGAACTACAAAACCAGCGATAAAAATACTCTGTGGATCGATGGCGAAACCGCCGAGCAGGAGTATGACAACAGCCACAGTCAGCTTGGCCCGATCGGCACCAGCGGCGGCGGCTATCGCGACAAACTGCACTATCAGCGCAACAAAGTGGTTATCGGCCACGACACCGATCTGTCACTAGGCCGCTGGAGCTCCAGCCTTTCCTATGCGGTTACGGAAAACAAAGGCCGCGTACTGACCCCGCGTACGCTTTCTGCGGAGAACAGCGGTCTGAGTGGACAGGATCGTGAGCTGAAGAACACCAATGCGATTTTCAATACCAGCATCGTGGCGCCGATCGGTGACGATCATCTGCTGACCGTGGGCGGTGAATACTGGGATTCCCGCCTGAAGGACGGCATCGTGCTGGCGAACAGCGGCGAAACCTTCAAGCAGAAAACCTGGTCCCTGTTTACCGAAGACGACTGGCAGATTATCGACCCGCTCTCCCTGACCTGGGGCGCGCGCTACGAGAAACACGACAGCTTCGGCGGCCACGTCAGCCCGCGTGCCTACCTGGTATGGAACGCGCTGGATGACTGGACGGTGAAGGGCGGCGTCAGCACCGGCTATAAAGCCCCTTCCCTCGCCCAGCTGCATAACGGCGTCAGCGGCGTGGCGGGCAACGGCCTTGTCAGCACCCTCGGCAATCCGAACCTGAAGCCGGAATCCAGCGTTAACTACGAAACCGGGATTTACTATGAAAATGCCGATAACGTAAAAGCCAACGTCACCGGATTTATCAGCAACTTCCGTAACGCCATTTCCAGTGAAACCATCGACGATTCGACAAACTCGTATCGTAATGTCGGCAAGGCGATCAACCAGGGGATTGAGTTCGCCTCCTCCTTCCCGGTGGTTATCCCTGAACTGACGCTGAACCTGAACTACACCTACACCGACAGTAAACAGCGCGGTGGCGATAATCCGGGTGCGCCGCTGACCAATACCGCACGCCATATGGCTAACGCGAAGATGTCCTGGCAGATGAGCGACGATCTGACCTCGTGGATCACAGCGGAATATCACGGCAAAACCCCGCGCTACACCACCGGCTACGGCAACCTGAGCGCGATTGAGAAAACGGTCTACGACGATCGCGGTGCCTACCTGAAGGCCTGGACGGTGGTGAACATGGGCGCGGCGTATAAGATTACCCCGGCGCTGACGGTGAACGGCACGATCAATAACGTACTGGATAAGGACTTCTCGAAAGTCAGCCTGTATCAGGCTGGCCGCAGCAGCACCTACGCCGGTGATTACTTCCAGACGCTGGCCTCCACCACCGGCTACGTAACGCCTGGCCGCAACTACTGGGTGTCGCTGAACTACACGTTCTGAGTATAAGAGTACAACTCAGGCTTACCTTCCGGTAAGCCTGAAATCAATCTTTCAAGTTCTAAAACAGCGACTAATTAGCCCAAAAGGGAAACGTCCTCTGCGGCGGCCGGGCAATCCGCAGCGCTGAGGTGCAGGCAGCGGGGCCGGAGAGACCAGCAGGGATGCTGGACTCAGGTGCAGCGCGGGCAGGACGCCCGCTCTGCGCCGATCCGCAAGACCCGCAGCCGAAACCGAAGGGACC
Organism: Erwinia sp. S38; assembly: GCF_016624545.1. NCBI lineage: Bacteria > Pseudomonadati > Pseudomonadota > Gammaproteobacteria > Enterobacterales > Erwiniaceae > Erwinia > Erwinia sp. S38. The sequence goes on along the minus strand of NZ_JACVTS010000020.1, from coordinate 39,707 downwards.
GCATAGCGGCGCGAGGACCGCCCGACCGCCGCAGAGGACGTGCCCCGATCGCCAATCTCAACGCCAATCCCCACCCCGCATCTGCAACCCTCGTCTCTTTCTCCTCCCGCCGATTAGTGTATGTTCTGAAACGTCATTTATTTTTCAGTGGTAATGAGATGAAACGGATTGAAATCATACTGGGGGAGCTGGAACGGTTAACGCAGGGACTCAGCCTGACCGACCTGGCAGAAGAAAAAGCCTGCACCGCCGAAGCGATGGGATTTAACCTCGGACTGGCGCGCAACTCGGTGAGCAAGGACCTTAATCAGCTGTGGAATGATGGCCTGGCAATCAAAAGCCGCGGCCGTCCGGTGTTCTTTCTGCACCGCCGGGCGGCGGAAGCGCTGCTGGGCCGAGCGCTGGAGGAGTCGGAACGCGAAGTGCGATCGATCGCCGACCTGCTGCCGCGCCGGGAAAATCACGCTACCGACGATCCCTTCACTGCGCTGACCGGATTCGATCGCAGCCTGCGCGATGCGGTGGAAAAAGGCCGTGCCGCCGTGCTCTACCCGCACGGGCTGCACGTGTTGCTGACCGGCCCTTCCGGCGTGGGCAAAACCTTTTTCGCCGAGCTGATGCATCGCTTTGCCTGCAAGCACGCGGCCGGAACTCCGCCGCCGCTGGTCTACTTTAACTGCGCGGAATACGCCCACAATCCGGAGCTGCTCTCTTCCCATCTGTTCGGGCATCGCCAGGGCGCGTTTACCGGTGCCAGCGAAAATAAAATCGGGCTGGTGGAGCAGGCGGACGGCGGCTATTTACTGCTGGATGAAGTGCATCGCCTGCCGTATGAAGGCCAGGAAAAACTGTTCTCTATCCTTGATAAGGGCGAGTATCGCCCGCTGGGAACCAGCAGCACGCCGCGCCCGATTGCCATCCGTCTGATTTGTGCCACCACCGAACCGGTCAGCTCCGCCCTGCTGCGCACCTTCCAGCGGCGAATTCAGGTCTGCATCGACCTGCCGGGCATCCGTCAGCGATCGGTTGAGGAACAGATCGAGCTGATCGTTGGCTTCTTACAGCGTGAAAGCCGCAAGATCGAACGCACCGTCAGCATTGATAAAACGCTGCTGCTCTGGCTGCTGAATAAGCCGCTGGAGGGCAATATCGGCCAGCTGAAAAGCGATATTCAGTTCCTGTGCGCGCAGGCCTGGGCGGCGGGGATGACGGAACATAACGATACGCTCCAGCTGGATAAGCAGCTGGTGGAAATGCCGTTTAACGCCACGCCAGAACAGCGCCAGCGGGTGGATGGTCTGTTTGCCGGTAAGGAGCGGCTGAGCGTGGATGCGCGCACTCTGCCCGCGTTAAAAACCTCGCTGGCCAGCGGGATGGAGGCGGAAGAGAGCGATCTGTTCTACAGCTTCCTGACCCGCGAATACGTCAACCTGCGCAACAGCAATGTGCCGCCCGCTGAAACGCTGGCGATCCTGAAAAACAAGCTCAGCTCGATTTTTGAATACGGACTCTACAGCCGCGGCAGTACCGCGCATCCGCCGCGCTACGGCGATCGGATCGAAGAGCGGGTCACGCTGCTGATCGGCTGCGTGGAACAGGTGCTGGGCTTTGCCCTGCCGGAAAACCTGCTGAACCCGCTGCGCAAACACTTCCTCGCGCTGATTGGTTACGTGCAGCGTGGACTGATCCCACAGCTTTATTCATCGAATCTGATCCTCGACCGCTGTAAGGATGAGTACGAGAATGCCACCCTGCTGTGCCGGAAAATCAACGAGCTGCTGCATATCCAGTGCCCGGCGACGGAGGTCGTCTGGCTGTGCCTGTTCCTCAAGGAGTGTCGCCACTACCGCCAGCGGATCGACGCCAGCCCCGACTGCGGGGTGATCCTGATTGCCCACGGCGCGACTACCGCCACCAGCATGGCGCAGTACGTGAATCGGGTGCTGGAGCGCGAGCTGTTCAGCGCCATTGATATGCCGTTTGAGCAGTCGGTGCACGATACGCTGGAAACGCTGACGCAGATGATTCAGGCCCGCCGGTACCGGCGGCTGATCCTGATGGTGGACATCGGTTCGCTGGTCCATTTTGGCAGCACCATCAGCAAACTGTTCCAGATCGATGTGCTGCTGATGCCGAATATCACTCTGACCAGCCTGCTGGAAGTGGGGCTGGATCTCAGCTATGAAACCAGCGATCTGCCGCAGCTGGCCCAGCTGATGCAGGATAAAGGCATCGCCAGCCAGTTCTGCACGCCGCAGCAAGAGCACGGCGGCAAGGTGCTGGCCATCTCCTGCATTACCGGCATGGGCACGGCAGAGAAAATCAAAAAGGTGCTGGAGGAAAGTTTCGGCGAGCTGATGTCGCAGGATACCCGGCTGGCGATCCTCGATTACAACGAGGTGCGCAGCCTGGAGCGCGTGCAGCAGGCGCTGAAGCCCGGTGAACGGCTGGCGGGCATCGTCGGTACTTTCCAGCCGGGGCTGCCGGATATTCCCTTTATCTCGCTGGAGGAGCTGTTCTCCGAGCAGGGGCCGGAGCTGGTGCTGAGCCTGCTGACGCCGGATCTCTCCAGTGCCGAACGCCGGCTGGAAATGGAGCGCAGCGCGATGCGTTTTATCAGCGCGCTGACCATGGAAAGCATCATCAACCACATTTCGGTGCTCAATCCTCAGCGCATACTGAAGGAGATGGAGAGCGTATTTGACCATCTCACCACCACCCTTTCGCTTAAACCGAGCCGCCAGGTGACACTGCGCTTCCTGATCCACTGCTGTTGCATGGTCGAGCGTATCGTGATTAATCGAAAACCGTTACAGATGGCGCTGGAAAACCGGCCCGATCTCGACGTCCGCGCGCTTAGTGTCATCAAAACCGCGTTTCTGCCGATTGAAGAGGCCTACGCCATTAGAATGTCCGACGCGGAATATTTTTATATCTACGAACTGCTCTACGGTTAACCCCTTATCCGGCGGGGCCCCGCGCCCGGCCGTGCCTGCCACCTCCCCTGCGTGACACAAACTCTGGCACAGCCCTTGCTCTATGTACGTCTGTAAACGTAATTGAGCCAGGAGGCCACTTTGACTACCGCTGTCCCTACTGAACCCTTGCCCCAGATCCTGCTGCTGACCCACGGCGGCTGGGGAGAACAGCTTTGCAACAGCCTGCGCATGGTGACCGGCGAAATTCAGGGCGTGATGGAAATCGCGCTGATGCCGGTGGATACGCTCGGCGAGTTTTATCAGCGGGTGGAAGCCGTGGTGAAAGCGATGCCGCACGGCTCGCTGATCCTTACCGATTTTATCGGCGGCACCACCTCTAACGTGGCGGCGCGGCTCAGCGCGGACTACCCGGTGGCGGTGATATGCGGGCTGAACGCCTCCCTGCTGCTGGAAGCGCTGGACCGCCGCGATGCGGGTCCGCTGACCGACTGCGTGGCCGATCTGGTCGATGCCGGGCGCAGCAGCTGCCTGGACGTGGTCGCCCACGTTCGTCAATTACAACAACCACAATAAAAAGGAACACAGCATGGCAACGATCGTTTTATGCCGCATTGACAGCCGCCTGATTCACGGCCAGGTGGTCACCAAATGGGTTGGGCAGTCCCAGGCCAACCGCATCGCCGTAGTCAGCGACGAGCTGGACGCCGATCCGTTTATGAAAAACATCTACCTGATGGCCGCACCGCCGAACATCAAAGTGGACTGCTACAGCAATCAGAGCTTTGCGGCATCGTGGAAAGAGAACCAGCTGGGCGACGGCAAAGTGCTGGTGCTGTTCCCGTCGCTGGCGGCGATCCAGGATGCGGTACAGCAGGGTTTTGATGTCACCAATGTGCAGGTCGGCGGGCTGGGCGGTGGGCCTAACCGCAAAGCGGTCTTCCAGAACATCACCCTCGACGAGAAAGACGTCGGCATTCTGAAAGATCTGCGCGATCGCGGCGTGCAGGTGTTCTTCCAGACCATCCCGGAAGATAAGCCGCAGTCGCTGGACGATATCCTGAAAAAATTCTAACTCACTCACTGCACCCCTCTTTCAGGCGCAGCCCGCCTGAAGGATAAGGTGTAAAGGATAACATTATGGATACCTTACTTTTTGCAAGCCTGATGGGCCTGTACTACTGGTTTGCCCGTTTACGCCTCGGATATACCCTTTCCGCCATGCTGCTACAGCCGGTGGTGATCGCGGTGTTTGTCGGCCTGCTGCTGGGCAATATGCATACGGCGATGATTATCGGCGCGGGCATGCAGCTGGTGTACCTCGGCGTAACCTCCACGCCCGGCGGTAACGTGCCGTCGGACCCGGCGCTGGCCGCCTGTATCTCGATCCCTATCGCCGTGAAGGCCGGGATGGACCCGAATCTGGCAATTGCCCTGGCGATTCCGTTTGGCGTGATCGGCGTGTTCCTCGATCAGCTGCGCCGCACGCTGAACGCCGCGTGGGTGCATATGGCCGATAAGCACGCCGAAACCGCCAATATGTCCGGCATTATGCGCTGCGCCTTTCTCTATCCGGCCCTGCTCGGGCTGGCGCTGCGCTTCCCGGTGGTGTTTGCCGCCAACTACTTCGGTCAGAACGTGGTGGAAAGCTTCCTCAAGCTGATGCCGCACTGGCTGACCCACTCCTTTGAAATCATGGGCGGTATCCTCCCGGCGCTCGGCTTCGCCATCACCATTATGGTGATTGGTAAAAAGAGCCTGCTGCCGTGGTTTATCGGCGGATTCTTTGCGGTGCTGTACCTCAAGTTAGACATCATGGCGATGGCGATCTTCGGTACTTGTGTGGCCTTCCTGATTAAGGGCCTGGCGAAAAATGAAGGAGCAGCATGATGAGCAGCGACGTAATGCAGCATGAACTGGTGGAGCGCGCACGGGAGAGCCGGGCGCTGACCAAGGGCGATATCACCAAGGCCTGGTTTATTTACTGGCTGGGCGCGGAGGTTTCCAGCTCCTACGAACGTTTGCAGAGCCTGATTTTCTGCGCCTCGATGACGCCGATTATCAAAAAGCTGTATCCGCAGAAAGAGGAACAGGTCGAAGCGCTGAAACGCCATCTGAACTTCTTTAACTCGGAGCAGACCTTCGGCGCGGTGATCCAGGGGATCGCCATCGCCATGGAAGAGCAAAAAACGCGGGGTGAACCGATCAGCGACGCGTCGATCACCGGGATCAAAACTGGCCTGATGGGGCCGCTGGCCGGGATGGGTGACTCGATCATCTGGGCGGCGGTGATGCCACTGCTGATCGCCATCTTCATCCCCTTCGCCGCCGGCGGCAGCGCGATGGGCGGGATTATTCCGCTGATCCTCTATCCGGCGATTACCCTGGCGGTGAGCTACGGCATGATCCACAAAGGCTACACCCTGGGCCGCGACTCGATAATCGGCCTGCTGCAGGGCGGGCGGATCAAAGAGCTGATCTACGGTGCCAACGTGCTGGGGCTGATTATGATGGGCGCGCTGTCCGCCAGCTACGTGAAGATCACTACTCCGCTGAAGATCAGCGCGCTGGAAGGATCGGAAGTGGTGGTGCAGCAGATCCTGGATTCGATCGCCCCCGGCCTGCTGCCGCTGGCGGCGGTGTTCTCGGTCTACTTCTATCTGGTGAAAAAAGGGCCGCGCTACACCACCATTCTGCTGTCGATTGTGGCGCTGAGCGTGGTCTGTTCGCTGCTGGGGGTACTGTAAATCATGACGCAAAATATCTATCAACGTCTGGGGCTTAAACGGGTGATCAACGCCTGCGGCAAGATGACCATTCTGGGCGTATCCAGCGTGGCCCCGGAAGTGATGCAGGCCACGGCGCAGGCGGCCTCTGCCTTTGTGGAGATTGACCGGCTGGTGGACCGCAGCGGCGAGCTGGTTTCCCGCTATACCGGCGCGGAGGCCAGCTATATCACCTCCTGCGCCTCGGCGGGGATTGCCATCGCCGTTGCCGCGGCCATTACCCGGGGCGATCCGGCCCGCGTGGCGATGATGCCGGACAGCACGGGCATGGCGAACGAGGTCGTGATGCTGCGCGGGCACAACGTGGACTACGGCGCACCGATTACCAGCGCCATCCGCCCCGGCGGCGGACGGGTGGTGGAGGTTGGTTCCAGCAATCTGTCTGCCCGCTGGCAGCTGGAAAGCGCGGTTACCCCGCGCACCGCCGCGCTGCTGTATGTGAAATCGCACCACTGCGTACAGAAAGGCATGCTGAGCATTGCGGACTTTGTGGCGGTCGCCCGTCAGCACGAGCTGCCGCTGATTGTCGATGCCGCCGCCGAAGAGGATCTGCACGCCTGGGTCGCCAGCGGGGCCGATATGGTGATTTACAGCGGCGCGAAGGCGTTTAACGCGCCGACTTCCGGGTTTATTACCGGCACAGCGCGCTGGATCGACGCCTGCAAAGCCCAGCACGAGGGCATTGCCCGGGCGATGAAAATCGGCAAGGAGAATATGGTCGGGCTGGTATACGCGCTGGAGAACTACCACCAGGGGCAGACCGTGGTGACCGCCGAACAGCTCCAGCCCACCGCCGAGGCGATCTCCGCGATTCGCGGGCTGGCGGCCGATATCGAGCAGGATGAGGCGGGCCGCGCCATCTGGCGTATCTGCATCCGGGTGGAGGCCAGCGTGCTGGGGCTGGACGCTCGCGAGGTAGAGGCGCAGCTGCGCGGCGGGGAGATCGCAATTTACGCCCGCCGCTACAACCTGCACCAGGGCGTTTTCAGCCTCGATCCCCGTACGGTGGCAGAGGGAGAAATGGCGCTGATCGTGGCACGTCTGAAGGAGATTGCCGAACATGCAGCAAATTAATTTTTATCGTCAGCGCGTGGCGATTAACGTGCTGGCGAAAGATATCGCCAACGCCAGGGAAATCTATGACGCCGCCGAAGGCCATGCGGTTATCGGCGTGCTTTCCGCGCAGTTTGCCTCCGTTGAGGAGGGCGTGCGCGAAGTGAAACGCTGGACGGCCGCCGTGCCTTCCATTTCCGTCGGGCTGGGCGCGGGCGATCCGTCGCAGTTTTATAAGGCGGCGATGATCGCCTCTGCCGTGCATCCGGCCCACGTTAACCAGACCTTTACCGGCAGCGGTTTTGCCGCCGGTGCGCTGGCGGCAACCGGCGGCGAGCAGACGCATATCAACGCGCTGGTCAGCCCCACCGGCACGCCGGGCGAGGTGCTGATCTCTACCGGAGTCAGCAGCAGCCAGGGAACGCCTGCCCGCGTCTCCTGTGATGCGGCGATACGGATGATGCAGGATATGGGCGCGCACGCGGCGAAGTTTTTCCCGATGGGCGGTGAGCAATCGCTGGCCGAGCTGCACGCGCTGGCCACCTCAGCCGCACGGAACGGTATGACGCTGATTGAACCTACCGGCGGTATCGATCTGGAAAACTTCGGCATCATCCTGCAAACCTGCCTGCAGGCGGGCGTACCGCGCGTGATGCCGCATATCTACAGCTCGATTATCGATCCAACAACGGGCTGCACGCGGCCTGAAGATGTGGTGAAGCTGATGGATATGGTGAAGGGGCTGGTGTGATGAGTTATTGCGAATAGCGAATAGCGAATAGCGAATAGCGAATAGCGAATAGCATTAACGGGTGCCCTGCGCGAGGAGGTCAATATTAGACTTTTTCGCCGGGCACCCGATTGAGGCCAAACCTAAATCGTGGTTAGAGTGAAATCTCTTTAAACTAAAAAGGATTTTCACTATGGCTACAGCCATAAATACAGGGAATGATATTTGTCATCGGGTTAAGTACCTTTTGATTCTTTTGTTTTTTCCTGTTTTGTCCTATTCAGCGACGACGATTATCGCCATCCATGAAGATATTCAGCGCTACGGTGCAGCGGGATTTTCAACTCATCTTTCCCCCGCCGACTGGCAGCTTACGCTGGATAATATTTCCAGCGGAAAAAGTGAATGGATAGCTCTTGCCGTAGATCTGGCTCCGATTGTAGATCAGCAACAGGCAAACCAGTTGACTACCGCGCTTTATTATTCTCTTGCCCCCAATGCTAATGCCACACTGAAAACGCTAGCCTTATTGGATAAGCAGCATATTCGCTATCAGCAGGGAACGGCTTTATCCTGTTTATTTCCTCTGGATAAATCCATGAAGGAGACCGTACGTGTTTATCATGATACGCGGTTGTCTTTACTTGATGCCGGTCCGCAGGCAGCAGAATGCCTGTGGCTGTTAGAAGGCTGGATGGAGCAGGTCAAAGCAGAAAATGTAAAGGAAAAACCAGGCCACCCCTGACAAAAATCAGAGCGGTTGATCGGACTCAGGCGACCAACCGCTTAAATACATCAACCTGCCGATGCAGGCTGAAAAAGGTTACTCCAGCGCGGTCAGAATGCGGTAAGCCGCCTCTACCCTGAGCGGGTTCGGATAGCTTTTATTCGCCAGCATCACAATGCCGATATCCTTCTGCGGGATAAACGCCACGTAGCTACCAAATCCGCCGGTAGACCCGGTTTTATGCACCCATGACGCCTGCTGACGCGGTGCGGGAGGTGCGATCTCCGTAGCTTTCATCGGGGCCAGTGCGATCTTATTATCGCTACCGTCCACCACGCTTTTTTCCTGAAGCGGCCAGTTCAACATCTCCCAGCCCAGCCCCTGATACATGTCCCCGACCTGCCAGTAGCGCGACTGCGCCAGCGCGATGCCTTTTTGCAGCGACGCATCGGTTACTTTCTCCGGCTGCATATTGGCCTGTACCCAGCGGGCCATATCCTCAATCGAGGTTTTCACGCCGTAGGCTTCCGCATCCAGCATGCCCGGAGAGACGTGTACCGCTTTCCCGTTACGGTAGCCCCAGGCGTAGTTTTTAGCCTCACCTGCCGGCACCTGATACCAGGTATGCTTCAGCGCCAACGGCTGCAGTACGCGGCTGTTCATTGCCTGCACAAAGCCCATGCCCGACGGCTTCACCGCCAGCGCGCCGAACAGACCAATGCTGGAATTGGCATACAGGCGCTTTTCCCCCGGTGCCCACTCCGGCTGCCAGGACTGGTAATACGTTTGCAGCGCGGCTGCGTCGGTGACGTTATCCGGCACCTGTAGCGGCAGGCCACCGGCGGTATAGGTCGCCAGATGCAGCAGCTTTATCCCCTGCCACTGCTTGCCGGACAGCGCAGGCCAGTATTTGCTGGCCGGATCGCTCAGGCTGATTTCCCCACGGGCAATCGCATCGCCACCCAGCACGCCGGTAAAGGTTTTACTTACCGAACCCAACTCAAACAGGGTTTCCTGCGTCACCGGCTTCTTCGCCGCTACGTCCGCCAGTCCCCAGGTAAAATAATGGGGTTTGCCCTGATAAATCACCGCTACCGCCATCCCCGGGATCGCCTGTTCTTTGATTAACGGCGCGACAGTGCGGTTAACCACATCGGCCAGCTGTGCGTCAGTTGTGGGTGCGGCAAAAGCGGGAGTGGATGCGGCAAGGAGCAGCGTGCCGGTGAGGAGGGGTTTTAACATGGATATCTTCCTTAATGATGGAGCGAGTGTTTTGCCACAGATGTGGCTGAAAACGGCTGCCGATAGCGCCGTAAAACATGCATTTTACCTCTCAGTATATGTCGATAAAACCGCTTTTCTTAAACATATGGCCCGAACATGTTTATGGCATCGACACATCTGGCCGATATGTCGATAAAACACGATTTTTTAAACATGTTGGGATGACATGTTTATGGTATCGATATGACTCATATGCGACTTTATTAAAAATAAAACTCTATGACTAAATTACTATTACTGACTCCCAAAGAAGATCGTTTTTTTTCTCAGGAAAATCGCGATATTTTCCACACAGAATGCCCTGAATGATAATTGCTACGCTCTCACATTCCAGTCATCTGTATACTGAACATTACCATCCACATAACGCCATGTAATTTTATCGTACATCAGAGCGATAGATTCCATATGATTGATTTGCGAATTACCTGCCATTTTAGCATTTGGCATACCTGGATTAACCCCAGTAATCTTAACTCCTTCAATCGTCATAATGAAATAACATTCCTCCTGACCTGCATGATTGATACGGTACCAGCGAATCTCCGCAGACTTCAGTGTCTGCCCCGTAGCAACCGCTTTGTACAAATACGGACTGGCACTATCAAACTCCTTTTCAATCATCATCGGTGAGTGCGAGCGCTTACCTGTGATCTTTCCATTGGCGCTATCCACAGGGATATTCAGTCCGTGGCTAAAGCCCACAATCTCAATACTACCTTCGCGATCCTGAACATCTACAGATCCTTTGATATCTGCACCACCATCATCTTTAAGCCACATATAAGCCGGAATAGGCATTTTACAAACTCCTTTTGATTGTGATTTTTTCCGTAACAAACCAATAACAGAAAATTGTTAGTATCAGGTTAAACATAACTACAGCCACTATCATTCCGACTGAATATTTTTCGCCTACGGGTAATATTGACTGATAAGGTAAAATTCGAAACAAAGTGCAGAACAAAACTGTGAAAAAGGATAGCTTAACGAATCGCCGAAGTGTAGATACTCCACAGTCTCTTAGAGTTTCTGCAACCTTAAGCTTTCGCTTAATAGCATGACAAAATGAAAATATTGCACTGAACAATAGAACACAAATTAGCATATTGAGCAGAACGTCAATATAGAAAATCATTGAATCATAAGGCTCAGGGTCGGGCTCACCTAAGATCAGTTCACTAATGAAACTAGCATTATCATAGGTGACATATTTTATTACGAAACTGTTCACCAAATCATCATAAGAAAGTGCTTTTGCAACGACCATCATAAGAAAAGAAAATAGCAATATTTTCATCGCCATACTAAGGGCATACTTTACCATTAGCAATCACCTCAATAGTGCCGTATGCCTTGAGTCTTTTCATGCAAGGAACATCTATTTTCTGTGTTCTCAATAGCGCATTTCGTAACATGGCGAAATCGGTATCGTGTGGCAGAGTGATACAACCTTCTGATAAAGTGCCCGGATGAAGACGGAAATTTCCTCGTTTAACACCTTCTATCCACGTGTAATCATCAACGCTCCCGTCATCGCGCCACAATGCAAACCATTCTTTGTGTGTAAAGGTGGCGCCCTTTTGATAATGGTTCCAGACATCTTTCATTGCCGTGATCGCCTGCGATTTGATACCACCCTCTGGGCGGTCCACAATCCAGTATTTACCCGCAGGAACAGGACCAACCGCAGGTTTCATTCCACACGCACCGCGATTGCGATAGGCACCATCGCCAGAAAACGCTAAAAATGTACCGACTCCGGGAAATGATAGGGGACAATAATACGCATCATTGATAACGAGCTTTCCATGTAAGGCCATATCACTGAACATCCTTGTTTTAAGTGTGCCACAGGATACGGCTGACCTCTTTGTCAATCCAGAGGGTGTTTTATGATTTGGAGCGATGTCTTACCACAATAGCTGAATCAACGAAGTTAAAACTTAATCCCGGACTCTCCAAAAATATTAGCGCCCTGCTTAAACTCAATCGCAAAGCGCTAATGTCCTCTCCTGCGTTTTATAGCAACCGCTGCTCCAGGCTGGATGCAATCGTTTCGATTTCACCTTTTAAACTGTTACCGCGGTACACCATTGACGTGTCATATCGCTGATACTTTTCTTCCCGCGTGGCGCTGAACCAGTTAAAGGATCCGATACACAGCAGCCCGTCATCGCCCATCACAATTTTGCTGTGCACGCGATTCACCAGCTTCGTCGCGATGCCCATCTCGTTCAGTTTGCTCATTGCGGCCTGAAGGCGCTCCCGCTTCTCCTTGCGCTGCGTGGGATCGGTGTGATCGGTATTAAAGCTTCTGTCCGTAACAACGGTGATATCGACACCCCGTGAACGTGCCTGAATCATCGATGCCAGGAAGCCCGTCTGTTCGAGTTTCTGCCAGGTCAGCCAGGGGGAAACGATGGTGATATTCTTACCGATATCATCAAACGTCTGATTTAAAAACGTATCGTGCTGCTCTACCCCGTGAAGCGTAGAGATTTGGGTTTGTGCGGCGCTGAGGTCTTTACGGGCCCTGAACTCAAAATGCAGGGTATTGCCTGCCGACGCGAACAGGTATTTCGCCAGCAAGCCTCGGGGCGTTGAGCCAGGTTGGATCTCAAACAGATCCATGTCGCCGAACACCAGGAAGCTGTCTTTAGCGCGAGAGACGGCAACATTCAGCATGCTGGTTTTCTTATCTATAAATCCGCCATCTTCATGCTTGGAGTAAACCGAAGAGAAGATCACGATTGGCCTTTCTGCTCCCTGGAGTGAATGCACCGTACCTACCGTCAGCGAGTCTTCACCGCCGCCGCAGTTAACGTCGAGCGACGCTAATGCATTCTTGATGGCCTCAACCTGTGCTGAGAACGGGGTGACTACGCCCACCACCTGATGCAGCGGCTTCCCGTAATGACGTTCGATGTCCTCTTTATGCGCCACCAGCCAGGCCGCTATCGTTTCGGCCTCGAAGCGGTTATATCGACTACCGCTGTGGGCCTTCATCCCTTTGCCGTCGATATGCAGATATCCCATCGCCGGGAAGAGCGTGTCCTTTTCAGCGCTGCGTTTCGGCTGTAGCTTTCCGTGGTAGCAGAGTGCGTTACAGTAGCCAATGATGTTATCGAAGCAGCGGCGATGCTCGTAAAGATACATACCGCGTGCCATTTCAGCGTCGTACTGATAGTGCGAGCTGAACTGGGCAATCTTCATTACGCTGCCCGATGCCGCACTTTTGCCGGAGTCACACACCCGCGCATAGGCTTCGGCCAGCTCTTCCTGACTGCCGACGGGGAGGATATTTTCTTCAACCATATTCCCCATATCGATGCTGGATAAACTGCTCCAGATCGGTTCTATCTGCTCGGTATCACCGATCACTAAGGCCTTCTTCGCCAGCGCGAAGGAAGCCGCCGCGACCTCCGGTAGCACCTGGCCTGCTTCATCGACGATCAGCAGATCGACCAGATTATAAAAATAGCTGTCCTCGAAGCTTTTCGACTCGCCGTTATGCTCGCTGATTTTCATATGCCGGGGCAGCATGTAGCAGGTCATCACCACGCAGGGCGTGAGCTTCATCCAGCGCTGCCAGCGGGCCTGAAGAGCTTTCGCTCCGTTGCGGCGTTTTTCCTGCTGCAGGTTGGGGATCGCAGCCATATCCATCAGCCAGCGCCCTTCCCAGTAGTGGGTGGCCAGCAGGAACGCGGGGAATCGGATATGGGTATCGGCAAGATCGTCGGCATCGGCCAGGCTCAACTCCTCTTCACCGGAATGCCCCAGTGAACGGGCCAGATCCTGCCAGTCGCCCAGCGCTTCACTCTCCCGCTGGCGAATCGCCTCGGCCAGATCGATTTGCTGCTGGTACTCGCCCTGCGCTTTCTCCGCCTGTGCAATCAGGCCAGCGATAAAGCCTTCAATCCCCTCCGGGATCTGACCCTGAAACCCGGCCATGCGGCTGCCAAACGTCTCATCCAGGAAAAGATTCATCTGGTAGAGGCGCTTGGTTCGGACAGGCGAAAGCCAGGAGAAGAACGCATAGATCATGGATTCCCCGGCGCGGTACTGCTGCCACTGTTTTTTGCCCTGGTTCAGCAACGCGATTTCATCCAGGCAGCCCTGCACTAGCGCGCTTTTCTGCTGGATATACTGTTCAAGATCGTCCCCGATGGCTTGACGCTGCTGGCGGATGACGTTCAGTTTTTCCCAGGCTGGCTCGATTTTTTTAAGCTGCATGGCGGAGCGGATTAAACGCTCATGCAAGAGATCGACCACGCGCTCAGGGGTACTGCACTCTGCCGACGGGAACGCCGCCTGAGCTTTTGCGAGATAACAGGCCTGCGCGTCTTCCACGTAGTCGAGAGACTCAACGCGGGTGAAAAAATCTTCCGTTTGATACTTCTTCGCCGCTTCCGCCTGGCGTGTTTGAGACGGGAAGTAAGCGCCATAGCTATGCAGATCGGGCAGCCAGCGCCCGGCCATCGCGCCGGAGCCTGCGGAGAAGTCCTTGCCGAAGGCTTCAATGATATTGGTGACCGCCTGGTTATTGGTTGAGGTCGCTACCACGACCGGCGGTTCGGCTTTATTCAGTGCCGCTTTCACCCATTCCGTCGCAATGATAGAGAGCAACAGCGTGGTTTTTCCGGTGCCCGGCGGGCCGTTAACGGCCAGGATATCGCCCGGCTGCTGAGTAAGATAATGGCTGAGGGCATCGCGCTGCGCGGCGGCCAGCGGGAACGCATCCCCGGAATGCCCCAGCCGCTGGGTGAACTTTGCATTGGCGGCAAGAAGCGGTTTTAACGGCGGGGTGTCCGCGGCGGCAAAGCGCGACAGCAGCGGAACCTCTTTTTTAGACATCGCAAGATGGTCGTACAGGGGAAGAATATGGAAGCTTGCCCCGTTGGCCTGACCCGCTTTAATCACGTAGCCATAGCCTGCGGGTTCGTACTGCTCGTGAGTCTTGCTCCACGACCCCGCCACTTCGTTTAAAAGCTTCTCAATATCTTCCCGGTATTTTTGCCACTGGTGATAGTGCTTAGTATGTCGCTCTTCACGCTGCTCTTCCGTCTCTTCACTTCGATCTTCTTCATCCTCTCCGAAGGTGTATGAGTCATGGGTGGTTTTGTACCTGTCGTACTGCTCCATTTCGCCAATCGAGAAGGTGCCGGAGGGAAGAGGCTCAAGGAGATCGCGGGGGATGGTGGTTTGCGCGACGGGAAATAATAGCCCTTCACGGTTCAGGAGAGCAGAAGTGACCAGCGGCGTGACGACTCCCGGTGCGCCTGCCGTCCGCTCTTTGCCGTGCTTCAGCAGGCGGAGCCAGGCTTCTGGCCGTAGCAGCACCTCAACGGTTTTAACCGAGTCCGGCTCCCCCATAAAAAACGCCTGGACGATCTCGCTATTCAGTAGCCCCGAGGAGATATCGTTCCACTGGGTAAATTTGTCCGCATCTTTGCGCTCAAATGCCCCTTTACCCGACTCTGCATCCGCCAGCGCATTACGCCAGTAAGAGGTGAACGCCTGCGTGTTCCGGTCCATATTCCATCCCTTGATTTAAAATCATTGATTTCGCTGATATAGATTCAGTGCATGGCTAAGTATTGTCCACGATGTGAGAGGGATCGCAATAATTTGTTTGCCGTTATTGATTACGACTAATCTGAATAAGGTGTGTGATAGGTGTTAATTGTTAGAGATTGATTCGGTATGGAATGATGATGAAGATTTTTGATAGTTGATGAATACGTTTGGGGAAGAAGTTAATTTCGGGAATTAATCAGGTGAGTTTTAATATAGTAAGGTAAATAATATGATTCCTGTATAATCCAATTTTAGTTTCGGAAATAAGCTGCACGAGTTGTTGGATAAAATTAAGGATGGAATCTAACCATGGCAACAATCTGGGATGTGCTGGGCATTGAACCGACAACGAATGAAGGTGAGATACGCCGGGCCTATGCTCGAGAGTTAAAACACCGTCGGCCGGACCGTGACCCACAGGGGTTTCAGGAACTGAGAGAAGCATTTGATGGTGCGAAACGCTATGCCAGTTCGGCAGAAATTCTGCCGGATGAAGAGGCCATATCGACTCAAGAACCTCAGCCGACGTCGATGGTCGAATATGTCCAACAATTGATGCAGGAACCAACTGCGCTATCCAAAGCGGGCTGGAGCAGAGAGGTGCTTTGGCACAAAGCCCAAGAGCTTTCCACATTATTAATTCAGGATGAGCTTGAAGGACTGGGCGAACTTCATCGTTATCTTGATAACGACATTCCCGACTCACTCGAAGCCAGGCAAGCCTTTAGCCAGATGCTGGCTGAAGCACTCAGCGAACAGCGTTGGCTTTACCGCTCGTTATTAAACGAAGTGTCTGCGGTGATGCACTGGCAGTTAGACAGCTACTTCTCATCCTATTTACCCGAAAGCGTTATTTGTGCCTTAGAACAGCAGATTACAAATACTGAGCAGGAAAACTACTGGCAGCAGCTTGCCATAGTTTATGCCAACAATCGTTACGGGCAGTTTAAATGGCGTTTGCTGGCGGAGAAAGGCACCACAGTGCCATGGTGGGGAAGGCTTGCTCCCGATCTTTTGCGACAGCTGGCCCAGCAGGTCAACGAAATTCGTCAACGGTATCCCGCTCTTCAGGAGCGCCTTAATCCACTACTGCTTGATAATCTTAACAAGTCCGAGTGGACTCTCAGCTGGGAAGCGGTGATTGCCATTGTATTCTGGGGATACACAGCATGGTTGCCGGGCCAGGAATCACCAAAGTTGGCACTACAGTCTGGGTTGATGTTAGTCGTGGTAGCCATATTTCTCTGGGGTTATCCAATCCTCATCCGTCGGTTCCAAACTGATGGGATCGCCAAGAGCTGCGTTCACAGTGCTTTCTGGCTGGCCTCTATGCTAATTCTTTTGACGGTTTTTTATCGCGGGTGGCAGGGGGCCAGTGCATGGCAGGGTTCCGATATGATAACGATGCGGATACTGGTGATTGTGCTGTTTCTGATTCTTCCGGTTGGGTGGGTACTCTGGCAGCGGCGCACGGAGTGGAAAACCTTACCTGTTCAGATAGTTATCTTTTTCATGATGTTTCCCGTACTCCTTATCCGCCAGCTTCCCCCCATGGTTAATTTACTGGGTTTGATGCTGTTACCGATGCTGTACGGTTTTTTTATCGAAATGATTTATTTCGTGAAATAGATAATCGCGCTTCGTTGATTCTGGATTTCAACCCAGAATTTCTAAAAGGTATAAATTCACATAAACTTTCAAATATCTCTTTGTATTTTTCATTCTATTAATAAAATTTTATCCTCACTAACTACTTATCACTTTGTTGCGACTGATTATTTACTCACCAACATGAAAAGGCTACAATTTTTGTATGGATTTTAAGCCAATACAAGGATGAAAGAAAATGGCTATAGGTCACTACTTATTCAGGGGTGATAAGACGGTTTGCGGTGGTCGAATTATTGAAGGATGTACAGACCATCAGCACTTCGACAGAGACATGGCATGTGAAGGCCA
This sequence comes from Erwinia sp. S38, assembly GCF_016624545.1. Classification (NCBI taxonomy): domain Bacteria; kingdom Pseudomonadati; phylum Pseudomonadota; class Gammaproteobacteria; order Enterobacterales; family Erwiniaceae; genus Erwinia; species Erwinia sp. S38. The sequence continues at coordinate 22,652 of NZ_JACVTS010000020.1, read as the reverse complement.
TCAGGTGACATGCGGTAAATATGCGAGTAGATTCCGCATCGTGGGTGGGCTTGAAAACGACGACATACACGGCAAAAGGATTGCCGGAACACTGCACAGTCGTAGCTCCTGCCCCTGTAACTCACGTTTTATTCCTTCAATCTACGACACCTACGAATTTTCTAAAGAGCCAGCAGAAACCAACTCGACACAATCCCACACGATTGAATTTCCAGTGCTTCCTGGCCCACTGGCCGATCCTGAAACCGATAATTTTGCTGAGACCTGCAAGCCAGAAGATAACCCGTTACTGAACGGGGTGTTTATCTGGACTGAAATCACCGATGCTGGGCATGCGTTCGTCTCCGTACATCAAGATAGTTCGATTTACGTTTACACCTACGGCCGTTTTGGTCGAAGAGGGCCAGCAAACTTAACGGGGGATGGAATACTAAACTTCTTTATTGAGGATGATGCTCGCAGCTACTACCGAGAAGAACTTTACAAAGTTAACGCGCGGGTATTTCAGATTGATGATGCCTCCATAGTAGTGACACGTTCATTATTTGAAAACCTATGGAACATCGGAGAAAAACCAATCCTTACGGAAAAAATGGGGGAAAGAACCAAACGTAGAGGAAGAGTAATTGACATTTATGATCTTACAGGTAGCAACTGCACAACTCATACTGTTAAGTTAATTCGCGAAGCCGGATCAAAAATTTTCGAAACAAACTACATATCAACTTCAACACAATTACCAATCGAAGGTAGGGAGGATTTTACTGTGCCTTTATCTTTGCAAAATTATCTTGTGCGAAAAAGCAGCAGTCTGAATTCAATGCAAATTTTTGAAGTGACTCATTACTTTAAAAAACAATTTCCAAATGTGGATAACTATACGACTGCGGAAGAAAACCCTATGGAGAAAAATCTTGCTGCGGGAGCCTCAACATTAGGTTCCGTTTCTGGTTATTCTGGTGGCACCGTTGGAGGATTCCTGGGAGGTTCGTATGACCTTGACGAGTAGAAAAAAGTTCTTCGTCCGATGGGGCTGCATACTTACGATCTCATTTATCTACATAGCATCCGTGTTAGTTAGCGTATTAGATTACGGGATAACAAGAAAATACACTGACATACTCAATGATAAGACAATTACCATTGAAGCATGTAATGCTGTTGTTACCGAATTTGAACGATATTATGACAAACTGATTGATATTGCTCTCTTCGGCTATATAATTTCAACCGTGCTCATCTTGCTTATATTTAGGAAAGTAAGATGAAGTTCAAAATCTGGAACTCTCCAGCCCCGGCATTCCGGCAACGCTGTTGGCGGCTAACTGGGAAGCACTTATGATGGTGAATAAGAAATTTTGGATCAGGTGGGTGAGTATCGCGCTGATCTGCGTAGCGTATTACTTTATTGTGCTTTATTTCGATCTAGTTTTCGCTCTTAACTTTTCTGAGACAATGAGCCAGGGCGGAGAATTTACACCTTCTCAATACACCTGGTTTGTTAAGGAGCTATCGAAAAATCACTCCGATTCGGCGCTAGCTTCTATTATTGGTTTCGCTGTCTGTGTCCCTCTTATCCTTATTATCTTCAAAAAGGTAAGATGACCTTTAACAACAGTAACGCTCTACACATTTTCAATAACGTTATGTTTATTTTGGAGCTGATACCAGAATATCGAAAATCACTCACAATATTAGTTAACGAAAATAACTTTCCTCATCATTCATTTTTTATGCCAAAGTTCCACGATGTAAATACAGCTCTCACAGAGTCCGTAGTAAACCTTAAAGCCGTTGCTGCATGCTTGCGGCTATACTGAATAGCAAAACGGAAGGTATGTTCCAGATGATTATGAGATCTAATCGCCCAATGAATTTCCATTTATTATGATTTATTTAAACGATTGGAGAAATTCAGCATGCCCGAGTGACTTATCACAGGGTCAGTATTAACATCTGCAAGATCAACCTGGATACTCTTGTTATAGCATCCTCCTTCGACAAACATACCGAACAGCGCTTCTTAATAACTCAGAAGTTGTAACAGCCTAACCCGCCCCCCCCATTTATTTCACCGACATCAAACAATTTTAACATTATGTATCTGTATCTTGACGGTGTTGTATTTAGGTTAGAATCACGTGATGACTCACTAAAAATCACATACTTTTCAGAGAAATAAATCCTTCAGGCTTTGAGCATTCTTCTCCAAAAGTATATGCCGGGATACCTAAGCCACCTGAAAGAGCCCATATTTCCTGAACCCAATTAATACTCACTTCTACAATCAAATCATTGACCGAGAAGCTAGTTTCTTCAGGGCAAAATAGAGGAACATCCGGTTGTAACTTACCCTCGCTATACTTCACATCGAATAATACCCGATAGGGTGCGATCACCTGATTAAGTAGATACAAGTCCAGGCCACAAAGGTGGACAATGATTGAAAACATGCCTTCCTCATCCTGAGCAGGATGGATGCCAACCTCAGCAATACACGCTTTTTCAGGAAGAATACGCTTAATATTGATAATATTATCGATAGCCTCCTGCGTGTGTAATTTCAGAATATTTTGCAACACTGACGCGTATTCACCCTTTGTCATATCCATGCTTCCCTTTAGGCTGTTGCCTTATAATATTTAGTCGACGATTATCGCCTTTACAGCTTTAAACCTTACACTCGCTCAGAGCCTTCTCTAACCGTTCACGAATGCTATCCTCTGGCTCCTGTTGATAAGCGGCGACAAGTAATTCACGCAGTTCGGCAGGGGGCTCCTCCAGCGGCCAGCTTTCCAGAGCATTCAACGCCATATGACGATTACGGATGACAGGGCTGCGTAAGCCTGTTTTGATTAGCTTCCATCCCTTACCGGGAAAACGTTTAAGATCCTGCAGAATAAAACCTAGCGCGCTGTGCTGCTGGTACTGTGGTCCCAGGCCCATTTGCGTATCGGGTCCTGTTGCTATCGCGGGCAGATCCAGCTGTGACTCCGCCAGAGCCAGAATCTGTTCAAGGCGCTCTACAGATTCGGTCTGCATCAATTCATACCAGTTACTCACTTCCGGGCAAAGTGACTGACTGGCGAAAATTGCACCCCAGTAATCGATCTCTAACCGCTTAGCGGCCTGAATCGTCAAGTAGTGTGGATTTTCACTGAGGGTCAGATCCTTTTCGACCTTCTCCCGCCATTTGGGCTGGTCAAGAATAATTCCAGAATCATCACTCATTTTCTGCCTGAGATCTTCGCTCCAGCCTTTTGCCAGCAGAGATTCCCAGTTTTTATCCTTGTCATTAACAAAGTCGCCGATAATTCCAGCGTTCAACAGGTGATTTATATTGTCATCCGCAGTTTGCCGCACCAACGCTAGAAAACGATGGCAGGCCTGCGCACCGTCAGCATAGTCATCTATATCTCGCGCTGGACCGCCGTTAATTAGAACAGAAAGAATATCACCCGCGCCAATAAGCAGCCCGGAATCAACATTATCGTTCGTCAGCGCAGTAAGAAGCTGCCCCTTAGTGGCACAATCCCAGGCGGTGTATTCCAGCATCACGGAATTGGAGTAACCATCGCGCAGCAACCAGTCTTTGGTCGCTGCAGAAACATCGTCCGGCAAACGCTCAATAAGCTGAATCCTACCCCATCCTGTTACCCTTTTCGCCAGCTTAAACAGCGCCTCTTCAAGGCATTCTGCAGGAAGCATGTTACGCAGCGCTACGACAGTGAAAAGAGTAAATTCCTCGTGCAATCCAAGAGTGGCCACCAGCGTTTTGTTCTCGTCTGATGGAAAATAGGCCAGCAAAGCAATTGCGCATTTCACCGGGTTACGATCGGGGCTTTCGACTGCCAGCCAATGCATCAGATCGCATAATTTTGGCGGAGAAATTGAAGGGGACTGCGGCAGCTTTTCCATCAGCAAATCGATGTAATCAAGCGGGGACTCATCGGTGAGCAAGGCATAAAGTTTTTGCATATTGCTTTTAGAGGGATGTTCGAGCGCAGCAATTAACATATCGAGCAGCTGTTCTGCGGTTTCTTCCGCAGTAGAGCCTCCGCCATGATGCCCAAAAGCGCCATCGATGCCGCCCGCCACCCAGCAAAGCTCCCCTTTCAGCCTATTTTCATCAGGGAGAATCTGCGCTTTTTCTGGCAGTGGCTCATTCCCTTCGGTATAAGGCAATAAATACTGATAGATACTTTGCCGGTTAATTTCCCATGGGATCGTGAATACCGTACCTGCTGGACTGTTCTGCGTACGGTTTTCCTTGCCAAATATTTTCGCCAACCATTTTTTCATGCTGATTTCCTTATCAAAGATTCCGTTTAATTCAGTTGCAGGGACAGTGAACAATGTCCTCTGCGATGGTCTTAAATACTGTTTAGTTTTGTAAGATGAATTGAATAGGTTTAAGTCCCTTGCAGAATCACCTCAAAATCGGCACCACTCAAATCAGGAGTAGCGCAAAGCATATCCCGCGCCAATGAACGTCTTCGCTGAAGGAGATCGTCCAGAGTTTCTTCGAACGTGGTGATTTCGCTGTCTCTTACCGTCGGGTAATAGACATAGACGTCTTTCGTTTGCCCAATTCGATACGCCCGGTCAGTTGCCTGATCTTCTTTGGCTGGATTCCAGCATCGAGTGAAGTGAATAACATGATTGGCTTTCTGGACGTTAACACCGAACCCAACTGCGACCGTAGAGAGAATGATCACTCCAAATCCAGGCTGGGCTTGAAAATCATCAATCAGGCGCTGACGGCTGTTTTGGCTGTGACTGTTGGTACTGGTATCACCATTAATTATTACGGGGCGTAAACCAAATTTTTGATGGATAGCATGTTGAAGTTCACGCTGTAAATCTCGTAACTCAGTAAAAATAATCACTTTATCTTTAGTGCTGTGTTTTATCTCACCGAGTATTTTCAGCAACCAGTTAAGCTTAGGTGAGTTATCACGAAAACGTGGTTCAGGATTCACGACGGCAGGATGTGCGCAAATAAGCTTTAATCGGTGCAACAAACTCAACATACCTGCTCCCGCCTGCTGCATCCCTTCGCTTAATGCTTGCTGTTGTTGCCAGTTTGCAACAGACGACAAATAGAGCTGTTTTTGTACACCAGACAATGCCAATTGCTTACAACTTTCCACTTCAATTTTTTGTGGTAAATCACGGGCGACCTCTTCTTTAGTTCGCCGTAATGTCTGGGGCTCAATCAGCGCTCGCAAACGTTCCAGTCGATCCGTATCGCGCCCTGCCTCATTTTCTATGGCACGAACATAGTGTTTGCCAAATTCATTGAGTGCACCTAACAACCCTGGCTGCGCAAAATCAAATAAGCTCCACAGGTCTACAAGCGTGTTTTCAACAGGCGTGCCGGTGCATGCCACCTTAAACCGGGCCTGTACCGCATTGGCAGCATGCGTGATTAACGCAGCGGGATTTTTGATTTTCTGAGCCTCGTCACACACCATTATGGACCAGGGCTGGCGTGCCAGTGAAAACTCCTGATCGCGGAGCGTTTCGTAAGTCGTCAGAATGATCTTCGCCTCACCTTGCCAGCCTGGTTTAAGTAGGTTTTTTATTCCCTGGGACTGCAGATGAGTAGGAATAGCCTGTTTTGGATATTTCACTGCTTTGATTGTTTCGCCATACAATTTCAGCACGGGTAAGCCCGAGGTGTGGAAGAAATTGTTCAGCTCTCGTTCCCAGTTATCTAAAAGAGAGACAGGGGCAACAATAAGGCTTGGCGGTTCCTGCGGAAATTTTTCGATAAACCAGACCAGGAAGCTCAGAATTTGCAGCGTTTTTCCCAATCCCATATCATCTGCAAGCAGGCAGCCAGCGGTTTCCTCAGGTGAACGAAGGAAGAGCTGCTGAAGCCAGGCCACGCCTTCAAGTTGATGATCTTTGAGTCGGATATGCTCTTTAAGACTCAGGGGAATTTCAGGTTCGGCATGGCGCGCATTAAGCAGTGAATCCCGACGCTGTTTAATGTAAGCCGCTTCTTCAATATTTTGCTCAATTTTGAGTACGGCACGGGCAGATTTATCAGCAGCATGTTCCTGAGCCCCCCTTTCCGCCTCCAGCTTTTTTTCCCAGTTTTTAGTGAGTTTTTTGGCTACATCCAGTGATAACTTACTGTCATTCCAGGGTGCGGTGATCTGGGTTTCACCAGCGGCTTCTGCCTGAGTGATTCTCTCCCGAAGCTCATCCAACTGGTGAGCGTTTTCAGATTGCCAGCCATCCAGTATTTCTGTTGAAAACCCTGAAAAATCCATATCATCAGGAAGCCAATTTTCACTTTCGGCCTTGGTCAGCCACGGAGAGGAAATTTTCTCAAATTCACCGATGCCTATTACCCGATCGCCATACTTCGCAATATCCAGAACATCGGAAAATTCTTTCCCTTCAATTTCCTGTTGCCAACGGATCAGCAATGCTTGGCAATCGCACCACTGCCGATCGGTAAACTGACTTAACTCCAGCTCATAACCTTGCCAGGAGCCTGCAGGCATCTGTGCTGCGACGCTAATACCAAGTTGCTGAATGAATTTTTCAAGCTCCCAGGGCGCAGTGAACACAAACGTGGTTTCTGGCTGTGGAACAGGTGAAACGGGTTCAAGCACCAGCGTAACGTCCACAATCTTATTCTCAGTATTCTGCTGAGGTATCAACTTAAAATGGTGAAAGAAAATTCCGGCATCAAACAACGCCTGTTCATGTTTTTCGGGAGCGATAACATCGGCGGCGTCTTCGCCCAAAAATGTATAGGGATTGCGAACAAACGAAAGCGCTTCACTTCCCGCCACTCGCCTTCCAGGGATTGAATGTATTGAATTCAGGACCTCTTTCACTTCGGGCGTGATGATGACGTGGCTGAGTTCGCCATTAACGCCAGGAATACGATAGCTATCGTGAACCTGCGAATTCCTGTCAAAACTGCCCAGCCAGTTAGCCGGCTGATCCTCAAAGTGCGGTTCAATTTCAATAACCGCAGTATCGGCAATCGTTGCTTTACGTAAACGCAATGACAATGATGTCGGTTTGACGACGTTCGTTTTCTCTAAATAATCATCAAATTTTGCTGCAGCTTGTTTCGCACATTTGCGAATAGCAGCCCATCCCAGCTGGTTAGTGGTTTCACCAGACACAAGACTTTGCTGAACGTTTAGCTGTTCTGTTGCTTTTAAAAGCGTCCAGTTTTCCCGCGATAACAGATACTGCTGACCATCATAGGTAAAAATGGCACCCGTGCGGCTGAATTGGATGGGACGACGGGCGGGAAGTATGGCCCATTCAGCAATCCAGACACGAAAATCACTGTCGCTTAATGCACCACGTGAACACAGGCTGGCGCGTAATGGCAGCACGTCAGGTACACCAATCAGAGGCAAACTGCTGGCATGTTCTTCATCTTCCAGCAGGCGATACAAAGCATCCCAGCTCAGCAACCATCGATCTGTTAGTGATATCAGATAGTCTTCTTCAGCCAGCTGCTCAAGCCAGGACGCCAGAGCCCAAAGCTGTGAATTCTCAACCACCGATAATGGAAAGCTGAGGCCACTCTCCTCAACCTGATACTGATTCTTTAGGTGGCGTTCTATCTGCTGACGGTCACCCGTCAGTCTACTTAACAGACGTTTCAGCATTATTTTATCCAGTAACGATGCGGTTCTTTTGCCACGGGCGCAAAGCCTAGTCGTAACAACTCCCTTTCTATTGCGTCATCAGGCATCTTGAGCTGAATAGACAACAATCCGCCATTTTGTCGGTTATCGCTGACGATACACGACGTGTTTTCTACCAGGTGCTGTATTGCCGTATCCCGCAGCGGATTGATGATTTTGATATTAGATACAGAGACAGGGGAAGACGCTTTTTTATCGACAAATTTGACGGGTTCTTCCGCCATCCACCGAATTCCCAACTTACGTAGCTCATCGTCATATTTCAACATCCAGCCAGTGAGTTGATTGTTTTTGTATTCTTCAGCGGGCGGGAAGTGTGTTAGAGGTTTAGGGCATAATCCCTTATCTTTAAGTTGGTTTTTGATATCGAGTAACCGTGATTCCGGATTAAACGGTGCCTGGCCTACCCGGTAGTAGTACATCGCGTTTCCTGTTCCTGAAAACTCAACGAACAGATAATTGTTAATCTGCATAATCATGGCGTTGTCGAGGCTACGTCCACCTCTTAACTCGCTTAACCGTCCCTTGTTTTCTTCACGGAATTTAACAAAGTCACTTCCACCATCTTGCCAGGCATCAGCTCCCATGACGATTCGGGTGAATCCCATCTGATTGGCAAAACGCAGCCAGTAGTGCAGTCGCGCCTGATCGACATCGCCGTTTCCACGCAGCAGTTCAAAGAAATGTGTCAGATCCTGTTTTGCCAACCATCCCCGAACCATTGCCGCAACCGACTCGGAGACATACTGATGCCATTTATTCTGCTGGCTTTTCAATTGGGGATTATCCCAGTATTCCAGTGCAGCCTGCTTCAGCGCGGAATGTGCCTGATCGCGATAAACTGAATGGTAATAGCGGGTCAGGGTCGCCGTCATGATGTCATCACGAAAACGTACCCACTGCGCGGCCAGACCTAACAACCAGTTAATTTTTTCCATAAACTGGGGATCGTCAAGTGTGTCAAGTTGCGCTAAAAGCACCGTAAAAATGCGCTTCCACAGCCAGCTGCTATCGGGAATTTGCGCGATTTTCTCTAACGACGACAGTGAATTACTTTCCCCCGCCAGCAACTGCCTGGAGATTACGCCCCCGGCCTGCGGGGTAAATATATCGTGATAAAACTCGATGGTTTTCATCCACGATTTTTCTCGCCGTATCGCAGCTTTTACCACGAAATAACCCTGAGCAATATGCCCACGCAGTACGCACCAGTGAGGGTTAGCCTCGGGTAATTCACGCTGGTAGGCAAAATAGCTTGAACAAAGCGCAGCCCAATCCCTGCGTTTCAGCGTCTTAGTTTCAAGCCTTCTTTTGATGGCATCGTCTACCTCAGGAAAGAACGCATCATCCTCCAGCAGTATTGGCTGGTCGGGATATGACGGATCGTTATCGGCGAGGCCATAAAAGACCATCCGCCACTCTCGTTCCGTGAGTTCTTCAGCAAGACGGAGGCGGCGCAAAGCCGCCAACCGCATTTCCTGTGGCGGCGAAGGAATTTTTTCAGCCTTATCAAAACGCTTTTCCATATCAAGGGCAGCGGAGGCCAGCGAATGGAAATCATTTTGCAGGTAACCGTCATCCCGTTTTTTGGATGCGAGCCTGGCAGCAATGCGTTGAGAAAGAGCGCTCAGTGCGGGCGTCATTGGGGCATTACCAGCTGGCACACTTCTTTATTAACGACCGGCGGGAAATCCACCTCATCGGCCTTATCCCGCTTATCCTTCAAGCCGAAGAACTGCATACGTAACTCGACGCGTCGGCTGGCTTCTTTGCTTTCTTTCGCATTGTTAAAGGAGACGCCCCCCGCAAGGAACAGCTTGCGGATTTGCAGCTGCTGTTGCGCAGAAAGGTTCTTTTGCAAGGGGCTGCGGCTGTCGAGCAGACTACACATCACCCATTCGGAACGCTGTAGGGAAAGATGCAGGTTATACAGATATGAGCCGTCGGTATCGGTAAACCCTTCAATGACAATTTGCTTGAACCACTTTTGCCCTTCTTCACTGTCAGCCGCTTCCAGTACCAACGGAACAACATCCTGCAACGCTTTTTGTCCCTCAGCATTCAGGAAGAATTGATTGTGATTGAAACGCCCTGCCTCACCAAAGCTGATGCGATTATCATGGCAGTCCACCACGATGGTTTTGTTCATATTTCGGGCATGCAGTTCCAGGCGCTCACACAGTCGGGATATATCCTGCCCTCTTGTTTTTTCACCTTGCTCCGCTCGTTGAATGCGTTGCGTAACGGAGCTCAACGACGCCACCATAACGACTAAAAATAGCACCATCATGGCCGTCATCAGATCGGCATAGGAGATCCAGAATGGCTTCTCCGCTTCATCGCCGCGGCGCTTTTTAACGCCAAATGCGTTTCCAAACATCAGCCGTTACTCCTCAGGCGCGCACACGCGACAGAACATCATCAAGCTCGCTGACACTTTCTCCAATCTGTTCCACAGAACCGGCCAGCAGACTGGAGGCTTTTGCCATTTCAACGTCCAGCTTGCCCATTGTTTTATCCAGGCTGCGTAAAACACCTTCAGAGAAGTCTTCGAACCCTTTCCCGAGCACGCCACTGACATTTTCCATAAAGTCCTGCGCTTCCCGGTTATAGCTCTGCAAACGCTCACCGTGCTGTTTGAGGTCGGCAATAAATTGATGACGCGTGGTTTGTTCAGACTGCGTATTGGCAGCAAGCAGTTCCAGCATGGCAATTGATTTACTCACCGCTTCCCGATTATTACGGTAATCAGCCACAACGGATGACAGTTCGCTGGTAGCAAGGGAAAGTGATGAACCTGCTGATTGCGCTTTATTCAGCACTTCAGCGGTAATGTGATTGGCTTCTGAAACCCGATTGCCAGCATGTTCAAAGCGCTCAGCTGCCAGACGCATTTTGTCCGCACCATTTTGCATATCCTGAATCTGCCGGTTAGTTTGTTCCGCAAGCATGCGGAGTGTTTCAGTCGTTCCCTGATGCTGACTGGCAACAGTGTCAATCAGCTGTTTAATTTGATCGTCAACCTCACTCATCACACGCTGAGTTTGTTCATGCAGGGATTGCTGACTCGCTTGCTGATTCAATGAAATCTGCTGTTGCCCCTTATCGATCTGCCCAAACAGGCTACCCAGTTGTTCGCCAAGCGCTTCCACCGACGTTGCCATTTTTTCCATTGTGGCGCTTTGCCCCTGCTGCACCGAGTTTTGAATGGCTTCAATAAACGCAGCCATATGTTCTGCCTGCGCCTTTTCTCGTGCTTCGCTATCGGCGAACATTTTTTCCAGCTGCCGAGCCATACGTTCACCGGCCCCTTCACCCTCCGCCCCAATTTTAGCCACTGAGGCCTGAAGGCTGGTCAGCATGTCATTCATGCCAGCCTGCATAGCCTGCTGGCCAGATTTCATCTCTGATAATAGTTGCTCAATGAGTTGCGCACTGCCCTGACGGGAATCATCGCTCACCTGACGCATGTCCTGTAATAACGTGGAGAAGCCGGTTTGCATTGCCTGAATAGCGCCAACGGTTTGGCCCATCATGTCGTTGAGATTCGTAAACTGCTGACCAAAGGTGGTATCAAGTTTGGCCATAAATGCCGTCAGCACATCCTGCAGCATATGCTGTACCATGCCGCTTTGATCCCCACTGGCGGTCTGCACGGCTCCGGCAATTTTATCCAGCGGCGACTTAAGGCTGTTTTCAATTGCGCCACTCACCTGCTCGGCAAACTGTTGCCCTGATTCACGGTAGGTGGTGCTGAGCGTTGTAGCCAGTCGCTCGTTTTCCTCTTTCTGGCTTTCAGCCAGATGCAGCAACATATCGCGCAAATCGGTGACCAGACTTTCTTTCAAATGGCGGGCCTGGGTCGCGCTTTCATTACTGGATTTGACCAGTGAAGCAAGGTACTCCTCTCCAACGCCGCTGTTATAGAGGGAATCCAGGGCCGCGGTGAATTTTTCGAGATACTTGTAACACTTGGCGATCGACAGTTTTTCCAGCCAGGTCACAAGAATGGAGGCGAAAATAGCGCATGCAGACCCCAGGAAGGCGTACAGCACATCTCGTAACAGGTTATTGACGCTGCTGGAGACCTGCTCTGGCGTGCTGGGATCGAAGTGGCTGAGGCCAATCATCAAACCATAGAAAGTGCCGATAATCCCTATACCCGTCAGAATACCTGGCAAGTGTTTGAAGAATTCAGTATTCAGTGGAATATCGACCAGTTGCTCTTCCGAGAAAAAGCTGGCGCTCGGAACGGTAGCGCGAATTCGAACGATTTTCTCTTCCCCATTCTCCAGTTCACGCTGCGGGTGCAGGGAATCTTTGAACTCATTCCACGCGTGCCTGAGTTCAGGCCGTTGAAACAGGCTTTTAAGCTGGTCCAGCTGGGCCGCTGGTGCACTGTTTTCAACGCTGCTGATTGATTTTGTATATTTTTTAAGGCCATTAACAATTTTGATGGCTCTGAATAAATAAAAGAAAATAAAGCAGATGAAGGCAAAGCTAACAAGGACGATAACGGTGACGGGCACCCAATGGGGTTCCACAGAAGTCAGTGTCACTAAAAGAGAATTAAGCCAGGACATTATTTTATCCGTTTAATATATTAATCCATAATCAGAATGACCATCGACAATATTCTGATTGCCTTTAATCAAAATTAATATGCTGCAATGGTTGACGCCGTAGCGCTCTACTGTGCCTGAAAGGCCTCAGCCCCCCCAAAGGGATGAATGGTAAAGCAGAATAAGCTGGCGGAACGGTGCCCCAGTTTCCTATTTTTTCCCCTTCAAAAGCAAACATCTTCGCACTGCGTCGTTTGTAATCGTATCCGTTCCGGGTATCATTTTGCGAACTGCATTCCAAACCTGAATTTGCGATAAGGCATGGTTGCTCTTTCGCTGCGATCTACCCCGAGGATTTTCATGAACAACGCTGAACAACAGTTTCTCAATGAGCTGGATAACAAATTCTGGAAGGCCGCCGACAAGTTGCGTGCCAACATGGATGCTGCCAACTATAAGCACGTAGTGCTGGGGCTCATCTTCCTGAAGTATGTTTCCGATGCCTTTGAGGCTCGCCAGCAGGATCTGATCGCTTTGTTCCGTGATGTTGGTAATCCGGACAATACCTACGCCATGTCGCGTGACGGTTACGATTCTGACGAAGAATACGCACTGGCTATTCAGGAAGAGCTTGAGGTCGAAGATTACTACACCGAGAAAAACGTCTTCTGGGTGCCAAAGGCAGCACGTTGGGAAACACTGAAAAACAAAGCTATGCTGCCGACCGGTACGGTGCTGTGGGTGGATGAAACAACCGGACAGGACGTCAAATTACGTTCTGTTTCCTGGCTGGTGGATAACGCGCTGGATGAAATTGAAAAAACCAACCCGAAACTGAAAGGCATTTTGAACCGCATTAGCCAGTATCAGCTGGGCAACGAGTTGTTGACCGGACTGATTAACACCTTTTCTGACGCCAATTTCAGCAACCCGGAACATAATGGCCAGAAACTCAGCCTAAAGAGCAAAGATATTCTCGGCCACGTTTACGAATATTTCCTCGGCCAGTTCGCGCTGGCTGAAGGCAAACAGGGCGGCCAGTACTACACGCCAAAAAGCATCGTGACCCTGATTGTCGAAATGCTGCAACCGTATAACGGGCGAGTATACGATCCGGCGATGGGTTCCGGTGGGTTCTTTGTTTCCAGCGACCGCTTTATTGAAGAGCACGCCGGCGAGAAGAATTACAACGCTGCCGAACAGAAGCGCAATATTTCCGTCTACGGCCAGGAGTCGAATCCGACTACATGGAAACTGGCGGCGATGAACATGGCAATCCGTGGCATCGACTTTAACTTCGGCACGAAAAACGCCGATACCCTGCTGGACGACCAGCACCCGGATCTGCGCGCCGACTTCGTGATGGCTAACCCGCCATTCAATATGAAGGAGTGGTGGAGCGCGAAGCTGGAAAACGACGTGCGCTGGAAATACGGCACGCCGCCGCAGGGGAACGCTAACTTCGCCTGGATGCAGCACATGATCCACCACCTCGCACCGAAAGGTTCGATGGCGCTACTGCTGGCCAACGGTTCAATGAGTTCTAACACCAACAACGAAGGCGAAATCCGCCGTAAGCTGATTGAAGCCGATCTGGTGGAGTGCATGGTGGCCCTGCCAGGCCAGCTGTTTACCAACACCCAAATCCCGGCCTGTATCTGGTTCCTGACCAAAGATAAATCAGGCGGTAATGGCAAAGCGCACCGTAAAGGGGAAGTCCTGTTTATTGATGCTCGTCAGATTGGTTTTATGAGAGACCGCGTGCTGCGTGACTTCACAGGTGAGGATATCGCCAAAATTGCCGATACCTTCCACGCGTGGCAGGAAGATAAAAATTACCAGGACGAAGCAGGGTTCTGCTTCTCCGCAACTCTTGAAGATATCCAGAAAAATGACTTTGTGCTAACCCCAGGGCGCTATGTGGGTGCTGCTGAGCAAGATGAAGACGATGAGCCGTTTGCTGAAAAGATGGCACGACTGACGGCTCAACTTAAATGCCAGCTAGAAGAGAGCGCCAAGCTGGAAGCACAGATTAAGACAAATCTGGGGGAGCTTGGTTATGAGTTCTAACTGGACTGTTAAAAAGCTCGGCGAGCTGGTTACTTTCCTTTCCGGAGGGACACCATCTAAAAGTAACAAAGATTACTGGAATGGAGAAATTCCATGGATTAGTGCTTCTTCCATGCAGTCAACTAGATACCAAGATTCAGACCTACGGGTAACTTCTTTAGGATGCACTAATGGCACTCGTAGAGTACCTGCAGGGACCGTTCTTTTGTTAGTTCGCGGTGGAGCTCTCCATAATAAAATACCAGTTGGTATCACGACACGTGAGGTAACTTTTAATCAAGACGTGAAAGCATTAGTCCCCAAAAGTGAAGATATAACCCCATATTATCTTCTCGCTTGGTTGATTTCGTCGAGAGAACTTCTCTTAGATAAGGTTGAGAATACTGGAATTGGTGCGGGTAAATTAGATACAAAAGTATTGCAAGAGTTAGAGGTATCAGTACCACCGAAGGCAGATTTATTACGATTGGAGTTATTCAGCAAAGCTCTTGATGATAAAATTATTCTCAATGAGGACATAAATAAAACCCTCGAACAAATAGCACAAGCCCTGTTCAAAAGCTGGTTTGTCGATTTTGAACCGGTCAAAGCCAAAATCGCAGTGCTGGAAGCGGGTGGTTCTCAGGAAGATGCGACGCTGGCCGCTATGACGGCGATTTCTGGGAAAGATGCTGATGCGCTGGTAGTTTTTGAGCGTGAATACCCAGAGCAATATGCTGAGTTAAAAGCCGCAGCAGAACTGTTCCCGTCTGCGATGCAGGATAGTGAGTTGGGGGAGATTCCTGAGGGTTGGTACGTTAGTGATTTATCAGAAGTAGCCTCATTGAATGCAGAATCATGGTCGAAGAAAAATGCTCCTGAATCTGTCAGTTACGTTGATTTGGCAAATACCAAATGGGGGGTTATTAACTCTATAGAAACGTATCAATTTTCAGATGCACCAAGTAGAGCAAGAAGAATATTAAAGCCGCACGATACAATCGTTGGCACAGTCCGGCCGGGAAATGGGTCCTATTCCTACATAAATAAAACAGGATTAACCGGAAGCACTGGGTTTGCTGTACTAACTCCTAAGGCTCGGGTTTTTAGTGAGTATATTTATCTCTGCGTTACATCAAAGGAAAGTATTGAACGTTTAGCTCATTTGGCTGATGGAGGTGCTTATCCAGCAGTGAACGCAGATGTTGTTCTCTCCACACAATGTGTACTGCCTCTCGAACGGAAAAAATTAGAGTCGTTACTAAAAATTTTCAGTTCAAGAACTGGAGTATTTTTCTCGTATCGAGCAAATAACTTAGATCAGAATGAGGTACTCACCAATACCCGCGACACCCTCCTCCCCAAGCTCCTCTCCGGCGAAATCACACTGCCAGCAGCGGAGCAGGCAGTAAGCGAGGTGGAAAATGTATAAAGTTGATACGCCCACTAACAGCCTGCACTCCTTACAGGAAGTCTCTTTCAGCAGTCTCGGTTTTACCGAACGGGGCAATCTGCAGGAATGGCTGGCACAGAATCCCCAAGCGCTAACTCGCGATAATGACGATGAGCTACTAATTATACAGAAAGAGTTCGCCGGTTTTGACGACACCAAAGAACGCCTTGACCTGCTGGCTATCGATAAAAAAGGCAATCTGGTGATCATCGAGAACAAGCTTGATGATTCAGGTCGCGACGTCGTCTGGCAAGCGCTCAAATACGCCGGGTATTGCGCCAATCTGCGTAAAGAGCAAATTCTGCAAATCTTCCAGCTTTATCTGGATAAGTACGAGCTAGAGGAAAATCGTCCGGCGGCAGAGATACTTGCTGAATTCCTCGAATATGAAACGCTGGATGAAGTTTTAATCAACCAGAGCCGTACACAGAGAATCATCATGGTCGCGGCCAGCTTTCGCAAAGAGGTGACCAACACCGCCCTGTGGCTAATGCAGTTTGGTCTGCGGGTACAGTGCTTTAAGGTAAAACCCTATAAATTCAACGACGATATTTTCGTTGATATCCGGCAGGTAATCCCCACGCCGGAAGCCGAATCCTACATGATCGGCATGGCGCAAAAAGAGGCGGAAGAGCAATCCGTCAGCGGTGGTGTAAAGCCGGTTCAATTGATGCGTAAAGCCTTCTGGACAAAGATGCTGGAGCGCCTCAAAGCCAGTGCCTGTAACCTTTATAATAATATCAGCCCCTCAACTGACCACTGGATCAGCGCGGGTTCTGGTATTAGTGGCGTTTCATACAACCTGGTTTTCAGTAAAAAAGAGATCCGCGTTGAGCTATGGATTGCCAAAGCCTCCTCAGAGAGCAACACCTTTGCTTTTAACTGGCTGTATGAGCGCAATGAGACAATTGAAAACACGTTTGGCCATACGCTTAAGTGGGAGCCCCTGCCAGGTAAAAAATCGTGTCGAATTTCCTTTGCCAGCCCGGCCATCAGCCTTGATGAAGCGAACTGGTCTGAGATGATCGACTGGCTGCTGGTAAATCTGACGGCGTTTGAAAAAGCGCTCGCTCCCTTTATTGCCCCACTGAATATGGCGCTCAAAGAAATTTCAAACGTGCCGGAAGAAATGGAAGAAACTGATACTGAGGAAGCCTGATGCTAAGCGAAGACGATTTAGAACAGCAAAGCCTGAAATGGTTTGCTGAACTGGGCTGGGAAGTACTGCACGGGCCGGATATTGCGCCAGATGGCAATCATCCGCTGCGTGCTTCGTTCCACGATGTGTTTTTGCGCCCGGTGTTACTGGAACAGTTGCAAAAGATTAACCCGCATCTACCGGTTACCGTGCTGGAGGAGGTGATACTACGTATCACCCACGCTCAAAGCCCGGATCTGGTCGTCAGTAACAAAGCGTTCCACCACCTGCTGCTCGACGGCGTGTCGGTACAGTATAAGAAGGATGACAAAGTCCTTCACGATAAAGCGTTCCTGATGGATTTCAACCACCCCAATACTAACCGCTATATGGTGGTAAATCAGGTAGCCATTCAGGGAACGAAGCAAGTACGCCGCCCGGATATCATCGGCTATATCAACGGTCTGCCCATAGCCGTTATCGAACTCAAGAGTCCAATTGATGCCAATGCCGATATCTGGGCGGCATTTAATCAGCTACAAACCTATAAAAATGAACTCAGCGATTTGTTTATCTGCAACGAGGCGTTGGTGGTCAGCGACGGTTATAACGCACGCATAGGTTCCCTTACCGCGAACGAAGAACGCTTCCTTCCATGGAAAACGTTAACCAATGAAGACGACAAGCCGCTGTTTGAGTGGCAGCTTGAAACGGTGGTTAGAGGATTCTTTAATCGTGAATTGCTGCTCGACTACATTCGTTATTTCATCCTGTTTGAAAGCGATGGTAAACGACTGGTTAAAAAGATTGCCGCCTACCATCAATTCCATGCAGTACGTGAAGCAGTAGCAGCGACGATTGTGGCCTCAACCGGTAAACACCTGCCGCTCCGCAGCAACATCACGCCTGGCAGCAGAAAAGCAGGCGTCGTTTGGCATACGCAGGGTTCCGGTAAGAGTATTTCAATGTGCTGTTACGCAGGTAAGCTGCTGCAACAGGCAGAAATGAACAACCCGACCATCGTGGTGGTGACCGACCGTAACGACCTCGACGGACAGCTTTATGCCACGTTCAGCCAGGCGCAGGATCTGCTTAAGCAAGAACCATTACAGGCGAACGACCGCGACCAGCTCCGAGAAATGCTTAATGCCCGTGAATCAGGCGGGATTATTTTTACCACCGTGCAAAAATTTGCTCCTCTGGAGGGCGAAAAAACACATCCGTCGCTCAATTTACGTAGCAATATCGTCGTCATTTCCGATGAAGCGCACCGCAGCCAGTATGGTCTGAGCGCTACGCTGGATCGCGAAACGGGTGCTTATAAGTATGGTTATGCCAAACATATGCGCGATGCATTACCCAATGCCTCGTTTATGGGCTTTACCGGAACTCCTGTCTCTTCCGAAGATAAAGATACCCGCGCGGTATTTGGTGATTACGTCTCGATCTACGACATTCAGGATGCAGTCGAAGACGGTGCAACCGTGCCTATCTACTACGAATCGCGTCTGGCAAAACTCGACCTCAATCACGATGAGCTGGAAACACTTTCCGATCAGGTTGATGAGCTGGTTGAGGACGAAGAGACCGAGCAAAAAGAGAAAACCAAAGGAGACTGGAGCCGGCTGGAAAAACTGGTGGGTTCCGATCCACGAATTAAGCAGGTAGCAGCCGACCTTGTTCAACATTTCGAGGCCCGTAACGCCACAATGAATGGCAAAGCGATGATTGTAGCCATGAGCCGCGAAATCTGCGTAAAACTGTATGATGCGTTGGTTGACCTGCGTCCGGAATGGCATAGTGATGATGTTGAGAAGGGGGAAATTAAAATCATCATGACCGGCTCTGCCTCTGATAATAAATTCCTTCAGCCACACATCTACAATAAGCAGGCAAAAAAACGCCTTGAGGCACGGTTTAAAGATCTTAACGATCCGCTGAAGCTGGTAATTGTGCGCGATATGTGGCTTACCGGATTTGATGCCCCCTGCTGCCATACCATGTATATCGACAAACCGATGCGTGGTCACAACCTGATGCAGGCTATTGCACGCGTCAACCGCGTCTTTAAGGATAAGCCTGGCGGTTTAGTGGTTGATTACATCGGTATCGCCAATGAACTGAAACAGGCGCTAAAAACTTATACCGATTCTAAAGGTAAGGGACAGACGACTGTCGATGCTCATGAAGCTTTCGCTATTCTGCTAGAAAAGCTGGATGTGATTCACGGCATGTTTGCCAAAACACCAACCGCTGCCGGGTTTGATTACACCGGTTTTGAAGAAGTACCCCAACGATTTTTACTCAAAGCCGCAGATTACGTGCTGGGGCTTGATGATGGTAAAAAACGCTTTTTTGATGTTGTGCTGGCAATGAACAAAGCCTGGTCGCTGTGCAGTACGCTGGATGAAGCCAAACCATTGCAAAAAGAGATAGCGTTCCTATCTGCGGTGAAAGTAGCAATCATCAAACTGACGACAACCGACAAGAAATTCAGCCAGTCAGAGAAAAACACGCTGCTCGGTAAAATCCTCGATAACGCTATTATTGCGACAGGAGTGGATGATGTGTTTGCACTGGCAGGTCTGGATAAACCCAATATCGGATTATTATCAGACGAGTTTCTGGAAGAAGTACGTGAAATGCCGCAGCGCAATCTGGCGGTCGAGTTACTGGAAAAACTGCTGAACGACGGCATTCATGCCCGCACTAAGAACAACGTGGTTCAGGAGAAGAAATACTCAGACCGCCTGAAAGCCGTACTGCTCAAATACAATAACCGCGCCATTGAAACTGCACAGGTCATTGAAGAGCTTATCCAGATGGCAAAAGAGTTTCAGGATGCGATGGCGCGTGATGAAGCGCTGGGCCTGAACCCTGATGAAATTGCTTTCTACGATGCGCTGACAGAAAACGAAAGTGCGGTACGCGAACTGGGTGATGATGTCCTGAAGAAACTGGCTATTGAAGTGACACAAAAATTGCGTCAATCCACAACCGTAGACTGGCAGGTACGCGAGAGTGTCCGTGCCAGATTACGCATTCTGGTCCGACAGACACTGCGTAAATACAAATACCCACCGGATAAAACACCTTATGCGGTTGAACTGATACTCAAACAGGCTGAAGTCGTATCGAATAGTTGGACTATTTAAAAATCAGCCCTGCGGCTTAAAATTCACTATCTTCACGGATAAAGAACTCCAGTAGGGTCTTTATCCGTGCTACTTATCGAAAACCGGTTGAGGAATAGTGCATACAACATTAATTTTTCATTGTCTTGGGGCCAACATGCCCGGATAATATTTAGCGATAATGTTATTCATTTTTGCAATCAACTCTATTTTTTTGAAGGTCAGGTGAGCGGTTCCCTTTTTAAAATATTGAATACTGAACAATTCATCTTCGTAAAACCCCATCATCGGATGATCACGCACATGTTCCATTAACCGGATAGAGATATCTCGCCCGTCGTTGGGAGCAGGCTTTCCATCAAGCAGAAGCAGCATTTTTTCCAGGTCAGCAAGTTGTTTCTTATGCCAGTCACCGTTCAGGCTGAAGCCCCAATCATTGTGCGCCACAAGGTTTTTTAGAATTATTTTTTTACCGAATCGACAGGGACTGTTTGTTTTATAATCCCACGATAGTCCTCTAAATACATTGATAACTCCTCGTTCAAAAAAATCCATTTTATTACTTTGCAGCTTATCAAAGGTAGTTAAAATACTTTCTTTGCTGATGAATGGAAAATTATTCTCCTCCAGACTTTTACGCCAGATAACGCGAGCCTGTGTATCCATCAATGCCATCAGGCCAGACTTCAGCATCAAGTCGTGCCAGATATTTCGGTCAATATTACGGATGATCTCTGGTATCGCCTGGTCAGATGTTTCCATAAGCCAACAGCCATAACAGTTTTCCATTTTCATCGCCCAGTCTTTGACAGTCCCCCCACCGATTTCTGCAGTTAATTGGGAGATAGCATCAATCTGCTCAAGGATTTTTTCAATCTTTGCTAGTGCAGCGTTTCGGCCAGTGACAATTCGTTCAATACCGATCGCCAGGATCAGCTCGGTATGTTCCATTATAACGTCGCATTCTGTTTTCATTGCTAATCTTCCATAAAGGCAAAAATATATAGGGTGTAACGAATTCATTATGCAATGAATAAGATAAGACGAAAGAGTACAGATAAAAATCAGGAAGGCGGCTCGAAGATTTTATATCCTATTCAATCCATAAAATTTTTATCTGAATTTTAATTACAGTCTCAGAGAAGTTGTACCTTCTGGAAAAAAACCTTATGGCAGATACTCCGAACTTGCAGAATGTGAGGCATCGTACCCCCCCTGAAAAACCATTAATTCATCAAGGGTGAATGATTTTTATACGGCACGTTAAATAACTGTCCTATCCCAGATCAATATTATCCTTTGAATACTTCTTCCAGATGCCATTCAATAAACTGCTCACTCGGATAATTTTCTTTAATCGGTGGCAACGCAATCGCCTTTCCCGAAAAATCCCAGAACAGTCTCTGAACAACACTACCGCCATTAATCGCATTTGAAACTTTCAAGCGCATATTTTCATCCAGCCCAATCGAACCACGATCAAACGCTTTATGGTGGATCGCACACAACGCCAGGCCATTAGGTACTTCACAGGGGCCATTATGTTGCTTCCATCTGATATGGGCAGCTTCCAAAGCAATTGGCGCATTGTCGTGGCGCATATTGAAGCCGCAGACCGCGCATTCATAATTGTATGCACGTAGCACCAACTGGCGGAACTTCGGATCGCGTTGACGGAGAGAGGTGCGAATATCAAACCCCATTTCGTCAGCGATGTCCTCCTGAATACTGGCCGGAAAATGCGCCTCAAGAAGTTGTTGCGCCAGCGTATCAATTAGCCTGTGATTTTTTGCCACCAACGTAAAATTGGGGGCATCAAATCCACCCGCGACATTATATTCGGTCAGTTCACGTCGGGGCGGCTGGCGGCTTCCATTGGTTGAGCACAGTTCTGCGTTTTGCAGTTCCCAGAAGCCATCGCCCTTCAGACGCCAGAACGGCATATCCGGGCGCTGATCGCGGCGCTGCGGTCCATAACGTTCCAGGAGTTCCAACAGTGGCTCATAGATTTCAGAACCATAGTTAAACAGTCGATCATGGCCCTGACGGTAGTGTGAGAGGACGTACAGCAGCAATAATGGCTTATGTGGCGCACGCTGTTCACCTTTTCGCCAAATAGTAATATTTGATATCGCTTGCTTTAGGGATTTGTCGGAGGTCATTATGTTGAAGAATCCATGTACATATATTTGCGATGATGCTCGCAAATATATGTACATTCAAGGCATTATTTCAGGCATTCTTTTTTCTGTTGGTACTTCATCTAACTGATCTAATTCAAAAAATCAGCCCACCACTGCAGCATCAACTTAAATTCATCGATACATTCTGCCTTCTGGATATACGCTATGCGTACCGAATTACGTTCCATATGACTCATCTGGCGTTCTACTGCATCTTTTGATCAGAGTCCTGACTCACTGAATGAGCTGCAAGGCATCGTTGGTACAAGCATTATCGAACCGGAAATACCATCATCTGTACCAACATGTGTTGATCGATGTACGTTGATGCGGGTTGACCTTTAGAGAATTAATCTAGCAGGGGGACGGATGAATACTGAAATTTCACTGACTAGTCCTGATTTAGGTTGACAACGTTCTGCCTGTAAAACGCCCGATG